>CALFAM010000280.1 GCA_937948815.1 uncultured bacterium
GGTAGCCGTCCCGCATGGCAGCCAGCCGACGTGGAGTATCGGGATGGCTCCTGCTGCCATAGCTCGTGAACATGGCACGCAGCGCCGATGTCGCATCGTCGAAGCGCACACCGAGTCGCTTCAGCGCACAGCCCGACACGAAGTCGGCCCCCAGTTCCCGGCTCCACGAGTCCGGGCTCCACGTCGTCGGCCCCACGATGTGCCCGAGTTCGTGCGCCATGATCGCCACCGGCGCCCATGGATTCTGGGAATGCATCTGGCCCATAAAGCCCGGGTTGTAGACAATCTGCCCCTGGTTGGGCCCCGTCGGCTGCGCCGCGGCATTGCCCACAGAGCTCGACTGATAGATCGCAATATTCGCCCGCAGGCGCAGTGCGCGAAGTGCCTGCTCGATATCCTGATACGCCTTCTCCGTCGCCGGCATCAACCCACCGCCCGGCCCAGGTGTCGTGAACGCACACGCACTGCCAACCGCCAGCGAAGGCCCACCGGCGAGCACCAACAAGAGGGCAAAGAGCCCGAGAAGCCCGTTCCGCACGGGCGCCAGAAATCCAGCCTGTTTGAATGGTTGTCGGCGCGACATGAGTGCCTCCGTACGCATGTTGATGGGTTGACGAACCTCTCACTACCAACAACGCTGCCGGAGTGGCGCGAGCTCGGACATCACATCGGATCGGACGTCGTGACGACTGCTGAAAACGCTCGACCCAGGGAACGCTCGAAGCACGAGGGGCGAAACGGAAAACACTCGTTCAGAGGTAAGCATGTTCCGGCTTTGAAGCAAAAGGACGAGCAACGGAAACGTTCACCCACGGCTGAGATTTCTTCATTGGGTTTTCCTTCCTTTTCCGCATGAGTAGGAAACGCGCCGTGTGTGTGCGGCCGGCAGTGTGGTCCATGCGGGCCGCGATGCCGGTCTGGGGCATCGTGCGGTGCAGTGGCAAGGAGAAAGACGATGAAGCTAGAAGCCTGTTTCAACCGAGGTTTTCCACACATCGCGCTCGCCGTCTTGTCGGGGGCGGCGATGGTCTTGGGGGCAGTGCCGGCGCGTGTGGATGCGCAGCCGCCGGTTTGTGTGCGCCCGATCGACCCGGTTCAAGTTCCGGCTCCGATGGGGCGACCGACCGAGGCTTTTCCGACGCGTGACCATCTCTTCGTGCACTCGTCGACGCACCTGCAGGGTGCGCCGGACGACGTGAAGATCGCGGCCGGTCTGATTCACCGGCCAGGGCCGGGGGACGCGTTGGGGGACATGACCAGCGCGCTCTCTGTCAGCAACACGAGCAACACCACGGCGACCACGGTCACGGTTCGGTTCTTCGACCATTTGGGGCAGGACATGAGCTCCACCGTGCCGTTCCCACCAGCAGCCTGTGCGCTGCAGACCATCACGCTGCAGCCCGAGCAGACGGAGATTCTCTCGGCTGTTCCGCTCGACCCAGCCACGGGATGCGGCGGCGAAGGCGTGGGCTCGGCGCGGGTCACGGTGGCGGCTGGCGACCCACCGATCGTCGGCTCGGTGATCCATCACACCTACTGCTTGTTTGGTGGTACGACGTGCGATACCGACGCGATCCCTCGGTCGTCGACACGCCCACCCGGTGCGACCGCCATGGAGCAACTCCAGAGCATTCAACAGACCAGCGAGCTATGGGCCGGCCCGATGCCGTTCACCGCATCGGCCACGGAAGACATCTACAACGGCATGACGCCCATCGTGTCGGTGACCAATCCGGGCGACAGCACAATCGCGACTCGCATGGATCTCGTGATCTCTGTGCCGACCGGTGGCACGACCGTCGTACCGTTCCGACCGATCGTGGTGATTCCACCGGGCGGCACCTGGATCGAGTCGACGGGAATTCCGCTCAATGAGATCGATGCCCTAGTCAATTCACAGCCACCGTTCCCAGTCGGCCTGTGGCAGCAGCTGCTCTTCGCCTTGCTGGCAGCCCCGGCGACCGACCTCGACATTTCCATTCGGGTCACCAGTCTGGGTGGCGAGCCGATTCTCGGCAACGTGCTCTTCCCGGACGTCTTCGCTGACGCGGCCGCGGGCAGCCTCACGCTCGGCAAGCGCTTCCGCATGGCGTCGACCATTCTGCAAGGTGCGCCGGCCGGCTTCTTGATGAATCCCGAGCTTTCCTTCGAGGCGAGCCCGGATCCTTTGATCGAGACGTTCGTCACCCTGGCCAATGTCGGCACGGACCCGACCTCGGTTTCGATCGAGTACTTCGACAACATGGGTGTGCTGATCGGAGCCGGCAACATTCCATCGCTGGCTCCCAATGCCGCGATTCGCATCGTGCCGGGTACGTTCGGCTACCCGGCGACCGGGAGCGGCGGCACCGGCCCAACCGGCTTTGGCTGGATGCGCATTCGCGCCTGCAATCCCACCGACCGACTGATCGGCTGGAGCGTCCGCGAGATCCTCGATCCGGCGAGCCATCCGCTCTACAACGATCCCGACGGCCACGAAGATCACTTCATGAAGGCCTACGGCGAGATCCTGATGAGCACGGCAGCCGCCGAGCCCGGCAACGGCTACTCGGTCACCATCGGCAACACGACACGGACACGCAAGCTGTCACCCCTGATCCGCGTCAGCGGCGACTGGCCAGGCTACTCCACCGCGATCAACGATTCGGTGCCCAACCTGTTCGACTACGAGTGGCGGATCTTCAACCTGGCGGGATTCGCCTGCGGTACGGCGCCCTTCCCCGGTCTGCCCTTCGGCTTCGGCACCTGGACCTATGAAGATCCGGAGACCCTGGCGATTTGCGTCAGCTCCGGTACGGGTACGGAAGGAACCGCGGCGATCGACGTCTCGACCGGCACGGTCGACGGCATTGATGTCATCGGCGATCCGATGCGCGAGTGGCTCATTCCGGACTTCGCGGACGGTGACCCACCGCCGATCAGCGGCGGTGGCGGCAGCAACGAGACCGATCCGGAGGCCGGCCTCTTGCCCTAATCGTTCGGGCGCTGTCACCCCTCCCGCGCGGCAGCGATCACTCGCTGCCGCGCTTCGGCACCCAGCAAGCGCGGATCGTCCGGAGACAGAGCAGCGCGCAGATGCTCCAAGCTCGCAGCCAACATGGGCCGCGCTTCCTGCCGGCGGCCGAGGTGCCACAGACACCAGGCATAGGCATTCTCGGACTCGGCGACCAGCCAATGATCGTCATCCAGAACCTGCCGTCGAATGGTCAGGCTCTCACCCAGCACAGCTTCCGCTTCCGCGCTGCGACCCGTCTCCACCAAGAGAACCCCGTAGGCGACCAAGGGAAAGGCGAGCCATGGATGATCGTCACCAAGCGTCTGCCGGTAGCTGTCGATCGCCTGACGAAACAGGGGCTCGGCTCCTGTCACGTCTCCCTGTCGCTGGGCCACCAGGCCAAGGTGATAGACATTGGTCGCAATTTGCGGATGGTTGTGTTCCCACGCCGCTCGATCGATCGCCAGGGCGCGCGAAAAGTAGGCCTCGGCCCGCGCATGGTCCGCCTCTTCGAGCGCGATCATGCCGAGGTTTTGCACGATCGCGCTGAGGCTGGCCGAGTCCCTGCCGTGGAGACGCTCCGCCATGGCGAGCGATTCCTCGAAGAGTGGCACAGCCTCGGCGAAGCGTCGCTGCGATCGAAGAAGAGACGCCAGGTTGTGCAGACTGTCCGACACCGATGGATGATCGCCGGCGAAGAGTTTGCGCCGCAGGTCCAGGGCTGCACGGTAGAGCCGTTGTGCCCCATCGAAATCAGCACGGTCGTGGAGCAGCATGGCGTGATCGTTGAGCGTGTCGCCCGCATCCGCGCTATCCGTGGCCGACAGCGCCTCGAGAAGCGTCATCGCCTCGCGATAGCCCTGGGCAGCCTCTTCGTAGCGTGCTTGGCCGCGCAACGCATTGGACAGACCGCGCAGACTGGTCACAACCTCGAGATGCCGTGAGCCATGCAGCGTCCGACGTTGCGCCAGGGCTTCACGGTAGAGCTCCTCGGCCTCCGGATAGCGCCCCTGATCGACCCGCAAATCAGCCAGGCTGTTCAGGGACTCGGCGAGCTCGACATGGACGTGGTCACCGTAGAGCGTGCGGCGCAGCGCGAGCGCCCGACTGAGCATTGCGTCAGCCTGCTCAGCCGCGCCGATCGACAAGTAGACGGAACCGACCGCGCCGAGCAAGCGCGCTTGGAGATCGGGCTGATCCGCCAGCTCCGTCTGGACACGTTCGGCACCCGTATCGAGCATCTGCCGCGCCGTCACGGTCTTGCCGCCTGCACGTGCAGGATCCGCCGAGCGCAGCATGCCGACCAAGAACGAAAGCGCCTGCTCGGCGCGGTTGCGCTGCTCGGCCATGCGCTGTTCCTGGACCAACGCGGTCGCCAGCGCGATCAAGAGCCCAACGGCCAGGGTGAGACCCGCCGTGGCAGCGACCCGGTGACGGCGCAGGAGCTTGCCGGCACGGATCCACAAGCCGGCCCGACGGGCCCGAATCGGACGCCCGTCTAGATGCCGACGAATGTCGTCCGCCAGCCGCCCGACCGATGGATACCGATGTTTCGCGCGCTTGCGCATGGCGGTGGCGACGATGGCATCGAGATCGCCTCGAAGGCGACGCGCCCAGCGGTCGGACCAGATGACGAGTCGCTCGGTCTCCCCATCCGATTCATCTGTGTCCATTGGGTCGGTTCGAAGCCTTGCGGGCTCGCCGACGGCGCGGCTCGGTGGCAAGGCATCTCGCTCACAGATCGCGCGGGCCAGCTCGGCCGGGCGATCGTGCCAGGCCGCAAAAGGTGCCCGTCCGGCGAGCAAGCGATAGAGCAGCACGCCCAGACCGTAGACATCGGTCGCTGTGGTCAGCGGCTCGCCTCGAATCTGCTCTGGGCTCGCGCTACACAGCGTGAGCATGCGGTTGCATGTCTCCGTGGGCGCCGCCCCAGCACGAAGCGCCCCAGGCGACCCGAACCATCGGGCCAGGCCGAAGTCGAGGAGGACCGGCTGCCCGTCCTCGCGCACCAGCACATTGCCCGGCTTGAGATCGCGATGGATCACCAGGGCCTGGTGGGCCTCCCGCACTGCTTCGCAGACATCGAGAAACAGGCGGAGTCGAGCGCGAATGTCGAGATTCTGCCGGTGACAGTAGCGATCGATCGGCTCGCCCCGAACGAATGCCGTGACCACGAACGGTCGCCCGCTCTCCGTGGTCCCGGAATCGACCAGGCGCGCGATGGCTGGATGATCCAAGTAGGCAAGAACCCGGGCTTCGGTAACGAATCGCTGGGCGGTGGCCGCGTCCAATTCGCCGCGCAGAATCTTGACGGCAACATGGGCCTCGCCGTTGACGTCGGACCTCGATCCGGGCCCTTCTGAGCAGCTCGTGACGGCTGTTGTGCGTGGGACCTCAGCGCCGTCCCCCGCTTGCTGAGGAATGGCCAGATATACCGTGCTGGTGCCACCCTCGCCGAGTCGATCGAGCAGACGGTACCGGCACTTCTCCCCCCGGACGATCGGTCCATCGCCTTCGTCTCCGAACGTTTCGCCGACCAGCGCCGCCCCGTGCACCAGCTCGTCGGCCGCCAGCAGGCCGATCACCTCGGCTTCCAGCACGGCATCGTCACCACAGCGCTCGGTCAGCCACGCCGCACGCTGACGGGCAGGCTGCGCCAAGGCATCCGCGAACAGCGACTCCACAGCGCGCCAGCGGCCCCGCGGCATCGGCTCCAGGCTCATGGGTCGCCGATCACCGGTGGCTGGTGGCTGGTGGCTGGTGGCTGGTCATGAACGGCTGAGGTCACGGTGCAGCCAGGCCCGCGCCAGCCGGGTGTCCAAAATCACGGTGGCCGTGGAGACCCCAAGCGTGCTGGCCGTTTCGTCGATCGTCATGCCAGCCAAGTAGCGAAGCTGGATGGTCTTGCACTTGCGTGCATCGAACGCCGCCAGGCGCGCGAGGCTGTCCTCCAGGGCAAGCAGCTCGGCGAGCACATCAGCTGCGATCTGGCGGCGCACGGACTGGCGCGCCAACGATCCGTCGGCTGCTCCGCCCGCGGCTGCCGGCTCGGTCATCGTTGTCGCCAGCGGCACCAAACAACGCGCGCCGCCTCGCTTCGTAGCCGAGCGCGCCCGCGCATGATCGATCAGCAAGGTGCGCATCAGGCGCGTGGCCACCGCGAAGAACTGGCGTCGATTGACCCATCGCGGCCGACCGCCGGACGCCAGGCGCAAGTAGACCTCGTGGACGAGATCCGTCGGCTGAAGCGTATGACCGGCACGCTCACTGGCAAGCTGCCGACGCGCCAGTGTCCGCATGTCGCCGTAGACGAGCGGCAGCAGCTGCTCCAATGCCTCGGGCCCCTTTGTCCGCCATGCCTGCAGCCAGCCAGTGACTTCCCCAGTCGTGCTCATAGAGCCTCCTCTCGCGCCGGAACCGTGGTGGTGACGGGCTGAATTAGACCCGCACCCGAAGCGTGGGCTTCAGTTCCAAAGGCGTCGCGCTGGGGGCGTATTGCCCCCCTCGCGCCAACGCACGGGTGGTCGAGGAATCGGGGATCGGAGACGAGCTGGGCAGGGACGACGCTTCGAGACGACGGCGCCGCGTTCGGCTCGCAATGACCATGTCACGGTCACCGCATCACGGGCATCGAATCACGGAGGCGCGTAGCGATTGATCACGGCTTCGAGCGCACGCTGGCACACGCGGCAGAAGGGCACCTCGTTGCGGGTGAACATCACGCAGTCGATCTCGGAGCGGTAGAACGCTTCGGCGTCGTAGTTCGCGCCCTGGAACGCTCCCACCTTGCCGGCGTTCTCGCTGACACCGAGCAGCGCTTTCTCGATGCCCTGTTGTGAGCGAAAGTGCGCGTCCATCTCGGACTCGGGAAGACCCCCGGCGCGAATCTCCTCGCGACGACTCTGGAACTGGCTGGCATAGCGCTCGAACGTGCCCTTGGGCCACGGTGTCGGAAGGGCGACATCGGGCGAGAGCAAATCGCCCCACTTGGGATTTCCGGTGTCGAGCAAGGCGGTGACATTCGGCTCCCAGGGTTCGGTCACGCGATCTGGCGGCTGGTAGGCGACGGGTGAGGTGTAGTACTCGTCAGCCAGACCGGCAAAGTGATGACCGAGCTCGTGGACGAAGACGTAGTCGCGAAAGCCGCTGGCCATGGACACCGCGGCGTGGCGGTTGAACAGGCCGCCACCACCGTAGGTATCGCCATTGCTCAGAATGACCACGAACTCATAGGGCGCCCAGGCCGCAACCGCACGCAAGGTCCGATTGTCGAGGGTCAACAGGTAGCGCGCCGAGCCGAAGACATCGTAGGTCGACCGCAAGGGCGAAGCGAGCTGGCGACCGAGCGATGGCCGCGAGATGCCGGACTCGGCTGCCGGCGGGCAGATGCCCCAGACATTGAAGTCTTGCCGGCGCGCTGCGAAGGGCTCTTGCGCGAATAGCGCATCGACCATCTGCTGGCCGTGCGCAGCAAAGGCCGAGGCGCAATCCGCTTCGCGGTAGCCGTCACCCAGCAAGAGGAGGTCGACCTTGTCTCCGGGCGCACCGTTCTCCTCGAAGGCGATGACTTCCTGGCGTGGCGGCGGAATGCGCACCGTAAACGGGTCCGCGGGGTCGACCCGAACACGCCAGATCTCTTGGAAGACATTGTCCGCATCGCGTCGCTCGACCACGATCTCGACGATCTCGCTGGGCTCGGGAAAGCGCAGCGACTCGTGGAACGAGCGGCGAACGGTGGACGCTTCGACGGTCGACTGCCATTCGGCGAAAATCGAGCTGAAGCCGCGCGAGTGAATCAAGCGACCGTCGCTTCCCAAAACCTGGAAGCGATAGACGCCGCGATCGGTCGGGAGCGCCTCGCCGCCGAGCGGGCTCGGCCAAGCCAGTGGCTCGACGACCACCCGATCGAGGCTGAGGACCTCGGAACCGGCGTCACCCGTCTGATAGAAGTCGAGGCGCCAGGTGCGTGGCAAGCTCGCGGGATCGGTATCCGACACGACAGACGCGTCTGGCCGATCGTCGTCGACGACCTGGGCCCCGAGCGGCGCGAGCAGACCGAAGCAGACGGATGCCACGACCCAGAAGCAACACTTCATCGTTCTTCTCCTGGACGGTACGCCAGCAATCCAGCATGCCGTCCGACAGGCGACACGACCGTCGTCCAGAGCACGCCGATGGCGCAGACTCCAGACCACCCCCGTGAATCAGTCGCTAAACCTAGAACGTGAATGCTACCACCGCGCCAACCGAATCGTGACGGGCTTCGCCGGATCCCTGCCTGGCGTCAAGCCATCGTGTCGCGGACGATGGCCTCGGCCTCGACCTCGACCCGATACGGCGCGCCGACCAGTCCCGCTTGCACCAGGGTGTTGGCGGGCTGAATGTCGGCGAAGCGCTCACCGTGAGCGCGCGCCACCGGCTCCCAGTCGTCGAGGTCACGCACGAAGACCCGGGTGCGCACGATGTCGCACAGTCCGGCGCCCAGGCTGTGAAGCGTGCCTTCGATCTTGTCGATGATGAAGTGTGTCTGCGCAGCCGGATCATCACCACCGATCACACGGTCTCCATGTGTCGCAGTGGTGCCGGAGACGAGAATGCGGTCACCATGGCGCACGGCGCGGCAGTAGCCGGCCAGCGTCTCCCAGGACGTACCACTCAGCACCAGCTTGCGACCATCGGGGCGCTCGGTGACATCGAAGGCGGGCGGCATGCTGTCGAGGTGATGGCTGAGATCGCCTGACGCGGTGAGAAAAGGTGGTTTGCGGTACTCGTCGCCACAGTCACCGGGAACCGGTTCGAGCTCGGCGACCGCCCGATCGATCGCGTCGCGACTCTCCTCGTCGAGGCTAAAGCCGAACAGACGGGCAGCATCGTCTCGATGGTGGCGCTCGCCGAGGCGCGCGCCGATGATCACACCCGCGACGGCCGGCTGATCGAGGATCGCCCGGCAGGCGACATTGGCGATCGACACCTGGTGACGGTCGCCGACCTTGCGCAGGACGGTGAGCAGACGCTGAAAACGTGACCAACCGCCGACCACATCGATGAACCGCCGATACTTCATCTGTGACCACGTGGCGGGCGCGGCGGCGTCCGGCTCGGGCTTGCCCAGCCAGCGGTCGGTGAGAAGGCCGCCGGCAAGCGTGCCGAATGCCAGCAACTTGACGCCATGCTCCGCGCAAAGCCCGCTCATCGCGCCACGTGCCCGCTGGTCGACCAGGGAGAATGACACTTGGTTGGAAACGATTTCGATGCCGCTCGCCAGGGCCATCGACAGGTGACGGGTATCCAGGTTGGTGACGCCGAGATGGCGAATCAACCCTTCGTGCTTCAACTCTTGAAGCCAGAACAAGCCATCGAGCCAGCGTGCGTCCGCATAGTTCCAGGCGTGGTACTGCAGCAGATCGATGCGATCCGTCCGCAGCCGGCGAAGCGCCCTTTCGACCGCTTCCCGTACGTCGTCTCGCGAAAGGGCGCCGGGTTTGGGCACCCACTTGGTCAACAGCTCGACCGCTCCCCCACCCGCCCTTCGGCGGCTCTCGAGAAAGTGGCCCGCGATCTCTTCGGCCGAACCATAGTGGTCGGCCATGTCGAAAGTCGTGAGCCCGAGATCGGCATACGGCGCCATGGCCGACGCGGCCGCCGCAGTATCGACGGTCGCACCGTCGCGCTCCATGTCGGCGATCTGCCACAGGCCGGTGAGCACACGCGAGATGCTGAAGTCGGGCGCCAGTTGGCACCGATCGATCGCTTTGCTCATCCCTGCCTACTCCTCGGGAAGCGTGCGGAACTTGGCTGCGAAGTCGACACCGGCGCGCAGGAGCTTGCCGCGCTCGCGCAGGTAGATCAGCGTCGCCAAGGCCATGACGCCCAACCACACCGGCGTCGAATGGAAGTACCACGCATCGACCTCAGCTGCCAGATCCTTGCTGATGTGAACGACCAGGAAGACGCTCAGAAGCGCCGTACCGAGCCCGCCGACGAGCGCCCGCATACCGCGCGAGCCACCGATCGCCATCTGCGCGGCCAGCCGCGCATTCGTGCTTGGAAGCATCAGCACGCTGACACACATGAGCAAGAAATTGACCAACATCGAGGTCACCAGGATATCGATGCCCAGGAAGAAGTCACCGGCAAAGTGACTGCCGAGAATCCCGACCGACGCCATGCCGGCGCTGGCTAGGATGGCAACCCGCGGCGTCTTGTAGCGCGGGTCGATCGTCGCCACCTGGCGGGGAAAGATGCCGTCGTCGCCCCAGGCGAACATCAAGCGTGAGACCGCCATCAGCATCGCCGGCAGGTCATTGAGCAACGCCACCGCTGCCCCAGCGACGATCGCAACCGTCCAGCCAGAGGGCAGCAGGTAGCCGAGCAGACCGGGCGCCGTCAGGTCGCGGGTCTGCGCTTGCTCGGCAATGTAGGTCCATGGCACCGCATGGTAGATCGCCGCGGTGAACAGCAGGTAGAAGCCCCCGACCGTGACGATCGCGATGCCGATGGCGAGCGGCAGGTTGCGTCGCGGATTGCGTGCCTCACCGCCCGCCTGGGCGATCGAGTCGAAGCCGATGAAGCTCGAAAAGAGAATCGCTGCGGCCGCAAGGAACGTCGACCAGCGGAACGGTGGCGCCTCCGTCGCTTCGACGGTGGGAATCGAACCGCCGTCTTGCGCCGCGACCGCGGCTGCGAAGTCCGACGAATCGAACATGAATCCCGCCACGATGACCACGCTGCCAAGTGCGAACATCAGGAACATCAGCGGCACCAGAATCCGCTCGTAGAGCCGGACGCCGCGCAGGTTGACCAGGGCGAAAATCCACATGAACGCCAACGCGAGCGTGACCCGCACCGGCCCCATCTCGAGCGAGGACGCGACCCCAACCCAGCCCACCGCTGCCGCGACATCGCGCAGGAATGGGACGACCAGATACGAGACCACGCCCATGGCGATCGACAAGCCGAACCACTGCGAGAAGCTCGCGACGAAGCCGAGATACGGGCTCAGCGCCCGGCTCGCGAAGACGTAGCTACCCCCGGCCCGCGGCATCGCCGATGCCAACATCGCGTACGCCAGCGCCGCCAAGATCGCCGGCACCGCCGCGAACAAGTACGCAGGCAGCACATAGGGCCCGATTCCCGGCACGCTGCGCTGCAGCATGAACGGCACCACATTGATCGCCGCCCCGAGCATCGAGCAAATCCCCGTCGCCGCCAGCCCCAAGAGACCCATCTGACGCGTGAGCTTGGACATTGCGCCCATGTTTACCACATCCCGTCGCACGCACCCTGAGCAGCCGCCGGCGCGCCAAGCTCTCCCATTGCTGCCGGCCCGCACATCCCCACCGCGCGCGCCCGAGACAACCGTGATCTCGGGAAGACCGGACTGGACGCCCCGCTCTCGGTGGTGTCTTACCCAGCAGGATGCAACCGCCAATGAACCAACCCACGACCCACGGACCGCGCCATGAAAACGAAATCCTATCGACCCAGTCTTCTGCTCTTCGCCCTGCTGGCCACGCCGACCCTGGCCGGAGATGAAATCGTTTCCATCGACTTCGAATCGATCCCCGGGGGAACGAACCTCGCGAGTGGGGCGCAACCGATCGCCTTGCAGTCCGACACCGAAGTCACGGGAAGTTTGAACGCTGTTGGAGAAATTTCGTCGCAGACTGGTTTCGGCTTTCCAGATGGCACCTTCCAAACCACAGCTGCGGCGGCCAGCCCAGGCTCCTCGGCCAACGCTGGCACCTACGGAAACACCATCGCCGACACCACGCCGCCCAATGCCTACACCGAGATCTGCATCAAATCAGGCGCCCTAATGTTCGACATCCATGCGGCATCCGAGCCCACTGCGGGCGGTTCTTGCCTGCCAGGTGATATCGGTTGGCTCATCGAACGCTTCGAACGAGATGGCGGCACGACCATGAGTTGGTTCGCCGCCCGACTCGAATGCCTGAAAGACGGCATGCGCCTCCCCGAAGCCTTCGAATGGACCGTCGCCTGCGCCGACGCGGCCTTGTTCGCGATCACGGACATGGAAGACGAGTGGGAATGGACGACCAACACTGCCAGCCCACTCTTCGTCTCCGGCTTCCAAGCCGTGTCCGCTAGCGTTTTCGGCAACGGTTCCTGTGGTCACGCCTCCGTAGGGAGCATCGGCAACAGCAGCGGCACCCCCGGGTCATGGGAATACCGCTGTGCAAGGTAGCTCTCCCTGGATGAGCTGACACGGCATCATTCCGCCGAAGCGACCGACTACTCGACCCAAACTTCTACAAGCTGAAAGCTCAAGGTACGGTGGTCGTCCGAATCTTCGTAAGTTGAGGGGGACCAAGTCGGGTGCCGAATCACGACACGAGGCTTGCGGACCGCCTGCTTTACATCGATCTCAATCTTGAATGAGAAAGGACCCGCTTCCAGCTCGGCCGTGTAGTCTTCAACGATCCCCGGCAGCTGC
>CALFAM010000281.1 GCA_937948815.1 uncultured bacterium
TGCGCACCTTGCTCGCAAAGGTGTCCCAGATGGCGTTCTGGAGGGGCTCGTACGTCCAGGTGCCCTTCTCGGTCGGGTCGTCGCTCGGGAAGAGACCGATATCTTGAATGGCGAGCGTAATGTCACGCGCCGCCTTGATCTCCGGCACCTCGTCGATATCGCCTCGTACGATCAGCGCACCCGCCATGCCGCTGACCGCCTGCACGGCTGTGGACCCATGGTGATGCGGGTGGTACCAGAAGAGCCCGGGCGGTTGATCGTCCGGAACCTTGAAGCGATACCGAAACTGTCCACCAGGCTCGATCGCGATCATCGGAGCGTGCGGATCTTCGGTTCCGACCGGGTCGAAGAGGTGCGGCACGATTTCCAGGCCGTGGAGGTGGAGATTGGTCGTGTTCAGCTTGTGCGGAACGTTCATATCTCCTGCCCAATGCGAGGAATCATAGGGCGTGAGATGGTTCCGAACCGTGATGTTCAGGATCTCCCCGGGTCGGGTCTGGAGCAGAGGACCTGGGATGGTCGGATGATGGTTGGCGAGCGCGTAGGTGCGCAGCTTTACTGGCGTATCGTCGATGTGCGTCTTCAGCCACTGCGCATCGAGAATCCACTCTTGCGAGGCAGCCGAGGCACGCTCGCGATGGGCTCGAGCGGCCGGTGACACACCGGCTGCTGCGAGCGCGCCACCCGTGGTGGCGAGAAAACCACGTCGCGTGAGCTTGCTCATGGGGTCGCTCAGAATTGGTTGGGGTCGGTGCAGGCTTGCGGCTGACCGTCGGTGTTGAAGTAGCCGTACTGTGTAAACGCGACCAGGAGTTGGAGCGAGGTATCGAGCGACAGGTTGTTCGGGAACTGACCGCCGCTGTAGCCCATCGGTGGCACGACGTTGGCGAAGTAGTTCTGGTTGTCTTGCGAGTAGTTGGTGCACATCCCATCGAAGCCAAACGCTGGCGGCGAGTTGGTGCCGATGACCGACGGCGCGCCGTTGGGTGCAGCATAGGCCGAGCCATGACAAGACATGCAGGACGACATGGGATTGTCGACCGGGCCGGCAAGCCGTCCACGGCAGCCGAAGTGCTCATAGATCCCAATATCCGGATTGAGCACACTCTGGCGTGCAGGAATGCTCTCCGACTCGGGCACCGCGGGGAAAGTCCAGGGATCCGAGCCCCATTGGATGCCGACCGGCACCAGGCGATCCCATACGGTGTCGCCCTCGGCCTCGGCGCTGTAGCCGAACGTTCCGTAGACCCAGCGTGTCGGCGAACGTTCGTCGATCACGGCAACATCGACCTGGGCGAGTCTCGAGACCTGAACCCTCCGGAAGCAGGCGTACTCTCTGGACCGAGGCGTGATCGCATGGCGATGCACCTGCCATTCGGGCGAGCCTTCCAGGTAGGGAACACACTTGGGGGGCGCGTTGGTGGTCAGAAACTTGGCCACCACGGTACCTTCTGAAAACGGTAGGCCTACGGGCATCGGCGACCCCATGTAGGAACCGATCGCGGGCACGCCCGACTTCGGAAACACCTGCCCGATGGAGTAGCCGCCCCATTGATTGTAGACACCCACAGCCCAGGTCTCGAATCCGTGCGGGAACTCCTCTTCACAGGCCGAATCGCTACTCGGCAAGGTGTGCACACCCATGCCGCGTCCGTTGCCGAGGAAATCAGACAGGTGGGCGGTGCGCTCGTTCGTCGTGCCATGAATGAACTCTCGACCGGCGGTCGGGTCGTATGCCATCCAGGGCACGTGGAACCAGCGCGTTTCACCCCCGACATCCACCTGGAAGCCGACGTCATTGGAAAGCTGCGGGTCCTGCCCCTCCTTGACGTAGTCGAGAATGCGCGCGATGTACTGATCCCACTTGCCCTCGTACCAGTCGGGCGGCGGCGCATCGAAATCGACCGAAAAATCGACGTCTAGGGCCAGCCAGGTGCATTCCGTTTCCGGACAGTCGCCGGGGTGCTCGGTCGGATAGTCGTCACTGAGCTCGAAGACCGGGCCGTTCCAGCCCGACGGCGGAGCGTGCAAGGCATTGCGGAACGCTGGCATCGAAGCGCTGCTGGTTTGGGCCCAACTCACGTCCGGAAGGAGGGTCGCCAAACAGAATACGAGACTCAGGCCAAGCGGGTACTTGACGACGCGGAAACAAGCGGTCGATCCAGACATTTCTTCTCTCCTTTCTTGGTACGACGGGAAGACAGCCGAGGCGCTGAGGCCACAGCTTGCGCGCGACGGCACCGGCGCCGTTTGCCAACGCTGGCACGGTGACCCTCCGAAGGCTTCAGGCCATCGAAGGGTTTTCCTTTCGCGAAACTGACTGCAAGAAGCAGCCGCTCAACCGGCGGAGACTCTTTCTTGCGCCAGAATCATTAGAAATGTACGCTTACAAAAAGATCGTAGAGAAAAACCTGACGGCCGTCAAGTTTGGGCTTGAAAACCTGGAAGTACCTGTCCGCAGGCGGACTGCTAAACCGCAGGCGGGCAGTCGCGACCCGTATCGGCCGTTTGCCGCGGTCAGCTCAGCGGCGTCGTTCCAATCGTGGGGCCGACTTGGTGGTGCAGGGCGACGCGCTGGAGACCTCGGCCCATATTCGTTGCGATCCGGGTGACGCGCTCGGCGTCTGCAGCCGGGAGCACATCGAAGGCAACGGATTCGAAAAGCGCGAGCCAACGCACGAAGTGATCGGGGGTGAGATCGGGAAGCAAGGCATGGCGTGAGGCTGGGTTGCCGCGATACGTCCCGGCCGCGAGCAAGACCGAGCTCCAGAACGTGACCATTCGATCGAGATGCTGCGGCCAAGCTTCGGCTGCAATGGTCCGTTCGAAGATCGGGCCAAGCGATGCGTCGTTTCGCGCGCGGGCATAGAAGGCGGTCACGAGCTGGCGAATCGTTTCTTCGTCGAGGTTCGGCGCCGGAAGGGACATCGTTTCGTCTTGCATCGTGGTGTGACTCGTGACTGAGGACGTTTCGTTCTGCAGCCAGGATCAGGCAGTGGTAGCGAGGAGCGTGATCAGCTCGGAGCGATTGGCGGTCAGGTCTTCGAGCGCAACGTCATCGAGCTCGCGTAGAAAGGCTTCCTTGGCACGCTCCAGTGCGCCTCGGAGACGGCAGGCGCCACTGATCCTGCACTGATCCTTGTCAGGATCGAAGCACTCGACGATCGCCAGGCTGGGTTCGATCTCGCGAACGACTCGACCGATGGTCAAACGCCGTGGCTCGATCGCCATTCGGAGACCGCCCGACCGACCACGCTGGGCTTCGACCCAGCCACGACGGGTCAATGCCTGGGCGGCTTTCGCCAGATGATGAGGCGAGATCGCGTGGGCGGAAGCGATCTCTTGAATCGACACCAGCCGGTCGGGATGGCAAGCCAGGTACATGAGCGTGCGCAGGGCATAGTCGGAGAATCGTGAAAGCTGCATGGTGTCCCTCTGGCCCCCTTAAATAAGCATACTACATACCTATTTAAGGATTGACAACTCCCGTGTCCCGACAGCCCACGGGTCCACTCGGCAACACCTATGCTGCGGGGAGGTCGACCTACACGTCGATCGCGGTCGCGAAGTTCCCGGGGAATACGTTTTCCGGCCGCGCGTCCGGCACGGGCTCGATGCGGGCAGCGCACACTTTGTACTCGCCCGTGCCGGTCACTGCATCGCCAGCATCGGTGGTCAGGTAGTTGGTGCGCGCTTCCGGGAAGTGGAAGGGCATCCAGATAGCGCCACGGCGCACCTGCTTGCTGATCATCGCGCGGCAACGCACGCGACCGCGGCGGCTCACGACATCGACCATCTGTCCATCCTCGACACCGAGACGCCGGGCATCGCGCTTGTGGATCTCGACGAAGCCTTCAGGTTGCTTCTCGGAGAGACCGGTGGAGCGACGCGTCTGGGTCGCGGCGTTGTAGTGGTAGAGCGTGCGCCCCGTCGAGAGCACCAACGGATACTCCGGATCGGCCTGCTCGAAAGGAGGACGGAATTCGACCGCCTGGAACAGGCCCTTGCCGCGCAGGACGCCGCCCTTGTGCAGGTACTCGGTCGATGGCGCGTCCGGCGTCGTGACCGGCCACTGCAGCCCGCCTTCCTCCTCGATCCGCTCGTGCGAGATGCCGGCGAACTTCGGCGACAGGCTGGCGAGCTCGGCGTAGATCTCACTTGGGTGCTGATAGTCCGGCTGCTCGAGCCCGACACGCTTCATCACGTCGAGCAGGATCTCCCAATCCGCGCGGGCCTCACCCGGCGGGTCGATCGCCTTGCGCACGCGCTGCACCCGGCGATCGGAATTCGTGAAGACCCCATCTTTCTCGGCAAAGCAGGCGGCTGGCAGAATCACATCCGCGAAGCGACAGCTCTCGTTGAAGAAGATGTCCTGCACGACCACGAAGTCGAGGTGGTTCATCGCCTCTTCCACCCGGCCGACATTGGGCTCCGAGATCACGATGTCTTCGCCCATGAGGTACAGGCCGCGAAGCTGCGTGCCCATGACCTTCATCATCTCGTTGAGGTTCAGCCCGGGCGTGGCGCTCTGCTCGACACCCCACGCATCGCCGAAGCTCTTTCGGACCTCTAGATTGTCCCAATCCTGATATCCAGGATAGAAGACCGGCGTGGCGCCCGCGTCGTTGGCGCCCTGAACGTTGTTCTGGCCACGCAGCGGATTCATACCGGCCGACCGCTTGCCCAGGTGCCCGGTCATCAGCACCAGGTTCGACAGCGCGTAGACATTGTCCGTGCCGGTCGTGTGCTCAGTGATCCCGAGGGTGTAGTAGATGCCAGCCTTGGCTGTCGTGGCGTAGGCACGCGCCACCTCACGGATCATCTCCGCGGGAACGCCAGTGATCTTCTCCGCCTCCTCGGGCGGATAGCGCAGCACCGTGTCGCGCACCGACTCATAGGCTTCTGTATTGGCTTCGATCCAAGCCTTGTCTTCGAGCCCTTCCGTCACGATGACGTGAGCCATGGCATTGAGCAACCAGACGTCGGTGCCGGGCTCGAGTTGCATGTGCCAGTCTGCGATCTCCGTCATCCAGATGGCGCGTGGGTCGGCCACCGCCAGCTTGGCGCCGCGGCGAACCGCCTGCTTCATCTCCATCGCGATGATCGGGTGCGCTTCGGACGTGTTGGAGCCGGTGACGAACAAGAAGTCCGCGTCACGAATCTCCGGAATCGAGTTGGTCATCGCCCCCGCCCCGTATGTGGCCACCAGACCGGCGACCGTGGGGGCGTGTCACGTAGCTGCGCATTGATGAACGTTGTGTGTTCGAAATGCCGCCCGTGCCAGCTTCTGCATCAGGTAGTTCTCTTCGCCGGTACATCGGCTCGAGCTGATGAACGCCAGGGCATCCTTGCCGTGCGCCTTCTCGACGCCGAGCAACCCCTCGGCCACGCGGTCGAGGGCTTCGTCCCAGGTCGCGGGATGAAGCTGGCCATCCTCGCCACGGATCAGGGGAGTATCCAAGCGATCCGGGTGATGGACGAAATCATTGGCGAAGCGGCCCTTGACGCAGAGGTTGCCATCGTTGACCGTGGTTCCCGGCGCGGGGCTCGTCACCTTGACCACTTTGCCTTCTTCGCGATCGACGTTGAGGTCGAGCTGACAGCCGACGCCACAGAAGTTGCAGGTCGTGCGCACCTTGTCCAGCTCGCGTTCGGGCTTGCCATAGGCGAGCGCTGCCTTCTCGGTCATCGCACCGGTCGGACACACGTCGACACACCCGCCGCACAGCTCACAGGTGGTGTCGGTCAGCGAGCGAGCGTCGGCGGTCGAGATGGTGGTGTGGGCGCCCCGCCCGGCCAGGGTGATCGCCGATACCGCCTCGATTTCGTCGCAGTAGCGCGTACAGAGCGAGCAGGCGATGCAGCGGTCGGCCCGAAACTCGATGAAGCGGTTGGTGTCATTCGGCCGGCTGGCGCGCGGCGTGTCGACGTGCGGGAGCGCCTCGCAGCCATAGGTGTCGGCCAGCGCGAAGAGCTTGGATGGATTGTTGTCCTCGGCCGCCTCCTGATCGGCGATCGTATCGGCGAGGTGGAGGGAGACGATGAACTCGCGGTTGCGTGCAACCCGCTGGGTCTGGGTTCGCACCACCATGCCCGGACTGGTCTTGGCCGCGCAGGCCGGCTGCATCAGACGTGCCCCTTCGACCTCCACCAGGCACATGCGACAAGCGCCGGCGGGCGTCAGGCGCGGATCGTGGCAGATCGTCGGAATCTCGACACCAATCTGCTGTGCCGCCTGGAGAATGGTCTGCCCTTCCTCGAACGGCACCTCATTGCCGTCGATGACGACGAAGCTGCTGGCGGTAACGGGACCTTCGGCCATGGGAGTCTCTCTTTCGCGCCGCGCTCGGGCGCTGCAACCGGTTCCGGACTCCGATTATACGCCCCATGGGCCCGCGGAGGCGTCCTGCCGAGAGTGGACTTGCGTAGTGCGCGAGCCTACACTTGGCGTTTCTGAACTCGACTCGAATCTGCGGGCAAGGAGGCTTGCCCGTGCCGAAGGTTCCGCATGGCACCGGAGACCACGATCGTGCATGGATCACTCGCCGTTCATCAGTCCGTTTCGCTGCGCCCCACCACGCTCATCGGAGCGCTGGTCATCGCCTGCTGGATCTCGATCGGCGCCCCTGCCAGCCTGCACGCCGAGGGCACCCAGACCGGCGTGTTGAGCGGGATCGTGGTCGGCCCGGACGGCAATGCGTTGGCCGCCGCAGACGTCCAGCTACGCGGCACGCGAACGCAGCGGTCGACCTTGACGGATGGGCAAGGGAGTTTCCGCTTTCCAGGGCTCGAGGTGGGTCCGTACACGCTCGATGTCGCGCTTCTCGACCTCGAGACGAGCCTCGCCGACGTCTGGATTCACATCGATCAGACCACCGAAGTCACCGTCGCGCTGGCGCCGGAAGGAGAGGAGCTGCCGGTCGCAACGATCGAGGACACCTTGCAAGTGGTCGCGCTGGCACCGCTGATCAACCGCTACGACACCAGCGTCTCGACACGGGTGAGCTACGCCTTCCTCGACAAGCTCCCCGCCGAGCGCCTCTACCAGAGCGTCGCCCAGCTGCTCCCCGGGGTCGCCGGAAACGATCCAGGAAACCCCAACGTCAGCGGTGCGCTTCGGGGTAGCAATCTCTACCTGGTCGACGGCATCGACACCACCGACTCGACCACCGGGCTCTTCGGCCTCAACCTTGGCTACGACTCAGTGGAAGAGGTCGAGGTCACGACCGCCGCGCCACCGGTGGAATACGGTCGCGTCTCGGGTGCGGTCATCAATGTCGTCACCCAGAGTGGCCGTGACCGCTTCAGCGGCCGTCTGCGATGGCTCGCCCGAAGCCCCGACTGGACGGATGACTTCGAAGACGACGCAGCTCATCTCCAGCCCGAGCTCGACGCCGCCAACCGCGATGGATCCGATCTCGACAACACCATCTCGATCACCGCCGGCGGGCCCCTGGTTCCGGAACGTCTGTGGTTCACGACCGGCTTCGAGCACGAGGAGGGAACCTTCCTGCGACCGACCTTGTTCAGCCAGATCTGGGACGAAGGCACCGAGATCGAGAACGCTGCCTTCAAGGTGGACGCGCGCCTCAACGACAGCCAGAGCCTGACCGGCCAATTCCTGATCGACGAAGCAACATTCGCCACCTTCCCACAGCCCTTCGAGATCGCAGCGGGCGAGAACCGGGCAGGGCAGGTTCCCGCGCAGCTGATGGGCTCGTTCGTCGAACCGCTGCCCGGCGACCTGCTGGCGCTCTCGGCCCGCGAGCAGGAAGGAGACTTCGCACGCCTGCAGTGGCTGGCCGTCCTGAGCTCGAACCTCTCGCTCTCCGCCACCCTCGCGAGCCAGAACCGCACCCTGGCCCGAAGAGCGCTCAATCGGAGCCCGATCACCGGTGGGGCGGCCCACTTCGCCAGCCCGCCACAGCGCCAGGATCAGTTCGCAGTGTTCAACGGCCCGACCACCGAAGGCGACGAGGAGCGTCGGCGCGACCAGGCCAATGTCAGCCTCGAGTGGTTTCTGCGGGCTGGCAAGCTCGAGCACGAGCTCAGCATCGGGGCCGATTTCCAGCGCACGGTTTCTCGCAGCAGCCTCCAGGTGCCGGGGCTCGCCAACATCGACCGTCTCTCCGGCCGGCCGGCCGTCGGTCAGATCTTCTTTGACTTCGACACCAGTGACGCCTGCTTCTTTGAAGACGATTGCACCGACTTCGACCCTGCCACCGGATTGTTTGGCCCCTCGTCGCTCTTCAACTTCTTCGCGCGGCCGCAACGTGAGACCGAGCTCGAAACGGCCGCGGTATTCGTCAACGACACCGTGCAGGCTGGGCGGTGGTTGTTCAGTTTCGGCTTGCGCGCCGAGTCGGTACGCGCCGAGGACGATCGCGGCCTGCGATTGGCCGAAGACACGTCGATTGCCCCGCGGTTTTCGGTCAAGCTCGACCCCAATGGCGACGGCAAGTTCCTGCTGTCGGCGAGCTGGTCGCGACTGATCGAGCCTTTCTCCCAACAGTTCATCGACAGCTTCATCCGCGACGATCCTTTCTCTGGCTTCTCGGCCTACACCTGGGATCCGCTCTTCGACGATGCGTGTATCGGCGCCGACCCGTCGGATCTCGATTCGCCGTGTTGGTTTGCCGATTTCGAATCTCCCCTCTTTCCGATTCAGTTCGGTGCGCCGAACCTCGACCTCGAGCGGAGCAAGGTCGACGAGTGGGTCGTCAGCATCGAGCGGCAGCTGACCGAGACGGCGTCGCTGCGCGTGAGCTACATCGACCGAACCTGGCGCGATCTCTGGGACGATCGCCTGCTGCTCGACAGCGACGGCTTTGCCTTCGGGCGTGTGGAGAATGTTCCCGAAGCCCGCCGGAGCTACCGGGCATTGCAACTGGTGGTTCAACGCCACCTCGCGCGCCGGTGGCAACTCCTGGCTGCCTATACGTTCGCCGAGGCCGAAGGCAACCTCTTTCAGAACGACGGATTTTCGACCTTCCTGGATTTCGCAGATGTCACGGACGTCAATGTCGCCAACCGCTTCGGCCTGGCACCGTTCGACCGCGAGCAGGAGCTCAAGATCTTCAGCCACTACAACCACCAAGTCGGGCCGGTCCGCCTGTCTTACGGCGGCGCCTTCCGGTACCAAACCGGCGCGCCCTTCCAGCGCGAGCGTCTCGATGACGACGGCTTTGGCGTGCGCTTCGTCGAGCCGCGCGGCAGCCGGCAGCTCGAAGACACGACGGAGCTGGATCTCTCGGTGGCCGCCGAGATTCCGCTGACCGCGCTCACCGGAATCGAGCTGCGGCTCGAAGTCTTCAACGCCACCAATGAGGTGGCACGCATCGGCGTCGAGACGCTCGAAGACTCGGGCCGCGCCGAGCTGCCGCGCACCATCGCCGATCTCCAGAGGCCGCGGCGGTTCCGCTTCACGCTCGGATTCCGGTTCTGACCATGAGCGAGGTCCCGAACGAAAAGGGCCACGAAACGGCCCAAACCGCTGCCCGCAAAGAACGGGACGTAGCCGCGCGATCGGAAGCGGATACCCGCCAAGGACCGCTGCCGAGCCCAGAAGCCGGTGCGGCGGGCGATTCCTCGCCGTTCGACTTCGGGTCGACTCTCCGCATCTCCTCACAAGTCGGTGAGACGGCACCGGCCAGCGCGCCCAGGCGGTTCGGGAAGTACGACCTCGTCGGCAAGATTGGTAGCGGCGGATTCGGCGTGGTGCTGCGTGGCCGGGACCCTCATCTCCAGCGCGATGTCGCCATCAAGATCTCAACCACCGAGAACGCCGAGCTGAGCAAGCGCTTCTTGCGCGAGGCCAAGATTGCGGCCCGCTTTCAGCACCCGAACATCGTCACGATCTTCGACTTCGGCTACGAGAACGGCGTACCGTTCATGGTGCAAGAGCTGCTGGATGGCGAGGACTTGGCCGCGGTGCTCGCACGTGGGGACGGGTTGCCCGTTGCGCGGCAGGTCGATGTCCTGCGCCAGGTCGCGCGCGGCATGGCGTACGCCCACGGCCAGGGCGTGCTCCATCGGGACATCAAGCCGCCGAACGTCCGGCTGCTGTCCGACGGCCAAGTCAAGATCCTCGACTTCGGCATCGCGCGCCTGGTCGACCAGACCAGCCAGCTCACGGCCACGGACATGAAGATCGGCACCGCCGCGTATATGGCCCCCGAGCAGCTTTCAGGAGGCGAGGCAGCCGCGGCTTCGGACATCTTTGCCTTTGGCGTCCTTGCCTACGAGGTCATGTCCGGCAAACATCCATTCGCGGCCGACACCATCTCACGAGCCTTCTTCCGGATCCTCAATGAGGCACCGACCACACTGTCCGAGATCGCGCCGGGCTGTCCGAGCCATGTCGTCGCGCTCGTCGATCGCTGTTTGGCCAAAGATCCAGCAGATCGCCCGGCTTCGTTCGAAGCCATCGTCGAGCAGCTCGAACAGCCGATTGGGTCGGCGACGGCCAGCAGCAGCACCGGTCATTCGGAGCCGGCGCCAGCGCCACCCGTTGCCCACGCCGGTGAGACGCCGCAACCGGCGCCGCCGCGAGCCTCCTCATCGCGCTACCGGGTCGCGGCGATCGCCGCCGCCATCGCCGTGCCCCTCGTCGGCGGACTCGCCTGGCTCAGCCAGCGATCGCCCACCCCGCCGCCTCCGTCGACCGAAGGAGCGAGCGGCCAGCCAGCGGACACACTCGATCTCGCGTCCGCACCGTCGCAAGATGCATCGATGGAGACTGCTGAAAGCGTGCCTCCGTCGCCATCCCAGCCCGCGTCCACGGCGCCGACCGCATCTCAACCCGACAGCTCGCAATCAAACCGACCCGAAAGGGGGGCCGTGAGCCCGGAGACGGACCGTAGCGATACCCCTTCGCGGGTCGAGTCGCCCGAGCAGTCGACCGTGCGAGCCCAGACGCCACCTGGGAATCCGGTCACAGCAAGCTCGCAACAGGCGACCGCCCCGGGAAGTGGCTCGGAAGAAGCGCGTAGCGCTCGGCCGGACCAGGTGGCGCCCCCCAGCCCCGAGCCGGCCGGTCAAGAGACGGCAACCAACAGCCAGGTCTCGGCGGGAGCGGATCGCGCGCGCGAACCGTCCAGCGCTGCACCCGAGCAGCCCCCATCGACCGGTACGCGCGTCGCAGCAGAAGAACCAACGGCCCGCGTCGAGACGCGCGCGGAGACGGCCGGAACGACGAGCGGTGCAGCGTCCGCGGACGAGGCGGCGGATCCGCCGTCCACACCACCGGTTGAGCCCGAAGCCGTCCCGCTCTTCCGGGCCGGCGAGGTCGGCGTGCGACCGCCGGCAGCCACCGTTCGCCCGACCCCGGAATACCCTGCTCGTGCGCAGCGGCGTGGCAAGGTCGGCGTGGTCGAGGTTGCCGTGCTGGTCGACGAGCACGGCAAGGTCTTGCAGTCGTTCGTGCGGAAGTGCTCGGCACCGGGCCTCGGATTCGAGGAAGCGGCCCTGGCTGCCGCCGACCAGACGATCTTCCAACCCGCGAGGCGGGGGATCCAGATCGGCCGAATGTGGACGCAACTGACCTTCCGGTTCGAGCGGCGGCGCTAGCCTGGCTCACCGAGACTTGCCACCCGCCACGTGTCCGCTTGCCAGCGGAGCGTTCGGCGGACGCGCGACATCGGCGCCGTTGCTCGCCGGCTTCGAAAGGAGCTCAGTCCGTAGGCTCGAACTCGTCGGGGAAGTACTTCATGGCGCTCGACAGCGGCATCCATGCCGCCTGACCAAGCCCGCAGATCGACGCTTCACCCATGCCCCAGGCGATGTTCGACACATGCGCCAGGGCGTCTGTTTCGCCCGCGCGGTAGCGCTCGAGGGCCTGGCGCAGCATCTGCGTACCGATCCGGCAAGGCGCGCACTGTCCGCAGGACTCGTCTTCGAAGAACACCGCCTGGATCAGCGCTGCCTCGACCATGTCCGCGGTGTCGTTGAGCACCACCAACCCCGCCGAACCCAGCATGCTTCCGGCATCCGCCAGCGACTTGAAATCGAGCGGAAGGTCGATCTGGTCCGCCGGCAGGAATCCGCTCGACGCACCGCCAGGCGAGAAGGCCTTGAGCGTTCCGACGACACCGCCGGCGAGGTCCAGGAGGTCGCGAAGCGACACCCCGAGCGGCGCCTCGTAAACGCCCGGCCGCGCCACGTGGCCAGAAACGCAATAGAGCTTGGAGCCCGGCTGGGTGCGCCCCGCGTCCCGGAACCAGGCACCGCCTTGCCGGACGATCGCCGGCACGCAGGCGATCGTCTCGACGTTCTGAACCAAGGTCGGCTTGTCACGGAAACCCTTTTCCACCGGGTACGGTGGCCGCAGGCGGGGCATGCCACGCTTGCCTTCGAGGGCTTCGATCAGCGCCGTCTCCTCGCCGCAAATGTAGGCGCCGTGGCCATCGACGAAGTGCCAGCGGGGATGATCGCCCAGGTCGCCTCGCGCCTGCGCAGCGGACAGAGCCCGCTCGAGCGCGGCGCGCACCTGGCCGAATTCTCCGCGGATGTAGATGTAGATGTCGTTCACCGCCAAGACTTCGGCGGCGATCGCGAGCCCTTCTAGCACCAGGTGGGGGCGGCGCAAGATGACTTCACGGTCCTTGAACGTACCCGGCTCGCCCTCGTCGGCATTGAGTGCGATGTATCGCTCGCGCTCGGCCTGCCCGCGGACGGCGTTCCACTTGAAATGGGTCGGAAATCCGGCACCGCCGCGACCTTGAAGTCCCGAGGTCTCCAGCTCGCCAACCACCCAGTCACTCCCGCGCTCCCGGGCGATCTCGAGCGCGTCGTAGCGCGGAGCGTCGGCACCCAGAAGATCGATGGCGAAAGACGGATCACTCGGAGAAAAGGCCGTCTCCGGCGTAGTCGGATCGCCTTCCGGATCCCAGGCCGCAGGCGCGAAGTCACAGCGTCCCAGACACGCAACGTAGCTCGCCTTCTTGCCACGTGCGTCGAGATCGGCCTTCACCTGATCGCAACCCGCGAGCTTGCACGACAGCCCCTGGCACACCCGCACACCGCCTTCCGGATCCAGCAGGTGGTAGAAGGTGGCGACACCGTAGATGTCCGCTTCCGGCACCCCAGTCTGTTGGTGAACCTTCGTCACCACGCCCGGACGTAGGCCCCCTTCTTCCTCGAGAAGCTCCAGAATCCGCTCGCGATCGGCACCTTTGGGCAGCATGCTCCAACCTGGAATTTGTGGCCGGAAACGGCCTGGTGAAAGAGGACTTCGAGGCTAGCACAGCCCTCGGCAACCCTGGCCTCGGCGGCGAGCGGGACACGAGCAAAGAGCGGCCGCGCCATCCGGCTGGCTCAGAGCCCGAAGGGTATGCGCCCAAAGTGGTCGCCCTGAAGATGCCAAGCAGCTCTCGAGGAGCCTTCGGTCGTCGGCAACAGGCATCCCGCAGACGCTTCGAGAGATCTTGCCGGCCTCCTTCGCGTCTATCTATGACGGCAGCCCGCCGTCGACCGAAGCAAATGCATCCCCAGGAGGCTACCTATGCTCAGGAAGACGGGGTTGACCCCGATTACCCATGGACGAGGCTGGCTCGCAGCGCTCTTCTCACTAACGCTGCTTCATACCGCCGTAGCGCAGGCAGAGCGGCGGTACGCGGAAGCGCCAAGCGACCCGCGGAGCGCCAACCCGGCCCACGAACAACCGACGGCGCGCTCCAAGTCGCTACCGGTGAGCTTCAACGGCTTCACCAGTGTCCAGGTCAACGTCGACGGCGCTGGACTCAACATCACCGGCGACGCCGCCAATGAGCCGTCGATGGCCGTCGACCCGACCAACCCGCAACGAATCGTGATCGGATTCCGCTGGTTCGACGACGTCGGATCCAATTTCCGTCAGGCCGGCTATGCCTATAGCCACGACGGCGGCCTCACGTGGACCCATCCCGGCACCTTCGACCCAGGATTCTTCCGCTCCGACCCGATTCTCGATGTCGACAGCAGCGGACGTTTCTACTACCAAAGCATTTCGGTCAACACCCAGGGGTTCAACGGGCTGTTTCACTATCCTCTCGACCTCTGGCGCTCGGATGACGGCGGCGTCACGTGGTCGCCTCAGGCGCCCTCGACGTTCGGCGGTGATCGGCAGACGATGGCCATCGACCGCACCGGCGGCCCGGGCGACGGCAACATCTACATGACCTGGGGGCTCTCCTTGGATCTCTGTCGCCCGTGCGTGGGCCCTGAGTGCTGTGGCGAGCCGGGCGCGGGCACCTGCTTGTTCAACGAGACCCTGGCCTGTACGAACACGACCTGCTGCGACATCGGTTACTTCAATCGCTCGACGGACGGCGGTGCGACCTTCGGCCCACGTCTTCTGACCCGCCCGGCTGTTCCGTTCTCGAGCCCCTTCGCCGGGACCATTTCCGTGGGGCCGGAAGGAAGGGTCTACTCTTCGGACCGGAACAGTCTGTCTGTCCGGATCTCGGACGATGCCGCTGATCCGATGAACACGCCTACCTTCGTCTCGCGGACCGTTCCCATGTCCGGAAGCGACGCTTCGGTCAGTGCCGCCAACACATCGGGCGACTCCGGAGGCCTCGAGGTCGACACCGATCACTCGTCGGGACCCCGACGGGGCTGGGTCTACGCTCTCACGGCCCGGAAGCCGGTCGGCGGCGACAATGCGGATCTCGAGTTCGTGCGGAGCGCCGACGGCGGCGAAACCTGGAGCACGCCCGTAATCGTCGCGGACGACGGCTCCGCCGACGCCTTGCAGTGGTTTGGAAGTCTCTCCGTGGCACCCAACGGTCGCCTCGACGCTGTGTGGAACGACACGCGAGATTGCCCGAGTCTCGATCAGTCCCAGTTGATGTATGCCTACTCCTACAACGGCGGCGAAACCTGGTCTCCGCACATCGCGGTCGGCCCCTGCTGGAACAGCAAGACTGGCCAGCCCGGCGGTACGCAAGAGTTCCCCCTCCTGCCGTCCAGCGATCCCAAGATCGGCGATTACATCTGGTCCATCTCAGACGCCGAGGGAGCCGCGGTCGCCTATCCAGCCACCTACAACAATGAGCAAGACGTCTACTTCGTTCGTGTCTTCCCGGACTGCAACGGCAACCAGATCTCGGACGTGGCCGACATCGCAGCCGCGACCGCTGTCGACGTGAACAGCAATCAGGTCCCCGATAGCTGCGAAAGCGACTTCACCAACCCGGCCGGCTCAGTGAGCCACGATCCTTGTACAGCCTTCGTCACGCTCGACGGCGTGGACACAGGCTCCGGCGTGGTCGAGACCATGATCTCTCCGTTCTCCGATTTCTCAGGCGCGCAGTGGCAGCCGTTCAACGGGACGCTGGCTCTGAGCTCTCTCGCGTGCTCTTCCGCTCAGACCTTCCATCTCAAGGTACGCGATGGCGCCTGCCGCGAGTCGTCCCCGATGACCATCACCGTTTCCTTCCCGTGAGGTTCGCCATGAAAACAACACCAGTCATTCACGGCCTCGCTTCGCTCTTGCTTCTCTGCTCCACGAACACCGCTCGAGCGTGGATCGAAGTCGACACGGCGTTGGTCGCTGCGGCCAATACCCGTTTCGAAGGTGCAGATGGGAGTGCCTACTTGGACAACTACAAGATCTCGCTCGCAGACGTCGACGGCAACGGCAAGGACGATCTGCTCCTTTCGGAGACGGGCGCCGACCCCGGGGGCACGAGCCAAGCCGGCTCGCTCTACATCCTGTTCGATGACCATCCGGGTCGGGCGGTGGGCACGCCTGGCACGACGCTCGCGATGTCCGACCCGACCAACTACTCGGTGCGGATCGATGGCGCGGTCGGGGGAAGCTGCTTGGGCGGCCTCGGCAAGTACGTTGCGGTGGCCGATTTCACGGGAGACGGAAACAACGATCTCGTGGTGGCGAGCGGCAACGGTCACGGGAGCGCCAGCTGCGCCGGGGCAGTCTTCCTCATCGATGGCACGACATTCCAGTCTTCTTTGATCCAGAGCGGCACCGGTCACCTGATCGACTTGAGTGATACCACGACCTGGATCGCACGCTGGGACGGCGATCAGACCGATGCGCTCTTTGGTGCCGGCCTCGACCACGGTGATCTGGATGGCGACGGCAAGGTCGACCTGGCCGTCGCGGCGCCCCGCAGTGACCACAACGGCGACTCCCACCCTCTGGGCGGAGCTGTCTACGTGTTGACCGGATCGGCCATCCAGGCGATGACCGGCACGGGCAACGTGCGAAACGTTGCCCTGCCGAGCGACTACGATCTGCGCTTCGATGCACCCCATCTCCATCTGTTTCTAGGCTGGGCCAGCGTCACGATCGCGGATCTCGACGCCAATGGGATCGATGAGCTGCTGATGGCCGCCGGCGACTGGACCGCTTTCACTTCGTCCGGATCGGTCTACGTGATCCGCGACAGTCTCTATGCCAACCACCTTGCCGCTGCAGCGACGCAGCCCAACGTCCCCTTGGAGATCGCGACCAATTGGAGCCTGCGTGTGCGCGGGCCGAGCGTCTCGGGTCTCGGCGTAGAAAGCGTGGCAACTGCCGATTTCGACGAGAACGGCCTTCAGGACCTGGTCCTCGGTGCCTTTTCGCACAACCCTCTGTGGTCTGGATCGGTCTTCCTCGTCCTCGATCATCAGTTCTCGGCGCTTACCGGCCCCGGTGATGAGCTCGACCTCTCGAACGCTTCGAACTTCAACATTCGCTTCGACGCCGAGGGGATGGAGAATCTCCTCGGCCAGGGTGAGAGTGTCGTCGCCGATTTCGACCACGACACCCGACCCGACATCGCGATGGCTGCCTACTGGGCACCCTTCGGTACGGTGAACAGGGCTGGCAAGGTCTATATCGTGCCGCGACGCTGGATCGGCAACGATCTCGGACCCGGTCGGGTAGTCCAGCTCAGTGACGCCACGATCGACGGCGTGATCTACGGCGGTACAGAGACCAACGGCTACTTGGGCTTTCGCGCAATCGCTTCCGGCGACTGGGACGGCGATGGCGGGGACGACCTTATCCTCGGCGGCAGCAAAGTCGACGGACCCGCGGGTACCGATGCCGGTGCCGTCTACAGCATTGTGCGCTTCGCACACGAGCTCACGAGTACATTGCCGACGACTTCATGCGGAGGCAGTCTCGACTACGTCCCATCCGACTTTACGCTCGGCGTCACGGTCCATGCCACACAAAGCACGACCGACATCGACACGGCCCAGTTCCTGATGAACGATACCGATCCGCTGGCTACGTGGAGCGACTGCCAGGTAGGCGGCGGCAACACCGACCCCAAGCTCCTCAGTTTCAATTGCATCGTCAGCGGTCTGCCGGAGGGGGATCACACCGTCGTAGCGCGTGCCCGGGATGATCAGGGAACCCTGACGACGTCCGAGCGGTACGAGCGCTACCGGGTCCACGTCGACAACGCCGACCCACTCCTGACGGTGACCGAGGATCCCTGCACCCAGAGGCTCCAGCTCGCCGCGTCAGACAACGCGGGGACCGTCGCCATGATGTGTCTCTCCGAGGATCCGACCATGGCCAATGCGATCTGCCGGCCGTTCGCTGCCGACTTCGATTTCACTTTTCAAGGCTGCACGCCCGGTGCGAGCACAACCCTCTACGTGCAGTACTACGATCAGGCCAACAACCCGTCCTCGATCGCTAGCACGACCGTTCCCCTCAGCTGAGCCACTTGCGGCGAGCTCCCTATGCGGGCTCGCCGCCTCCTGCTGGCGCCGGCGAACGTGGATAATCCGACACCCGTGGATCCGTCAATGTTTGTGCGCTGCTGACGTCGCCACGTTGTCAGATCGCTGACAAGATCCGAATCGGAGCATTCCCCCACTCGTCTAGATGCAAGCGACCTGAATTCCCGCTCGATGTGCCCAGCCAACAGGATCGAACCTTGAATCAAGCGTCAAATTCTTCCACCCAGGCTGACCTGCGGGTCCGCACCTACCTGACAAGCTGGTGGCATGCACTTACCTCGCTCGACGGACCGACCTGGCGTGCTCTCAGGAAACTGGCGACTGCGCCCGGAGCGCTCTCGGCCGAGCAACTTCTCCCAACCAATGGGCTCCCGGCCGATGGGCTCCCGGTCGGCTCACGCGCCCACCCGATCCGCCTCTACCTAACCGCCAACATCCTCTTCTTCTTGCTCGCACCATGGATCAACAGCAGCCACATTGGGCTGTGGAAGACCGAGCACGCTCTCGTCGTCCAGTCACAGCCAGCACTCGCGGACCTGCTTTCGCGCGCCGTCGAACGCTCGGGGATCGAAGATCGGACCTACCGTGCTGTCCTCGACCTGCGGATGAGCGCCCAGCAAGGAGCGCTTGCCTGGTTGCTGATCCCTTTCCTGGCCTTCGGCAGCTTTGCCGTCTGCCGGCGCCGACGGCGCTTCCTGGTGGAGCACCTCGTGCTCGCCACCAACTTGATGTCCTATCTCTTGCTCTCGCTACTGCTCATCGGCTTGATTGGCCGTGGGCTGCTTTTGCTGGGCTCCCAGGAGGCGCCCGTTCGGGTCACGCTCGTTGTGGTCATACTCGGGTGGCTCGGCTGGTCGCTCAGGACCAGCTACAAGAGCCTGCGGTTCTTTTTCGATCTCTCGGCCGGGCGGGCCGCGCTGCTGACCCTGTGGCAGGGAGCAGCGTTTTCGCTTGGGTTCATGATCTATCTTCAGGCTCTCTTGCTGGTCTCACTGATCAGCCTGCGCGGTCTGACGCTTCAGTAGATCGCGCCCAGGGCGTGGAGCAGTGCCGGGGCGTGGAAACCGAGCGCAGGGGTGCCGGAGCGCAGGGGTGCCAGGTAATTCTCAGTGCGAGCACAGCATCGAGCCAGCACTCGGATGGCTCCGAGGCGCGTCACCACGAGCGTCTACGAGCCGGAAGCAACCGGCGCTAGGCGACGGTCTCGATTCGAGCCGGGACGCTCTTGTGCCACGGAGTTCCGGCAAGGAAGTCACGATCTTCCGCTGCGGTCAGATCATTGGGCGCGATCCCCGAGCGCTCCAGCCTTCCGTCTGGATTCTGGTTGTCGAGCCCTGTGCCGTTTGGCAACGAAACGTGCCCAGGTTGCATGCGGTCCGATGCCTCGACCGGCACCTCCACGGCGGCGCGCTTGGTGCTCAGCCGGACGAGGTCGCCGTCAACAACTCCCAGACGTTCGGCGTCCGCTGGATTGATCCGCAAGGAAGCATCGGTTCCCCGACGGCGCCAAGCGGGATCCCGGTAGATCGTATTGGCGGTGTATGCGCGCCGTTCGCCAGCCGAAAGAATGAAGGGGAAGGCTTCCGTCGCAGCGGGTGGCGCCTGGGTCGCGAGTCCTTCGAGCTGCCCGAAGAGCTCGGGCAACGCGAGTTGAATCCGGCCACCATGCGTGCGGACACGGCTCCAGCTGTCTACCGGCTCGTCCATGGAGAAGACAAAGCCCGAGGCGCTCTCGAGCAAAGCATCGAAGAGCTGCTCGCCGAGCATCGGTCCCTTTCCGTCGAAACCCGCGCGTCGGACCGAGTCGGGGAAGCGCTGCGCACACTGATGGGCAGCACCCCAAAGCGCAGCCGCCGCGCTCGAACCATCGGGGAGCTTCGGGCCAAGTGCCCGGTACAGTACGACTGATGCCAGCCAGCGAAGATCCGGGGCGCCTGCAGACACCTCGAGGAAAGCGGCACCGAGGCCCAGTCGCCCTCCCGCAGCATGTGCTTGCTCGAGCTGGGAAACGATCTGCTCTGGCATGGCTCCCAAGGATTCGACCAGGCGCGCATGAATCTCCGGTTCGGTCAGAAGATCCGCGGGCGGCGGCAACAGCGGGCGGCGGAGGTGGAAGCAATTGTGCGGGAAGTCGAAGTTGAAGAAAGTCGCCTCCCACTTTTCGTATTGGGTCGGCACGGGGAGCACGTAGTCGGCGAGCTGTGCAGTTTCGGTCATCGCGACATCGATCACGACCAGGGTGTCGAGCGATTCGAGGGCTTCGCGCATCGCACGCGTGTCGGCCAACGAATGGGCAGGGTTCGAGCTCTCGACGATCATGGCGCGAAAGCGATCTGGGTGATCGCACAGGATCTCTTCGGCAATCACATTGCAGGGCACCAATCCGGCGATCACCTTGGACTTCGTCACCGGAGTTTGCTTGGGCGGTTTCGGCGCCACCATCGCAAGTGGGTGCAACGTCGTAGCAATGTACTGCCCACCAGGATTGGCGAAGTTCCCCGTCAACAAGACGAGGAGCCGATGCAGATAGCTGACCAACGTCGAGTTGCGGTTCATCTGCACGCCGAGATCTTCGTAGATCGCCACGCTCTCGGCCTCGGCGAGCGTCCGCGCAACACGACGCACGATGTCCTCCTCAATGCCGGCACGAGCACTGTAGTCGGCGATCGGTACCGCGTGAAGCAATGGAAGGATTTGCTCCAGCCCAACCGTATGCTCGGTCACCCACGCGGTCGCGACACGTTCCTCCTGCACCAGGACGCCGAGAATCGCAGCCAAGAGCCAAGCATCTGATCCAGGCTTGAGCTGCAGGTGGGTATCGGCAAGGTCTGCCGTCTCGCTCCGACGTGGATCAATCACGATCATCGTTCGAGCAGGATCGCGTGCGATCTCACGGAGCACCACGCGCGCTCGTGGAATTCCGTGCGAATGCCAAGGATTTTTGCCAAGGAACACCGCCACCTGGCAGTTCTCGAAGTCGCCGCGCGTGCCCGCCCCGAACATCTTGGCGTTGACCCAGAACTCACCCGTCTTCTCCTGGGCCAGGGCGTTCGAACGAAAAACTGCCCCGAGCGCATGCAGCGTGGCACCTGCATAAGCGGCCGGCAGATGGTTTCCTTGACCGGCGCCGCCGTAGTAGAAGATCTTGTCGCCACCATGAGAATCACGCACGGCCGCAAGCCGTTCGGCGACTTCGCGAATGGCTGTATCCCAGTCGATCTCCTCGAACGAACCGTCGTCGCGGCGGCGCAAGGGGGCCGTCAGCCGATCTCGGCCATTCTGGTAGTGATCGAGACGCGTGGCCTTCTGGCAAACGTAGCCTTGGGATGCTGGATGCTCCTTGTCGCCCCGAATGCGGGCGAAGTGGCGCCCGTCATCTCCGCCGAGTTGCACCTCGATTCCACAGTTGCACTCGCACAGGATGCATGCAGTCGGCTGCCAATCGCTCATCAGAGACCTCCCGGTAGACGGAGTCCAACCCGTTCGTAGACGATCGAATCTCGACCAACGGTAGCAGCGTTTGGTTTCATCACGCAACCAAATCGACTAAGCTGGCGTCATGGCCAGGAAACGCTTTGCCGACATGAACTGCTCCGTGGCCCAGTCACTCGACATCATCGGTGACTGGTGGACGCTCCTCATCGTGCGTGAGGCCCTACTCGGCACGCAGCAATTCGCCGACTTCCAAAGCCGCCTCGGAATCGCCAAGAACATTCTCAGCAAGCGTTTGCAGCGCCTCGTCGAGAACGAAATCCTGATGAGGGTAGACATCGGCCGCTCCGGGTCGCGCTTTGCTTACCGCCTGACTCCCAGAGGAAAGGACCTGCTCACCGTGATCACCGCTCTCCGCGAGTGGGGGGATCGCTGGATCTTTGGCGAAGGAAATGAGCCTGTAGTCATCCGAGACCGTCGCACCGGCGGGCTGGTTCCGCCCCTGCGCATAACCGACGGTGAAGGGCTAGCGATCGAGGCGCGTCACCTACGAGCGGAACCTGGGCCCGGGGCGACGCGCGAGATCCTGGAACGCACCCGGACACTCGACTGACATCGCCCTCGCGCTCATGACCGCTGAGCTCGGAGGGCGCAAAAGGCACTGCCTCGAGTGATCGAAGCAGCTCATGCCAGAGAAGGCTTCGAAGGCTGTGATCCCCTCGGACTTCGATTGCCGTTTTGAGGGGCAAGCGGGCGGAAGTGCCCGCATTCTCCATGAACGGCTCGAGGACTCGACCATGTTCGACCACTACCATCGCGCTCAGCAGCTTCTTGTCATCGCTGCCTGCGTGTCGGCCTTCGCGGCACTCCCGATCCAAGCCACCGTCCCTTCCTGCACCACCGACGCCACGACTCCACGCTTCAGCAGCCCTTCACCGGACGCGCGCAGCCACAGCCACCGCAGAGTTTGTGCTCCCCAAGCGCCAGAGGGCTACGAAGCGCTCGCCGTTTTCATCGCCAATGGTGAGCTCCCGGGAGACGAGCCACAGGCACTGGTTGGTGACTTCAGCTTCTTCACGGACATCATGCACTGGGACACCACCACCATCGACCAATGGCGCCAAGAGAAGCTCGACCGCCTAGCCGACAAAATTGGTGTCGACGATCCCGCGAATCACCCTGATCTTCAGGTGCTCATGGGTACGACGAACCCGAACCTGAACTACCACGTCGTCAGTTTCACCGGCCGGGCAGTGCCACCAGAAGGCTGGCGGGTGCGTGAGGGGTTCCTGATCGCCGTCGTCACCAATCCGGCAGGGCTCAGCCTCGCAGGCGAGCTGGAAGGCTTGCACGTTCCCGTGGGTACCATCGTCGGCGGTGGCGGTGTTTACAATCTCGAGGTGACGAACCGCCACGGGCACGTCACGGGCGAGGACATCGTCTTCCATTTCACTACAGCATTGCCCATTCAAACCGTTGCCAGCGGCGTGGCCGCGTTTACGTGCGATGTAGAAAGTGACCGCTTCGGAGCGGGCATCGGCCAAGGCATCATCTCCAACGTTCCGATCGGTGATGGCATGGTCAAGGCCAACTTCCGCAACGTGCTGACGTTCTCCGCACAAGACGGTCTCTGATCGCTGTGCCTCCAAGGAGCAGACGCTTGAAGCACCAGGTAGTGCTCCATAGCCCCGTTTGGGGAAGCTCCTCATCGACGTCCTGGGCCGGGCCACAGGAGCGGAGAAATCGCTGAGCGCGAGCTGGAGCCGGCTCGAAGTCGGTGAACAGCGCCTTGGCAGCCCGTCGGGGGCGACCAGCCCCAAGATCTCCTGCCGGAGCTCGGAGGACTCGAGAGGGTCTCGTGGCCGACCCTGCCCACAAGGGTAGATCTGGCCCCGGAGAAGGACCAGCTCGAGCGAACGCAGCGGGCGCCCCTTCAAGAAATCGACATTTCTTGAAGGGTCTTCCCCCTTTTCCTCGTGAACCGTTCTGAGAGGGCCTTCCATTCTGGAACGGCCCGAAGCTCGGAGGTTCTCGAACATGGGAAATTTTCCTTGGAAGCATCTACTGTGCAGCGGCTCCGTGATCGCCGCAGCCGCTACGATGCCGGCGTCTGCTCAACAACAACTCTCGACCCAGGGCATCGTGAGCGCGCCCGGTGCGTGGGAGGTGACGCAGAACATCTCAATGCCGTGCAACGGCGTCCCTTTGATCGAAATCCGTGCCGATAACGTAACTCTCGACCTCAAAGGCTTCTCGCTCAACTGCACAGACGACAGCGCACCGTTGATCGAAGCCAGGAACTTCGGTCCGGTTGTGATCCGCAATGGCTTCTTGGTCGGCGGCCCGAAACAGCACGAGCCGTTGGTGCGAGTCGACCCCCGAGTAACCGCTTCGCTATCCCTCTCCGAACGGATGACGTTCCGGCTAGAAGACCTGCTCTTTCGGGAATTCGCGATCGCTGTCGTTGCTGACAGCGGGCCAGGTTCGATCGTGATGAAGAATTGCGACCTGGTCAGTAGCCGGGCAAGAACCGGACTCGAAGCCGGTGCGATGGACAAAGTCGAGTTGGTCGGAAATACCATTCGGCTTACCCCGGAGCCGGTCAGCACTTCGAGCGTCCTCGCCTATGGTGACCGCGGCGTAAACATCAGCGGCGCGAGAATGGTCACGCTGCGAAACAACTCGATCGACCACGCTTTCGTGGCAGTTGAGCTCTCGGGAGTTCACTCTGGAGTTGTCGCAAACAATCTCATCGCCCGCAGCCACTTCGGAATTCGACTCTCCGAAACGACTCGCGTTGCAATCCTCGACAATACCCTAACAGCCACCGAGCTCGAGTGGGGGGCCATCGTAATCAACGACGGATGCAGGGAGAACAGCCTTCAGCGCAACACCAGCCTTGGATACCGCTTCGGCTTGTCTGCCAGCTCTGCCGAGAGTCAGTACTCCGACAATCGATTCCTTGCCGCCAACGGAGCGAGCATCACCGACTCTGGCGGCAATTTCGACGCTGGAGAGAACAAGGTCAACTAGCCCGATCTGGACAGACACACTTTCTTGAAGGGGTTGACCTCTTTTCCTCGTAAACGGCTCAGAAGGGGCCTTCCATTCCGGAACGGCCCAGAAGCTCGGAGGTGCTCGAAGATGAAACATGTATCCTGGAAATACCGACTGCTCTTTGGCTGCGTCGTCGTCGCAGCCAATGCCGTGCCAGCGTCTGCGCAACAACAACTCTCGACCCAGGGCGTTGTGAATTCGCCTGGAGCTTGGGAGGTGACACAGAACATCTCTATGCCGTGCAATGGCGCCCCCCTGATCGAGATTCGCGCAGACGATGTGACGCTCGACCTCAAGGGTTTCTCTCTCGACTGCACGGACGATAGCGCGCCGCTGATCGAATCCAGAAACTTTGGCCCCGTTGTGATTCGCAACGGCTTCTTGGTCGGTGGACCAGCACAGCAAGAACCGCTGGTGCGTGTCGACCCCCGAATGACCACGCCCCTGCCGCTCTCGGAGCGCACGACATTCCAGCTAGAGAGCCTGCTCTTACAAGAATTCGAGGTTGCTGTCGTGGCGGTCAGCGGGCCTGGCTCAATCGTGATGAACAACTGCGACCTGGTCAGTAGCCGCGGAAAGGTCGGGCTCAAAGCCGGGAGTTTGGACAAGGTCGAGATGACAGGAAACACCATACGTCTTGCTCCGCTGAGCCCGACTCCTGGCGCCGTGGGAAGCTACGCAGATCGCGGCATAGACGTCCGAGGAGCAAGAATGGTCGAACTCCGCGGCAACTCGATCGATCACGCCTATATGGCGATCGAGCTCTCAGATGTCCGATCTGGAGTCGTCGAGAACAACCTGGTCGCGAGAAGCTTCGTCGGAGTTCGGCTCATCAACACCGTCTCTGTCTCAATTACCGACAACGTGTTGACTGGCTCCGAGCGCGAAGGGGTCGCTATCTTGATCGATGACGGATCCGAGCAGAATGTCATCCAGCGCAACACCAGTCTTGGATACCTTCTTGGACTGAATCTCAACCATCACCGAAATCAATATTCCGACAATCGGTTCGTCGCCGGCGGCGGCCCTGGCATGAGCGATAGCGGCGGCAACTTCGATGCAGGTGACAACCAGTTCAACTGATTGCCCTCGTCTTTGGGATGCTTCTGCTCGGCCTTCACCATCAGTCGCCGAAGGCAACCAGGCGGCGATAGCCCTCCGTTGGCAAGAGGCCGCCATTTGGAATAGATGGCGGCCATCCAAGAGTCCCCGATTCGACGCAACGCATGATGCGGACCGACTACGCGTCGTCGCGAACGGACTGGAAGGAATGATTTCGCTTCGAGAGAAATATCACGCCACGCAGCTCCGAGCGATCGCGCAACATGCCTCGTGCCAAGACGCCAAAGGCGCTGTCGTCGAGCCTCCACTCTCGACGGC
>CALFAM010000282.1 GCA_937948815.1 uncultured bacterium
CCCGATTACTCGGGCCGGCCTTCTCTTTCTTGCTCCCCTCCTTCCTCCCTGCGGCCGGCCTGTCGATTGCCATCGCGACTTTCTGAGACGAATCTTGAGACGGTTTTCGCACCGTTCTCGCGACACTGACCAAGCAGGCCAGAATCCTGCCTTGGCAAGGCAAGGGTAGACTGTCGAGATTACTCAATCGTCCCTTGCAGTCTAGGCGCTGTGCGCCACCCGACGTTGCTTCGGCTTCTCGCTGGCGCAGAGGTCGAGGCGGCCGAGGCATCGCGCCCCAGTGGGTCTTTGGCCATTATTGCCGCGGTGTCCGTGCTCGCACCCGGCAGAGGAGGAACGCAGCATGCGACATCACACGTTGGCGTGGTGTTTGATCCTGACGCTCGTCGCCGCCCACATTTCATTGGCAGCCCAACCGCCCGCAGAGATCGCGGACGCCAGCACCGTCCTGGACGCTGGTACCTATGTCACCCAAGATGGACGCCGGTTTGCGTACGAGAAACGACGGACGATCGTCGACGGCCAGCAACGTACGACCCTGACCTTCCGCCATGGTGCTCTCGTGCTCGACCGCGAGGGCATGCGGCGCTACGAGGCCGAGATTCAGGTACCGAAAGTCGCCCCAGCGCTCCTGGCGCGTGCGGACGCTTCCCCAGGAGGAACGTTGCCACTGATCGTTTGGCTGGCCGAACAGCCGGTGGCGCCCATCCTTCGCCGGATCCGCCAGGCTTATCGCGGTGAGCTCGACGAGCTCGCCGCAGAAGTTCGTGCTGTCCAGCGGACCCTTCGACCGCCCATTCCACTCGACGAAAATGAGGAGCAGGCCTGGATTGCGCTCGGCAATGCTTCGCGTGGTGAGCTCTCAGCGAGCGACCGCGAGTGGCTCCGCGATCGCGCGCAGGCGATCGAATCCGTGCGCGACGCCATGCGCGCGGAGATCGCCGTCGCAGTGAAGGACGCGGTCGCCGCCGACCAGGCCGCGCTCGACTTGCTGATCACGGAGCTCGGCGGCCAGGTGGCACGGCAGATTCCCTTGGCCAACGCAGCGACCCTCACCCTCCCGGCCGCTTCCTTGGTCCGCCTGGCGGCAGATCCACGGATCGGCCGCGTCGAAGCACTTGCTGCCGGCCGTCCCGAGCTCGATCTGCAAAAGCGCTCCCTCGGCCTCGACGTGGCCGGCGGCTTCTGGGACGACGGTTTCGCCGGCGCCACCTACGACGCCGGCTTGCTCGACACCGGTGTACAACAGGATCATCCCGCCCTCGGTCATCTGCGCTACGAGAGCATGGTTGGCACGACCGACACTGACGGTCATGGCACTGCGATTGCCGGCATCATCGCGTCCGACGACGCCGGATCCAGCTTCGGCTGCTTCACCGATGGCTTCTTCTGTGGCACCGCCTGGGACATGGACACGCTGCTGGTCGGGTCTTCGGACGCGATGGACGTGCTCGCCGATGCCGACTGGATGGTGACCACTGCCATGGAAGGGCCCGAGGCGATCAATCTATCCGCCGGCTACGGCACGGCGGATGACGTCGACTATTCAGGTTTCGACGCCTTCTTCGATGCCTTGGTGGCCGACGCAGGGATCACCGTGTGCACCTCGTCAGGAGACGACGGCGTCGGCGTCTCGACGGCTTTGACCCACCCTGCCAACGCCTACAACGTCATCTCGGTCGCCAACATGAATGACCAGAACACGGTCTCCCGCACTGACGACGTGAGTGCCGCTTCCTCGAGCCGCGGGCCAACGCTCAGCGGCCGCAAGAAGCCTGACCTCACGGCCCCCGGCGAGCTCACGCGAACGACCGACAATGACTGGGCAACGGGTCCGGACTTCGTCGATGTCTCGGGGACCAGTGCTGCAGCACCCCATTGCACCGGCGCCGCGCTGTTGCTCGCAGACCGTCTGGGCACGGCCGACCCGCTGGCCATCAAGGCCGTGCTGCTCAACAGCGCTGACGCCTGGCGCGACAATGGCACCCCGGCCGATACCAGCGATGATGGTCGTATCTTCCGAAGCCAGTGGAACAGCACCTACGGCTGGGGCTATCTCGACCTGCAAGAGGCCAACTTCAATGCCACCGACACCTTCACCGACACGCTGGGCGATGGTTCAGGAGCCGAGCCCACGTACCGGCTCTACACCGGCCCTCTTTCTTCGAGCGAAAAGCTGACGCTGGTCTGGAACCGTCACGTCGGTCGCGCCGGGGCTGGTGAGCCCACGGCCATCGAAGATCTCACTGACCTCGATCTCGAGCTCTATCCACTGGGCAGCAACACGGCAGCTGTATCTGCCTCGCTGCTGGACAACGTCGAGCAGGTCGACGGTAGCCAAGGCGGTGCCGTCGCAAAGGTCAAGGTCAGCGGCCCGATCGATCCAGATGTCGGTACCGAGACCTTCGTGCTGGCGACCGAGGACGGTTGGGCCGAGGCCAGCCTGCCGGTCCTCGGGGTCGGGGCACCGCAACGATTACTGGCACCCGGACGCCTCGGGCGTCTCCTGGTCGACGCGGAGGTCACTGGTCTACCGGCAGGCCCCCTGGAAACGACCCTCACCCTGCCAGCGGGCTACACCATCACCGAGGGTGACAATCCTCAGACCTCGTCGGGAACCTTCGCGTGGACGATTCAGTCGCCCTGCACCACCGCCGCTTCGACCGCCAGCTTCGCGGTCAGCGCAACGGCCTACGGCGAAAACCTGACCGGTATGAGCCAACACACGCTGCAGCCGGTCGTCGAGGCTCTGAATCCCGATGACTTCGTCATGGCGTCTACACTCGAGCGTACTTTCGGTATGCCCGTCGAAGATGGTCGGTGGTCCGCCGTGGCCCTGCGCCCTGCCTTTGGCGGCGCTTCGATCGATCTGTGGGGTGACGACGATCTGTGTATCGAATCGCCCTACCAGACTTCCACCGCCACGGGCAGCGGGCTCGAGATGGTTCTCGCCAACGGAGACTTCTATGGCGACGCCATGCATCAGGCCCTGGTCAGGGGGGCCGGCGGCGGCCTCGCGGGTCCTGCCAACTACTGGATCGAATACGAACCGGCGCGAGACCTGACGCTCGGCGGCCCGACGGTCGACGCGGTCTTCACCGATCGCAAGGAGACGATCGAGCTGTTTCAGATCCCAGTGGTCGCCGGCCGTTGGTACGAGGTTCATGCAACGCTCGTCGGGCTCGGACGCATCGATCTCGCGATTCTCGGCTACGAAGCGGATCGAGACGACGCGGACATCCAGAATCCGACCTTTGTCGCAGATTTCGCGGCCGGGCCGATGCTTCCCAGCACCGAAGAGACGTACCTCACGACACTCTTCCAGGCCCAGTCGACAGGCGTCTACGCCCTGGTCTTGCTGAATCAAGTGGACTTTGCTGGCGCCCGGGGTACCTGGGCGGTCGGCGCCAGAGAAGGACTCTTCGGCGACAACTTCGAAACCGGCGATACCAGCAACTGGTCTGCCACCACACCGTGATGTGTTCGCCAATCTGGTCACAGACTCGCTGGTGCCGCCCGAAGACAGCGAGCAGAGTCCTACCGTTCCTTGAACCGTCCCCCAAAGCCTACCCAGAAGGAGCTCCATCGTGATTCGGCTGCGCACACTGATCCGGCTAGGCCTACTGACCTCTCTAACCATGCCGGCCTTGTCGCTGGCCGCGCCCGCTCCGGACACGACGATCCCACGTGCCGTAGTCGACCGAGGTTCCTACACAGCCCAGAACGGGCAGCGCTTCTCCTTCGTCAAGGAGCTCGTCGAGAGCCGAGTCGTGGTGACCTTCACGAACGGAGATCTGAAGCTCGACCGCGCAGGCATGCGCCGCTATGAAGCCGAGCATCCGGCGCCCACGATTCAGCCGGAGCTCTTGGCGCGCGCTGAAGCGCTATCTGGTGAGACGCTGCATCTCATCGTCTGGCTCGACCACCAACCCGCGGTGCCCATCGCCCGAGACCTCCGCAAGAGGTACCAGGCTGAGCTCGATGGCCTTGCAGCCGAAGTCCGTGACGTACAGCGTACGCTGCGGCCGCCGGTGGCCGGTAGCCGTGAAGAGGAAGCCGCGTGGCTTTCCCTCGGCAAAGCTTCAGTTGGCGGACTTTCTCAGACGGATCGCGCTTGGCTGACGGATCGCGCGCAACGGATCGAGGCCCTACACGACACGATGCGACAAGAAATCGCCGACGCGGTGATGGAAGCGGTTGCGGACGACCAGGCCAGCCTCGAGGTGTTGGTGACCCGCCTCGGCGGTCAGGTCGCGCGCCAGGTTCCGTTCGCCAACGCTGCGACCATCCACCTGCCCGCGACGTCTCTGTTACTCCTGGCGGACGCTGGCCACATCGCTCGCATCCAAGCTCTCCCGAAGGCCACGCCGGAGCTCGACCTCCAGAAAACCTCCCTCGGCCTCGACGCGGCAGGTGGCTTCTGGCAGGACGGCTTCACTGGCACGACCCACGACGCGGGAATTCTCGACACCGGCGTTCAGCAAGATCATCCCGCGCTCAGCCACCTGACCTTCGAGAGCATGATCGGCACGACGGACACCGACGGGCATGGAACCGCGATCGCCGGCATCATCGCCTCTGACGACGACGACTCCGGCTTTGGTTGCTCCATCGACGGTATCTATTGCGGCATGGCCTGGGGTATGGACACACTGCTGGTTGGCTCGTCCGACGCGCTCGACGTGCTCGCCGATGCCGACTGGATGGTGACCACCGCCACGGAAGGGCCCGAGGCGATCAATCTGTCCGCCGGCTACGGCACGGCTGACGACGTCGACTACTCGGGTTTCGATGCCTTCTTCGACGCGCTGGTCGATGGCGCTGGGGTCACGGTCTGCACCTCGGCGGGCGATGGCGGCGTGGGCGTCAGCACCACGCTGACCCACCCAGCCAACGCCTACAACGTCGTTTCCGTCGCGAACATGGACGACCAGAACACGACGACCCGGTTCGATGATGTGAGTGCGGCATCCTCGAGCCGAGGGCCCACCTTGGCGGGGAGAAAGAAGCCGGACCTCGCGGCTCCGGGCGAGCTGACGCGAACCACCGACAATGACTGGGAAACGGGCCCTGACTTCATCGATGTATCCGGGACGAGCGCATCCGCTCCCCACTGCACTGGTGCCGCCCTCCTGCTCGCGGACCAACGGGGAACGGCAGATCCGATCGCCACCAAAGCCGTGCTCATCAACAGTGCCACGACCTGGACCGACAACGGCACGCCAGGTGATACGTCCGACGATGGCAACGCGGTCGACAGTGAATGGAATTCGACCTACGGTTGGGGCTACCTCGATCTCCGCGAAGCCAATCGCCGGGCACTCGACGTACTCGTTGGCACCGTCGGAGATGGCTCGGGGGCGGAGCCACGCTTCCGCCTCTATGGCGGTTTCCTTGGCAACGGCGATAAAGCAACGCTGGTCTGGAATCGGCACGTCGATCGTGCCGGCGCGGGCGAGCCCAGCGCGATCGAGGATCTCACCGACCTAGACCTCGAGTCCTACCAGACGAATTCGGCCACCCCAGTGCCCAGCAGCTCGATGTCGCTCCTCGACAACGTCGAACAGGTTCCGGGTGTAGGGATCGGCAACACGTTCCGCGTCCTCAAGGTCGTGGCCAACGGCCCAATCGATCCGGATGTGGGCACTGAGACCTTCGCCCTCGCGACTCGCCCCGGTTGGGCCGAGTTCGATCTTCCGACCCTCGAGGTCTCGGCGCTCGAGCGCCCGATCGCGCCCGGCCGGACGACACGTGTGGTTGTCGAAGACGCTGTCACAGGCCTTGCCGTACCTCGATTCCAGGCCACCTTGAACTTGCCAGCGGGCTATACGCTGATCGACGGTAGCAACCCTCAGACCAACGACAACATTTTCAGAAGGTTTTCTTGGACCGTCCAGGCTCCCTGCACCACGGACGCCGCGACAGCGGACTTCGCTCTCCAGGGCGAGGCTTATGGAGAAAGCCTCGCCAACACGAGTCCGCAAATCCTTCAGCCCGTGATCGAAGATCTCACCCCGGACACCTTCGCCGAGGAGCAATGGGTCGATCGTACGTTCGCGTTTCCCATCCAAGCCGGCCGCTGGTCCACCACCGCATTCCGCTCGGATTCGAACGCAGCGATCGAGCTCTGGGGCGACGACGACATGTGCATGGGCTCGCCATACCAAACCTCGAACGCGCTCGACTCGAGACTCGAGATGATCGTTGCCAACGGCAGCACGCTCGGCGACGCCATGCACCAGACCATGGTCACGTATCCAGACGGCGACTTCGAGAGTGCTCCTGGGTACACCATCGAGCACGAGAAGGCGCGAACACTTCCCATCGATGGCTCGACCCTTCCCGCCCACTTCGCCGATACGCCGGAGATCATCGAGGTCTTTCAGATACCGGTTATCGCTGGGCAATGGTACGAGGTGCACGCGACTGCCCAGCCGAATGTCAACAGGATGAGTGTGGCATTTCTCGGCTACGAAGCCACGCGAGACAATGGTGATATTCAGAACCCGAACCTGAGGATCGACCGATTCAACGCCGAGGGTGGCGATTCGGTCGAATTTCTCTTTCGAGCCCAGACGACGGGAAACTTCGGCCTGATCGTGCTCAACCAGTTCGACCTTTTCGGTGCGGAGGGAACCTGGCAGGTCGGCGTGCGACAGGGCATCTTCGTCGACGGTTTCGAAACGGGCGACACGAGCAACTGGTCCTTCTCCACACCCTGAAGCAAGAAGGTAAGCAAAACGCCATGAGAATCGTCCCTTCGTTCCTTTCCCTTTCGATTCTGATCGTCGGCGGCGCTCTCCAAGCGGCACCCAATACAGAGAAACGCACGTCGCCTGTCGAGGTCGTCGATGCCGGCACGTACACTGCGAGAGATGGCCGTCGCTTCACCTTCGTCAAGGAGAGCATCGGAGGTCGTTCACAGGTTACGTTTCGCAGCGACGATCTGGTGCTCGATCGTGCCGGCATGCAGCGCTACGAAGCCGCGCACCCGAACCCCAAAATCGATCCGGCACTTCTGGCGCAGGCGGAAGCAGCCCCCGAAACGAATCTGAGCTTGGTCGTCTGGCTCGACCACCAACCCGCGGTTCCCCTGGCCCGCGAGATTCGCCAGGCCTACCAGGCCGAGCTCGATCATCTGGCCGAGGAGGTCCGCGCGGTTCATCGTCCGATGCGGCCGCTCTTCCCGCTCGACGAAGCGGAGGAACGAGCCTGGATCGCTCTCGACAAGGCCTCCCGCGGCGGACTCTCGGATACAGCCCACGCCTGGTTGCGGGATCGGGCCATCGCCATCGAGGCGGTGCGCGACCGAATGCGCTCCGAGCTCGCGGACCAGATCGGAGGCGCGGTGGCCGCGGACCAAGCTGCCCTCGCCTTGCTGGTCACTGAGCTCGGCGGCCGCGTTGCCCGGCAGATCTCCTTCGCCAACGCCGCGACCATCGTCATCCCAGCCTCGTCCCTTCCCCACCTCGTCAAGGACGCGCGGATTGCCCGCATCGAAGCGCTGAAGCCAGGCCGACCTGAGCTCGACTTGCAGAAGCGCTCCCTCGGGCTCGACGTGGCGGGCGGCTTCTGGGACGACGGTTTCGCCGGCGCCACCTACGACGCCGGCGTGCTCGACACCGGTGTGCAGCAAGATCACCCCGCCCTCGATCATCTGCGCTACGAAAGCATGGTGGGAACCTCTGACAGCGACGGTCACGGTACGGCGATTGCCGGCATCATCGCGTCCGACGACGCCGACTCCAGCTTCGGTTGCTTCACCGACGGCTTCTTCTGTGGCACCGCTTGGGACATGGACACGCTCCTCGTCGGCTCGTCGGATGCTCTCGACGTCCTCGCCGACGCCGACTGGATGGTAACCACCGCCACCGAAGGCCCCGAGGCGATCAATCTCTCCGCCGGCTTCGGCACCGCCGACGACGTCGACTACTCGGGCTTCGATGCCTTCTTCGACGCTCTGGTCGATGCGGCTGGCATCACCGTCTGCACCTCGGCCGGCGACGGTGGCGTCGCTGCCAGTACCGCACTGACCCATCCCGCCAATGCCTATAACGTGATCTCGGTCGCCAACATGAACGACCAGAACACAGCATCCCGGAATGACGACGTGAGTGCTGCCTCCTCGAGTCGTGGGCCGACGCTCGGTGGCCGCAAGAAGCCTGACCTCACGGCCCCCGGCGAGCTCACCCGCACCACTGACAATGACTGGGCGACGGGTCCGGACTTCGTCGACGTCTCGGGTACCAGTGCTGCCGCACCCCACTGCACTGGCGCCGCGCTGTTGCTCGCTGACCGTTTGGGCACGGCCGACCCGCTGGCCATCAAGGCCGTGCTGCTGAACAGCGCTGACGCATGGCGAGACAATGGCACCCCTGCCGATACCAGCGACGATAGTCGTATCTCCGGCAGCCAATGGAACAGCACCTACGGCTGGGGCTATCTCGACCTGCAAGAGGCCAACTTTCATGCGCAAGACACATTCACCGACACGCTTGGCGATGGCTCGGGCGCCGAACCAACCTTCCGGCTCTACACTGGATTCTTGTTCCCCGATGAGAAGGCAACCCTGGTCTGGAACCGTCACGTCGACCGTGCCGGCGCCGGCGAGCCCGCGGCGATCGAAGATCTTACGGACCTGGATCTAGAGCTCTACACATCCGCCTCCAACCTGCAAGCTGTCTCCGCTTCGCTTCTCGACAACGTCGAGCAGGTTGCGGGAACCGGATACAACCGTGCTGTTGTCAAGGTCAAACTGAACGGCCCGATCGATCCCGACGTCGGTACCCAGAGCTTCGTCTTGGCGACAGAGGATAACTGGACCGAAGCGAGCTTCCCGGTCCTCGGAATCGGCCCTCCACACCGCCCGTTGGCTCCCGGTCGACGCGCTCACTTGATCGTCGCCCCGGAAGTTACGGGTTCGGAAGTCAACACACTCGAAACCACCGTCACACTCCCCCCGGGCTACTCGATCCTCGAAGGGGACAATCCCCAAACCTCGGCGGGAACGTTCAACTGGACCATCCAAACGCCGTGCACCACGGATCCAGGCATCGCCAGCTTTCTCGCGAAGGCGAACGTCTATGGTGAAGTCGTGACCCGAACCACCGACTACACATTGCGCCCCACCGTCGAAGCCTTGGTGCCTGATTCCTTCGTGAGGAGGTTCGGGACCGAGCGCACGTTTGGCCTACCGGTTCAGGATGGCCGGTGGTCCGCTGTTGCGATGCGACCGGCCGCCAGTGGCGCTCAACTCGACCTGTGGGGGGACGACGATCTCTGCATCGACTCGCCCTACCAAACCTCAACCGCAACCGGCACCAACATCGAGATGATCCTGGCCAACGGCACCTTCTACGGCGACACCACGCACCAAGCCCTGGTCAGGTCGAACAGCGGCACCCTTGTCGACACGGCAAACTACTGGGTCGAGTACGAGCCGGCACGCACGCTTCCTTTCGACGGTACGACCCTCGATGCCAGGTTCGCCGATCGCAAGGAATCGATCGAGCTGTTCCAGATCCCAGTCGTAGCAGGCCGCTGGTACGAGGTTCACGCCACCCTCGTCGGTACGGGTCTGATGGACGTGGCGATTCTGGGCTACGAAGCGGATCGCGATGATGCCGACATTCAGAATCCGAACTTCATAGCCGACTTTGCGAGCGGACCGCTCCTTCCGAGCACGGAAGAAACCTATCTTTCGACCCTGTTCCAGGCCCAGTCGACAGGCGCCTACGCCCTGGTCTTGCTCAACCAAGTGGACTTCGCCGGCGCGCAGGGGACCTGGGCGGTCGGCGCCAGAGAAGGACTCTTCGGCGACAACTGCGAAACCGGCGACACCAGCAACTGGTCGGCCACCACACCATGAGTCACAAGAGAAACAACCGGTCCCAGGGGCGCATCCGCGCGCCCCTGGTCCTTTCGATCCTGCTGGTCAACCTGGCCCCCGTTGCTGCAGCCGACGTTGCTGTAGCCGACGTTGCTGTAGCCGACGTTGTTGACTCCGTGTCGCGGCCCACGGTGGTCGATACCGGGACCTACACGGCGCAAGACGGTCGCCGCTTCACGTTCGTCAAGGAACGCGTCGACAATCGGTCGCAGGTCACCTTTCGCAGCGGCGACCTCGTGCTCGACCGCGCCGGCATGCAGCGCTATGAGGCCGAGCGCCCGGCACCGAAAGTCGACCCAGCCCTGGTTGCTCGGGCAGAAGCCTCCCCCGGAGAGCTGCTGCCGCTGTTGATCTGGCACCAGCACCAGCCAGCGGCCCGCATCGGCCGCACAATCCAACGGTCCTATCGTGCCGAGCTCGGCAGCCTGGCCGAGGACGTGCAAACGGTCCAGCGTACGCTTCGGCCGCCGGTCAACGTGGGAGCGGATTCGGAAGATGCCTGGATCGCTCTCGGCCAGGCTTCGATGGGTGGCCTGTCGCAAGCCGACCGTGCCTGGCTCAAGAATCGCGCGCAGGCCATCGAAGCCCTTCGCGACACCATGCGTCGCGAGATCGCCGCGGATATTCATGAAGCCGTAGCCGACGACCAGCGTGATCTCGACCTGATCGTCAGCCGCCTCGGCGGCCAGGTTCGGCGAACGATTCCGATTGCCAATGCCGCGGCGGTCGTTCTGCCTGCCGCTTCGCTCGGCGCCCTGGTCGACCATGCGAGCATCGCCCGCATCGAAGGGCTCCGCCCCGGCAAGCCCGAGCTCGATCTACAGAAGCGCTCCCTCGGTCTCGACATCGCTGGCGGCTTCTGGGACGACGGCTTCGACGGCGCCACCTACGATGCCGGCGTCCTCGACACGGGCGTGCAGCAAGACCACCCGGCCTTCAGCCATCTGAGCTTCGAGAGCCAGGTCGGCACCACCGATGCGGACGGCCACGGCACCGCGATCGCGGGCATCGTGGCGTCCAACGACGCCGACCTCGGCTTCGGCTGCCTCACCGATGGTTTCTTCTGTGGTGTCGCCTGGGGTATGGACACCCTGCTCGCCGGCTCCTCCGACGCCATGGACGTGCTGGCGGATGCCGACTGGATGGTCACCACCGCCACCGAAGGCCCCGAAGCGATCAACCTTTCCGCCGGCTTTGGCACGGCCGATGACGTCGACTACTCGAGCTTCGATGCCTTCTTCGATTCCCTCGTCGATGCCTTCGATCTCACCCTGTGCACCTCGGCAGGTGATGGCGGGGTCGGCGCCATGACGACCCTGACCCATCCGGCCAACGCCTACAACGTGATCTCGGTCGCCAACATGGACGATCAGAACACCACGACACGCGACGACGACGTCAGCGCCGCCTCGTCGAGCCGCGGACCGACCCTCGGAGGCCGCAAGAAGCCCGATCTATCGGCTCCCGGCGAGCTGACCCGGACGACCGACAACGACTGGGCCACCGGGCCGGACTTCGTCGATGTCTCGGGCACCAGCGCCGCCGCGCCCCATTGCACCGGCGCAGCGTTGCTGATCGCCGACCAACGCGGCACCGCAGATCCGTTGGCGATCAAGGCGTTGCTGATCAACTCCGCCGATGCATGGACGGATGGCGGCACACCCGGTGACACCTCCGACGACGGCCCGACCTTCAGCACCGCGTGGAACAGTACCTATGGCTGGGGCTACATGGACCTCGGCGAAGCAAACTTCGATGTGCTCAACGTGTTCACCGGCACCATCGGCGATGGTAGCGGCGCGGAGCCCCGGTATCGCTTGTTCACGCGGGATTCTGACGATCGGTCGGTTACCTTGGTCTGGAACCGTCATGTCGGTTTCGCCGGTGCCTCGGAGCCCTCGGCGATCGAAGACCTGACCGATCTCGATCTCGAGATCTACTTTCGTGAGACCAATCAACTTCACGTCGCTTCGGCCTCACTGCTCGACAACGTCGAACGGACCGAGCAAGTCCTCCTGGGAGACCCGGTGGCCAAAGTCTCCTTGTCGGGTGCGATCGACCCGGATATCGGTGTCGAGTCCTTCGCCCTCGCCACCGGTCGTTCGGGGTGGATCGAGGCAGCACCTCCTGCTTTTGACATCGGCCCCGTCGAGCGCCCGCCAGCGCCGGGCCGTCCTTTCCGCCTGGTCACAACGGTGACCAACACAGGGGACGTACCAGTGTTCGATGTCGCAGCCACCCTCACGCTACCCGCGGGATACATCCTGATCGATGGCCAGAACCCCCAGGTGCTGGACGAGATCGAAGAAGAAGACGCCTTCCGCTGGACGGTCCAGGCCGCCTGCTCGTTGGATGCGTCGACGGTCGACATCGCGCTCGCGGGCAACGCCTTCGGCGAGTCCTTCACCGGCGATGCCGCCCTGGCCCTGCAGCCCGTCGTCACCGACCTTGTCGACGATCAGGTTGTCGAGCTTCAACGGCCCGAGCGCGCCTTTGCCATGCCTGTCGAAGCCGACCGTTGGACCGGTGTAGCCATGCGCCCACGCTTCTCCTTCACACCGATGGACCTGTGGGCGGATGATGATCTTTGTGTCGACTCGCCCTACCAGACTTCCACGAGCTTCGGCCAGGAGCCTGAGCTGGTGCTCGCCAACGGTGCGTTCTATGGTGCGGGAGTCCATTCAGCGCTCGTGCGCCACGAGACCGGGCAGGTGAATCTGGGCGGTTCCTACTGGATCGAGCGCCAGGCCTCA
>CALFAM010000283.1 GCA_937948815.1 uncultured bacterium
CCGAGTGTCGATGCCGAAGTAGGGCGCGCCCGCGTGCCGTCCTTCTACGCCCTCGACATTCAGCGGGCGGCTGACGGTACCTTGCCAGACCTGACACGCCTGGAAGCCATGGCCGCCGAGACCGCCGAGGTAGCCCTCGGCTGGCCAGCCCCGACCGATGCCCAGCGCGCGATCGACGATGCCGAGTTCGACCTCGCGCACCTCGAGCCGCTGCTGCGCGCACCGGCGCCAACCGAAGGGCGCGCCGCCCAAGCGCAGCCCCCGAAGCCGCCGGCAGACCAAGCACCCAAGGAGGACTCAAAGGAGGATTCAGACGAGCCGCTGATGACGACCCAGGGCGCGGGCCGCTACCTGTTGGAGGCCAATTCTCACCTGGCCCGGGCGCTTCGACGACGCTGGCAGCGGTGGCACCCCAAGCTCAACCACTACGATGGCCTGGTCGACCCGGACAGCCCGACCCTCGCCGTGCTCGCCGATCACCGGCTGGCGGCGCGCAGCTACTCGCCCACCGCCTTGCAGCAGTACGCGTCATGTCCTTACCGCTTTCTGCTCTACGCCGTTCACCGGCTGCGCGCCCGAGACGTACCCGCCCCCCTCGAGCAGCTCGATCCACTGACCCGCGGCAGCCTGTTCCACGCGGTGCAGTTTCAGCTCTCGAGCCAGCTTCGCACGGCGAATCTACTGCCCGTACGCGCCGAGCAACTGGAGACCGTTCGCGCCATGGCCGACCGAGCCCTCGACGAGGTTGCCCAGGAGTACGAGGAAAAGCTCGCCCCGGCAGTACCCGAGGTCTGGGCCGGCGAGATCGAAGGTTTGCGCATTGATCTCCATGGCTGGCTCCATGCCGTGGCCGACCAGGACGGTGCGTTTCGCCCCGTCCACTTCGAGCTCGCGTTCGGCCTGCCATCGGGACCGGAGCAAGATCCAGCCAGCCGCGAAGCACCGATCCCGGTACCGGTCGCGGTCGATTTCACGGCGCTGCTGCGCGGCTCGATCGACCTGGTCGAGCATGACCAGGCCACCGATTCCTTGCGCGTCACGGATCACAAGACCGGCATGGCGTTCGCCAAAGCCAATGTCCAAGTCGGCGCCGGTGAGATTCTCCAACCGTTGCTCTATTCGCTGGCTGCCCAGTCGTTGCTCGACCGCCCGGTCACGGCCGGCCAGCTCTTCTACTGCACCCGGCGCGGCGGCTACGAGCGACGCAGCGTCGATCTCGACGACTCGGGTCGCCAGGCCTTGCGCACCGTGCTCACCACCATCGACCACGCCCTCGAGAAGGGCCTGCTTCCGGCCGCCCCGCGGGAACGGGCGTGTCAGTACTGCGACTATCAGACCATCTGCGGCCCCGAAGAGGCACGCCGGCTAGAGGCCAAAACCGGTCGTCCCGGCGAACGCCTCTCCAACGCCCAGGCCCAATCGCGTCAACGCTTGGCCAACCTCTTCGTCCTTCGCGACATGCGCTGAGCCGCGAGCATCACGACGAAGGGTTGCGCGCGACCGCGTGAAGCGACTGGTAGAATGCGTATCGCGCTACCGAATCAAGAATCCGCTACTTTGTCTTCTCCGAGGAGTTGCCCATGACCGATCTAGCCTCGCACGATGCCACCCTCTTCCCGGGCTGGGAGAAGATGCAAGATGTCGACGGCATGGCCATCGAAGCATTCGATGCCCTTCCGTTCGGGGCAATCAAGCTCTCTCCGGATGGCACGATCGAGCGCTACAACGCCATGGAAGCGACCATCAGCGGTCGCAAGAGCGAAGACGTGATCGGCAAGAACTTCTTCACCGAAGTCGCCCCCTGTACCAATGTCCAGGAATTCGCTGGCCGCTTTCGGGAAGGCGTTGAGACGGGCTCCCTGAACGCCGTATTCCCCTACCACTTCGACTTTCGGATGAAACCGACAGACGTCTGGATACGGTTGCACTACAGCACGACGACGGGTGCGGCCTGGGTCTTCGTGACCCAGCGTGACCGCGACGCGTGAGCTCCGCGCACACCGCGGTCGACGAAGCTGCCCGCGATCGCGTCGCGCGTGAACGCATCGCCCACGACCTGGACCACAGCTTCTTGGTCGAAGCGGCGGCCGGCACCGGCAAGACCACGATGTTGGTGCGTCGATTGGTGGCGGTTCTCGAGTCCGGCCAGGCAGACGTCGCAGGCATCGTCGCCGTCACCTTTACACGCAAGGCTGCCGGCGAGCTCAAGCTTCGCCTGCGCCAAGCGCTCGACGAGCGACGAACCACCACCGATGACGATACCGCTCGCAATCGCTTGGAAGAGGCGATCGCCCGCCTCGAAGAAGCAACGATTGGCACCATCCACGGCTTCTGTGCCGAGCTCCTGCGGCAGCGACCGATCGAAGCGCGGGTCGACCCTTCCTTTGCCGAGAGCGATGACGAGGAGAGCCGCGCGCTCTATCGACGCGCTTTCCGAGGCTGGGTCGAAGAACGCCTGAGCGATCTGCCAGAAGGGTTGCGTCGGGCCCTGGCACGCCAGGCCGGACGCCGCGCCCAGGATCGCAGCTCACCACTCGATCGCCTGCAAGACGCCGGCTGGCGCCTGGTCGACTGGCGGGACTTCTCGACTCCCTGGCAACGCCGCCCGTTCGATCGGGCGGCGGAGATCGATCAGCTGCTCGGGGAGGTCGCCCATCTCACCGACTGGTTCGAGCAGTGCCGCGATCCGCGCGACTACCTCCGGCGCGCGCTCGAACCGGTCGCACGCCTCTGGTCGTGGATGCTGACCAGCGCGCGTGCTGGTGGCTGGGCGCTCCCCGGCGCCTCGCCCGCGGACCGCCGCGATGCAGCCACCGGGCAACGCGACGACGACGCCTTGGAAGCGCGCTTGGTGAGGCTCAAGTTCGAGCTCAAACGCACCAAGGGCTGGAAGGGACGCGGCAAGCTGTTTGCTCCGGGCCTCGCGCGCGACGAAGTCCGCCAGCGACGAGATGATTTCTTGGCCGCCCTCGATGCATTCCAGGCCCGCGCCGATGCCGATCTCGCCGCCCTGCTTCACCGTGAGCTCAGCGAAGTGGTCGAACGCTACGAAGCTCTCAAGAAACGCAGCGGCCGGCTGGACTTCCTCGACCTTCTGATCCGGACGCGTGACGTGATTCGCGATCAGCCGACCGTCCGCGCCGCCCTCCAGGAACGCTACAGCCACCTCTTTCTCGACGAGTTCCAGGATACCGACCCTCTCCAGGCGGAAATCTTGCTGCTCTTGGCCGCCGACGATCCGGCGTGCGACGACTGGCGACTCGCTCGGCCGATCCCAGGCAAGCTCTTCCTGGTCGGTGATCCCAAGCAGTCGATCTACCGATTCCGGCGAGCCGATGTCGCACTCTACGAGGTCATCAAAGGACGCTTGCTCGAACGCGGTGTCGAGCTTCTCCACCTGGCGCGAAGCTTCCGCAGCCTGCGATCCCTGCAGCAAATGGTCAACGCCGCCTTCGCGCCCATCATGCAAGGCGACGGACAACCCGACTACGTCCCGCTCCTGCCCGGTCGCACCCCGGCGCCCTACCATGCGCGCCAACCGTCACTGGTGGTGATTCCGCCGCCGAGACCCTACGGCCGCTACGGCATCTTTGCGAGAGAGATCGAGGCAAGCCTGCCGGAAGCCGCGGCAGCCTGGATCCACTGGCTGGTCAACGAAAGCGGCTGGCAGGTCGAGGACCCGGCAACCAAGGAAGCCGTTGCCATTCGCCCGCGTCATATCGTGCTGCTGTTCCGGCGCTTCGCGGCAAGCTGGGGCCGCGACGCGGCACAGCCCTACGTTCGCGCCCTCGAGGACCGTGGTGTGCCTCATCTCCTCGTGGGCGACCGCTCGTTCTTCGCACGCGCCGAGATCGAGACCTTGCGCGCGGCCCTGACCGCCATCGAGTGGCCGGACGACGAGCTGTCGATGTTCGCCACCTTACGCGGCGCGCTGTTCGCCATTCCCGATGCCTTGCTGCTTCGCTTCCGCCTCGAGATCGGTAAGCTCGACCCGTTCGGGAAATGGGCAAGAGCCGACAGCGGCCAGAGCCCGACACCGACCGACGATTCGCCTGCGACCGCCCCCGTGACATCCGGGGTCGACGCGGCCGAAGGCCAACCTTCGGAATCGCAGCGTTCGAAGGATGCCCGAAGCGATGATGCGGCGGAGACCTTCGGGCCGATTCGGGAAGCCCTGGTCCTGCTCGGTCGCCTGCACGAGCAGCGCAACCGAGTCGGGGTGGCTGACACCATCGGTAGCCTGCTGACCGCCACCCGCGCACACGCCGGCCTGGCCCTCCGCCCAGCCGGCAACCAAGTGCTGGCCAACGTCCAACGCATCATCGACATGGCCCGCGCCTTCGAGATGCGTGGTGGGTTGTCCTTTCGCGGATTCGTCGAGCGCTTGGCGGACGCGGCAGAGGCCCCCGGTGCTGCCCCGACCCCTCCTCTGGTCGAAGAAGGCGCCGACGGTGTCCGACTGATGACCGTACACGCGGCCAAGGGACTGGAGTTTCCGGTCGTGGTGCTGGCCGACATGACCACGCGCCTGACCCGCGGTGAACCGAGCCACTACAGCGACCCCGAGCGCGGTCTGTTCGCGCAGCGCCTGCTGCAGCTCGCGCCCTGGGAGCTGCTCGAGAATGCCGAGATCGAACAAGCGCGGGACGCGGCCGAAGGCGTCCGGCTGGCCTATGTCGCAGCCACCCGCGCCCGCGATCTCTTGGCCGTGCCTGCGGTTGGCGACGGTCCCTACGAAGGTGGCTGGCTCGGCGCCCTCGATCGTGTCGTCTTTCCGTCGAAAGCCGAAGCGCGTGCGATCGAGCCAGGAATCGGCTGCCCCGCGTTCGGCACGCGCACCGTGCTCGAGCGGCCGCAGCAATTCGACGGCGCCGGCGAGGGCTCTGTGCAGCCCGGTCAATACCGGACAGCTCCAGACGTCACAGCCGTCTGGTGGGATCCAGCGCTGCTCGAACGCTCGCCGGGCCGACGACGCGGCCTCCACCATGAGTCCCTGCTCGCCGAGGGTCCGGCCTCGGACGCCGCCGCGCAGCGCTACGACGCCTGGCAAGCCGCGCAGGACGACGCGCGCGTGATCGGAGTTGAGCCCAGCGTGCGGGTGCAGACGGTCAGCCAGGCACCCGAGCCCGCGCAGCTTTCCGACGCCGAGATCACGGTCGAGACCGTCGAGCGGACGCCCGGGCGGCCCGGCGGGAAACGCTTCGGTACCCTCGTCCACGCGATCCTGCGGGACACCGGCTTCGACCCACAGGTCGACGGCGCCACCGACGCCATCGCGGATCTCGCCCGACTTCACGGCCGAATTCTGCAGGCCCCGATGCGTGAGGTCGACGCGGCCGTCGATGCCGTAGCCGCCGCGCTCGAGCACCCCGTGCTCCGCCAGGCCAGTCAAGCATCGGTGGTCCACCGCGAGGCACCCTTCCTCATCGATGTCGACGGGACGATGGTCGAAGGTGTGATCGATCTCGCCTTCCGAGATCCTGCCAGCGATGGTTGGGTCGTCGTTGATTTCAAGACCGATGCACAGACCGAAGACCTCGAGAAAAACTATCGTCGCCAACTCGCCTGGTACCTCACCGCCGTCGAACGATTGACCGGCCAGACGGCACGGGGTGTCCTGCTCGCGATCTGACCATGAGCCTCATTGTGGAACCCCTATGTGAACCAAGAGGAGCATTCGGAATGCACGCTCGAAAGCATCTTCCCGAAAACCGTATTGCCATCATTCTTCCACTACTGTTGTTTGTACTAGCTCCGTGCAGCGCCGCTGCTTCGACGACCTTGAAGGCCGCCGGGGCAACATGGATGCGCTATGACAGCGCGCACTTCACCCTGCTGAGCGCGCGCGATGCAGCCTTCAACGAAGCGGTCATTCGCGACCTCGAACGCTTGCGCGGCATGCTGGTCGCACTCTTCCCGCAGGGTAGCTACGACGAGCCCGTACCCACCTATTTCTTTCTCTTCCCTTCGACCGAGCACGACACACCCAACCACGTCGGCACCTACGGCGGCTCCGGTTTCTTTCAACCGACGCCACTCGGGAACTACGCGGCGCTGCTGAATGCCGAAGGAGAGTTCGCGCTCGAGAGCATTCAGCGCCAATACCTGCATGCACTGCTCCGACTCAACCTGCCCAACGCGACGGCCTGGCTTCGCCACGGACTGAGCGCCTTCTATGCAACCTTCGAGGTGAAGGACGGTCAACCTCGCTTCGGCCTACCGGTGATGGGCAACCTTACGTGGCTGAACCAGATGTCGGGTGGCCAGTGGATGCCGCTCGAAGAACTGCTGACGGCGACGAAGCCGCCGAGTAGCGGTACCGAAGCGACTGGTTTCGGTGCACAAGCTTGGTTGCTCGTGCACTACCTGCTCGTCGGCGGCGAAAAGCCGGATGCCATGGTGCGCTTCGTCGCGCTGCTCGAACAGGACACCGATCCCATGACGGCCTTTCGCGAAGCGGTCACGTCCGATCTCCCCGCGCTCGCAGATCGACTCGCCGCCTACGCCTCGTCCACGACCTTCCGCTACCTCACATTCCAAGGCGAGGGATCGAATGCCGCCGACGTGCGGTCGACGACGCTCGACACGGCTGCCGCGCACGCCTATCTGGGAGACCTCGTCCTGGCCACACAGAAGGGCGCCGAACCCCTCGCAACGAACCACTTTCGCGAAGCCCTGGTCGTCGAGGACATCGCGTCGAGCACTGAGCGCGGGTCCGCTCAGCCGGCGCGCGCCCTCGCCCATGCCGGGCTCGGCGCCGTGGCGCTGCGTGCGGGCGACCCCACAACCGCCCAAAACGAGCTGCGTCACGCACTGATCCTCGACCCCGCAAACCCGGTCATCGCCTATCGCTTTGCCCAGGCCGTGCTCGAGCAGCTCGAACGCCGGCGCGCGGAATCGGAGCACGAGCAGGCGCTCGTGAACGAAGCGATCACGGCTCTCGAGAACGCGGTTGAGGCCGAGCCCTCGTTCGCAGAGGCCTGGGCGCAGCTCGGTTTCGCCCGCGGCCTACAGCCCGAGCCTTCCGAAACTGCTGTCGAGGCATTGGAAACCGCAACCACCTTGCTCCCCGGCCGCGCAGACATCGTCTTCAACTTGCTGCTGGCCCAGGCCGGCCTCGGCCGATTCGACGCGGTCGACCGTCTGATCGAGCGCCTGGTCGGCCTGGGGGCGGACGAGGTAACCTTGGCCCGCGCACGCGAAACGCGCATTCAGATGATGTATCGCCAAGCCGCCAGCTTGGTCCGCGAAACCCGACTCGACGAAGCTCTACCACTGCTGACGCGCGTGATCACCGAGACCACCAATCCCAACCTACGCGCGAGTGTGGAAAAATTGATCCCACAGCTCTTGCCCGTCGCGCGCCACAACCGCTTCGCCAAGGGTTTTCTCGAAGCACTCGATCTCTACCGCGCCGGCGCCGTGACCGAAGCCCGAGACGCCCTCGAAGCGCTAGCGGCGAGCGTCACGAACGAGCGCCAGCAGCAAGCCTTCGACGCGCTCCACCAACATGTCACGAGCACTGCCGCGGTGCGTGGTGAGACGCCGCCGTGAGCGATCACACCGCTCGACGGAGCTACCGACCATGGTTTCAAGATGTTTCCCTTGGTTTCGATGAACACGATTCGAACCCCTTGGAGGATCCGCTGACATGACCCGAATACTCGCGTTCGCCGGCAGCGCTCGGCGCGACTCGTTCAATCGAAAGCTCGCAGCTTTCGCGTCCGAAAGAGCCCGCCAAGCAGGTGCGGATGTAACGTTGCTCGAGCTCGCGCGCTACCCCATGCCGCTCTATGATGGCGACCTAGAAGCCTCGGAAGGGCTTCCAGACAACGTGGTCGCCGTGCGCGAGCTCATGCTCGAGCACGATGGGTTCCTGATCGCTTGCCCCGAGTACAACGGCTCGATCACGCCACTGCTCAAGAACGTCATCGACTGGACGTCTCGACCGTCTGAGGGAGTCGGCACGACCGCCGCCTACCGTGGGAAGGTCGCGGCGCTCTGTAGCTGCTCACCTGGCGCCCTTGGCGGCATGCGCGGACTCGTGCACGTGCGCGCGATTCTCAGCGGCATCGGGGTGCTGGTCGTCCCTGGGGACGTGTCCGTGGGCAGCGCACACAAGGCCTTCGACGACAGCGGCAGCCTCACGGACGAGCGACTCGCTCAACGCCTCCAGACCCAGATCACCACCCTGGTCACCACGACCACGGCCCTGCGCGAGGACGCGCGCGGCTGAACGCATGCCTAGGCCGGCGCGCATGCGCTGGATCGGGTCGACCTCAGTCGGCCCGAAGCACGGAAACAGGTTCGACCTGACTGGCCCGCAGGGCGGGTCCGAGAACGGCCGAAAAGGACGCGGCGAGCAGGAGCACGAGGCACCCGCCCGCCGTCCAGGCGTCGAATGCCCCCATGCCGACCAGTTGGGTCGCCATCAAGCGCGTCACGAGCCACGCGAGCGGGATTCCCAGTGCGATCCCCACCACGGTCAGCGACATGCCGTGCCGAAGGATCAGGCGACAAACCCGCCCGGGGGTCGAGCCGACCGCCAGACGGATCCCGATCTCGCGATGCCGGCTGCGCACCATGATCGCCAGCACGCTGTAGATTCCGACCGCTGCGAGCAAGAGCCCGAAGGTGGAGAAGAACGTGAGCAGCAGGCTGCTCAGCCGTGGCTGCGCGAGCTCGAACGCGCGCATCGAGCTGGAGCTCCCCGCACTGAAGAGCGGCCGGTCAGGATCGATGGAAAGCACGGCCCGCTGAACCGATGCCAGCAGGCTCTCCGGCGTGACCCCATCCTGCGCGCGCACAACGAGGTTCGAATACAGCCAAGCGGTCTGGGCGTAGGGCCGATAGATCTGGTCGATCTTCGGAGCCGCCACGCCGGCCTGCCGGACGTCTGCCGCGATTCCGACCACCGTCACCCGCTGCGGCTCACCCTGGGGATTCGCGAGGAGCAGATCTTGCCCAAGCGGCGACGTATCGCCCCAGAGCTTCCCGCTCAGCGTCTGGCTGACGATCACGACCGGTGTGCGTCCTTCTGAATCGGTCGCCCGGATCTCGCGCCCGGCCACGATCGGGATGCCCGCAGTCGAGAAGTAGTCGGTGTTGACCGCCACCTCGCCCACAGTCAGCCCATCTTCCGGGTTCGGACCAGTCTGGAAGCCCGGCGCGCGAACTACCCGCTCCGGCGGTTGGCCCTGAAGCGGCGGAAAATTGATAGTCGACACCGACTCCACCCCGGGCACCTGGCGCACGGCGTCAAAGACCGATGCCGTCCACTGCACCCGCTGGTGGGCTTCTGGGTACTGATTGCCCGGCAACACGAAGCCGATGGTGGCGAGGCGATCGAAATCGAAACCAAGATCGGCAATCAACAAGGAGCGGAAGCTTCGGAGGGTCATTCCGGACGCGAGAAGCATCGCGAGGGTCAGGGCAATCTGTGCCGCGACCAGCATCGTCCGGATCGAGAAGGGGCTGCTACCAATCGCCGCCGTTCGGCTACCACGCAAGCCGCGCTGAGGTGCCAATCGACTGGCGAGCAGCGAAGGCAGCAGGCCGAATAGCAGAGCGGTGGCGCCGGTGAGGAGCACGGTCAGCCCGGCCAGACGTTGGTCGATGCGCGCCTCGCCCAGGCGCGGCAAACTCTCCGGGCCAAAGGCGATCGCAGCATCCAACCCCCAGCCCGCGAGCAAGAGGCCGAGCAGGCCGCCGAAGGTCGCCAGCAGGAGGTTCTCGGTCATCAGCTGACGCAGAACGCGGCCTCGGAGCGCGCCGAGAGCCATGCGCACCGAGATTTCGCGTTGCCGGTCGAGGGCGGCGGCACTTTGCAGCGTCGCGATGTTCAAGCAGACGATCACCAGCAGACTCGCGACGGCGGCGAGAATGGCCAGCAGCACGGCCCGGCTGCTGCCCACGTTGCGGTCGAGCAGGCGCTGCACCTGGAACGTACGATCCGCGGACGACCCCGGATAGGCGACGGCGAGCCGGGCGGCAAGCGATTCGGCTTCGGCACGCGCCTGGGCGAGGGAGGCATCGGGTGCCATCCGCGCGATGATCTTGGTGTTGCGCTCGTCGCGCGGCGCGGCCGACTGATCGCCCACCGGCACCCACGCCGATGCCCACGACGGATATTCGAAACCGACGGGCATGACGCCGATGATCTCGTGAGGCTGACCGTCGAGATTCACCGTCTCACCGAGCACCTCGGGGCGCCCGCCGAGTTGCCGGAGCCAGAGCCCGTGCGAGACGACCAACACCGGTCGCGCCTGGCGCCCGATCTCGTCCTGGGAGAAGGCACGACCGGTCTCGGGGGCAACGCCCATGACCTCGAAGAAGCTGGCGGTGACCCGGGCGATCCGAACCTGCTCGGGATCCGTGGCTCCGGTCATGTAGGCATTCGAGAACTGGAAGCCAGCCATCTGCTCGAATGCTGCCCCATGGCCCTGCCGGAGGTCGTCGAAGGCCGGGAACGAGGTATCGCGCCAGTCACCCGAGCCGGCAGCCTGAGCGGTCCCCGCATCAGCATCGGCGGTCAGCGCCCGCTCTCCGATCGCTACCAGGCGATCCGCCTCCGGATAGTCCAGCGGACGGACCAACACCGCATCGACGACCGCCGCCACGACCAGGGTCGCACCAATGCCGGTTGCCAGCACGAAGAGGATGGTGAGCGTGGCCGCTGGTCGGGCATAGAGCCTGCGCAGGGCAAGAACGAGATCTTGGCGAATGGCGTCCATGATGTTCCTCCGCGGGGAAGAAACAGCAAGCCCTGTGCCACGCGGCGTGGACCAACGAACGCAGATCGGGCCCGCTGGCCCTGTCCGTTCCTGGGACTCGGCGTCCTCGGTTCGGACAGAAGGTGTCAGCGGGCCCGCGACGAGATCGACGGTTGGGTCCTAAGGGAGCTGGTCAGCAAGAACCGGCCGAAACCGTCCGCTTCAGCGCCTTCACCTTCCGCGGCAGGCCGTCTTCGAGTTGCTGAATACGTCGATCGGCATCCAGATCCACGATCTGCGCTTCGATCTCTTCGATGCGGCTGTCGCTGTCGAGGGCAGCGATCTCGGCCTTGATCGCCCTGATCTCGGCGCCATCGTCATCGTAGGGGGTCATCTGTTCCCGGATGGTGGCAATCTCTCGTTCGATCTCGGCCTCCCGCCGCCGCAGGTCCCCTTCCTGATCGGCGATCCTGGCTTCGAGCTGCCGAATCCTGTGCTCCGATTTCGCGCGCTCGGCTTCGCCCTGACGGTGGTAGCGGCCGCGCAGCGAGCCGATCTGCCCACGCAACGATCCGATCGCCCCGCGCATCGAACCCAACTCACCCTGCAGGGAGCCGATTCGTCCCTGCAGCGATCCTCGTCGCCCGCGGATCGAGCCGATTTTGCCGTTCAGCGACCCCTCCTGCCCGCGGATCGAGCCGATCTTGCCGCGCAGCGATCCCTCCTGTCCCCGAAGACTGGCGATCGCTTGCCAATCTGCGATGGCTTCGAGGGCGGCATCCAACCAGCGTTCACCCGTGGTGCCGAAGGCGCAGGAACGACCATCCACCGACCACTGATATTGAGGCTGGCGATCAGCACCAACGGCGACGCGCAGGCGATGCCGATCGCGACCGTCGATGGTCTCGATGTCCAGCCAGCTTCCCGGCCGGAAATCGAGGTCGCGCCCCTCGCTGAAGTCCAGATCTTCACTGGCTCGAGCGCAGACGCGCAGGTCGTCGTCGACCTGGAATACGAAGACCCGCTCACCGTCGAGGACTCCGATCATCTGCATCGGCGTCCCGTTGCTGGTCCACATCGAACCATGAAAGGTGCCTCTCGACCGGTTGACGCAAGCGGTATCGGTCTCGGCATGCGGCGCGGCGACGGCTGCCGCGGCCATCGCGACCGGTGCCGCCGGCGCCCAGCCGGCCGCAGCCAGTACCGGCGCGGGATCCGTGTCGGGGGACAGGCCGGACGACAGGTGCGGCAACGCGGGAACGGTCGACGGTGCGGATGGTTGCAACGGGAAAGCCGGAACCGCCGACGGCACAGATGGCGCCAGGGGTGGCGCCGGAGCCGTGGCTGGCGTGTCGGGCGCTGGAATCGCCAGCGGCGCCGGCGGGACGCCGTGGGACCAGCCGTCTCTCGGCGCGATGATCGGCGCCGGGGCCGTCGGTACCCGCGGGGACACAGACACGCTCCCGGATACACGCTCCGGCACGGTCGGTGCGGCCGGTGCCGTCCGCGGGGCGGGATGAGCTTCGACCGTCGTCGGAGCGGGCAGCGCTGGGACGGGTGCGACCGGGAAGGGTGCGACCGGCACGGCCGGCGGGCGTGGTGGTGCCGGCGCAGCCGACGCGAGAGCCACACCGCCGAGGAAGATGGCGAGAAGGGCACAGGCGGCCAGGATGCCACCACGCAGTGGACGGTTGGGGTCGAGAATCACCAGCAGTCTCCTTTCGAGCTGAGAAGGTTCGGCCATGGCGAGGATCGCCGCGGGTGAGGGAGCAGACGCCTGATCCGCCAATGCCAACAGATGGCCGGCATAGTCCGACGGACGAGCGCCGAGTGCGAGCACCGCTTCGTCGCAGGCTTGCTCGCGAGCCGCCGAAGCTCGGCGAACCGCGATACGGATCAAGGGATGAAACCAGTAGAGGGCCAGAACGGCGCGCGATAGAAGCTGGCGCAGGCTGTCGTGCCGAAGCACGTGAACCAGCTCATGCGCGAGCACCAACCGTCGCCGCTCCTGGGTCCAGACATCGGCGCTGGTTGGCAAGATGACCACCGGTCGCGCAAGCCCGCCGGTCAGGGGCGTTGTGGCGCTGGCATGGGTGCCGAGCCGCACGGCGCGGCTGAGCCCGAGGGCGCGCGCGACCTGGTCGCGTTCATGGTGCCAAGCCGCGTCCATCGGGCTGGCACTGTGTAGCAGGCCGCGCTCGCGCCGCAGCGCCACAGCCAAAAGCCCCAGCGCCGCCATCGTTCCCAGCAACCAGATGGCGAGCGCGCCGGAGGCCAGGGCCCTACGCAGAACGCTTGGCTCCGACCCATTCATGGCAGCGTGCCCTTCCAACGCGCGATCGGGTCCGTCGGCCGGTCGGGTTGGTAGGCCTCCATCGTCGACCTGGACCGCGAACGAGGTCGATTCCTGGCGCGTCGATTCGGGCGGCGAAATGCTGATCTCCGTGCCGGACTCCGACGAGCGAACCGCGACGGTCGCCGTCGACTCCGACTTCGACCCACGGGTTCGAGCGCTTCTCTCGCGGTAGCTCTGCCTCTCGCGATGCCGCACCCGCTCTTGCTGGGTCACGGTTCGGGAAGTCACTTCGAACGTGACCTCACCTCCGGTCGTGGTCCGCGTCGCCTGTTCACGAATGGTGTAGGCCTGCACACCGGGCAGCACCGAGTCCCCTTCGTTCTTCCCTCCCGAAGAAGCCACCTCGGCGGGCGCCGGAACGGACCAGTCCGGAGGGTGCGCACCGAAGGCGGCAAGGCTGGGCAGGACACCCCAGGACGGCAGCAGAGGACCGACGAAGGGCAGCGCCAACGTCAAGATCAAGGTCATGGTCCAGAACCGATGACGAGAAAGGGCGGTGACCCGACCCCGTAGCGCGCGGTCGATCAGCAGCGCCACAGACAGCAACAGCGTCACCTTGAGCACGGCGACCAGCAGCGCGGGAAAGGCCGCGACGAGGAGCTGCCAGGCGGCAAAGAGCCCCCCCATGATCAACGCCCCTCCCGCTCGGCACGGTCGACCAAGGCGCGCATCCGGGCACGGTCTTCAGGCGTCATGTCGACGCTCTCGTCGATCTCGAGCAAGGCGGCCATCGCACCGCGGGTCGATCCGCCGAAGAAGGTCTGCACCAGGTGGCTGAGCGCGGATTGCCGTGCTGCATCCCGTGACACGGTCGGGTGATAGACGTAGCGTGGCCCGTCCTGCTCGATGCGCAGGTGTCCCTTCTCGACCAGAATTCGGAGGGTTGCACGAACCGCTGCATCGGTCGGCGGACTGGCCATGGCCTGCCGGACCTCGACCGCGGTCACACTTCCTCGCTGATAGACAATGTCCATGATCTCGCGCTCGCGGCGGCTCATCGATCGATCGGTTGCCATCGGGAATCCTCCACGTCTCGAAACGTTTGGCCAGCACCACAGCCACGCTACCAAGTAAATGTTAAAAAAACAACACTGTGTTGAAAAATCTTCACTAACTTCCATCCGGCCGCCAGCACGGACCGCTTGTCACGACACTCGCACGAGCCACGGGCGGTCAGCGCGATCCGCGTTTGCTTCTCGGGAGCGCAGGCTGGGCAGCGTTCTCACTGCCCCCGAGGAACCCATTCGCGGAGCGCGGGCGTAGGTCGAGCCACCCGCCTTTTACGCGGATCGGCGCAACCAGTTGCAGCGCGCGCCGACTGTGCGGCGCGCGCGGGTTCTGATGTCAGACGGAAGCGTGGCCGAGCAGCCCACTCGCCTCGAGCTCGCGGGCAATCCGGGCGCGCGCTTCTGGCGCGGCCGGCAAGAGCGGACGGCGCGGCGCGCCGCCAACCAGGTCGATGGCATCCAAAGCAGCCTTCAGTCCGGTGATTCCGAGGTCGGACGTGACCAGGTTGCCGAGGGGCGCCAGCCGACGCTGGAGCCCTGCCGCGCGATCGTGATCGCCCGCGACCACCGCGTCGTGGAGCGCTACACACGCCTCGGGAACCACGCACGCAGCAGCCAGAATGCCGCCCGCAGCGCCGGCCACCAGCGCCGCATGGACGATCGAAGCGCTGCCGACGAAAACCCGGAAATCGCTCGGTACCTGGCGGATCGTTTCGGCCAGGATGCCGAGATTCCCCGCACTGTCTTTGGTGCCAATGATGCGCTCGTGCTGCGCGAGGGTGGCCAGGGTGTGCGGCGCCACCCGCACCCCGGTGTTCTGGGGAATGTTGTAGACCAGCAACGGGAGCGGCGAGCGCTCGGCCAGGTCGGTGTAGAAACCTTCCAAGACCGGCTGACTCATGCTCCCTTTGTAGAAGTATGGCGTGATCACCAGCGCGGCATTCGCGCCCGCCTCGGCGGAGCGGCTGATGTCGTCGGCCGCTTCTTTCGTGCTCTGGGCGTTGACGCCCGCGAGCACGAAGGGCTCAGGCCCCAATGCGGCGCGCACGGTCGCGAGCACTCGGCGCCGCTCGCCGCGGTCGAGGTGGACGGCCTCGCCGTTCGAGCCAAAGACCAGGTAGCCACCCAAGCGGGCTTGCTGGTAGCGAGCGACGTTGCGCGTCAGGCCATCGAGGTCGACGGCGCCATCGCTTCGGAAGGGTGTGGTCAGCGGCGGAATAATGCCGCTCAGGGTCGAATTCGTGGCCACGACAAAAGTACTCCTCAATCGTCCTTCTTCTCTTCGAGACCGTTCTCGACCACGAATGCGTCCAAGTCGGGACTGGAGACTGGCGATGCGGCGATCAAGGCGCGTGCATCGCCCTTACGCCCACGTTCGAGCATAGAAGCCGCCAGCCGAATGCGCAGCTCGGGCGTCCAAGGGCTGAGCTCGATGGCGCGTCGGAGGTGTCGCTCGAAACCGGAGGAGCTGCCCTGAATCTCGGTGATTCGCGACAGCTCGGCATGAAATGAGGCGCGATAGGGCGACACGGCGAGCCCCTCCTCGAGCAGCACGCGGGCGGCAGGGAGAGCATTGAGTGTCAGAAGCGTTCGAAGCAAGATGGCACGGGCGCGCTCGTTGCCGGGATCCGCTGCCACCATCGGCTCCAGCCATTCGCGGACGATTCCGTGCCGCTCCTCGGCCTGGAAGAGCTCGGCGAAGGCAAGACGGTGTTCGGCCTCCAGGAGTTTCTGACGCGCCAGCCCATCGAGACGCTGACGCCCTCGATCGAGGTGACCGAGCTGGATTTCCAGCCATGCCTTGGCGAGCCGGACATCCGGATGCCGACGCGGAAAGTCCTCGTCCAGCTTGATCAGCAGCCGCAACCGCTCGGCGTTGCGGGCAGTGTCGTCCATCGGCTCGCCCGTCGGCTCACCGTCCGCGGACAGGCTCTCCACGCCAGGCTCGGCCAGTGCCTCGTACCGTGCCAACGCGGTGGCGCGGGCCGTCTGCAGCGCCACCATCGGCGCATCGCCGGCCTGCTCGGCCCACGCCGCAAGGCGCTCGTGGACATCGGAGCGCAGCGGCTCGATCGCCTGCGACCGTTCGAGATGGTGTCGGACCTCGTCCGGCCGGCCGAGTGCTTCGAAGACCGCGGCGGCGGCATCATGAAATTCCGCATCCTCCGGATCCTCGGACAACACCGGTTCGAGGGCAGCCAGCGCGCGCGCCGGATCCTCATCGAGCCAGAGGGCTGCCTGGCCAGTGGCGGCCGTCGCTGGGTCGCGCAAGCGCTCACTCCAAGCAAGGGCCTGCGTCCTGTCTCCCTGACCCATGAGCGCATCGATCAGCCGCGCGACGGCGTCGTCCCAGCTTCTGTCTTCGCGCAGCGGCTCGCCTTCCGCCTCGCTCTCGGCGCCCGCCCGCTCGAGAAAGCCGCCACAGGCATCGATGATGCGCGCAGGCTGCTGGTCAGGACCACTCGACCAGGCCTGGCATGCCCGACGCCAGGACTCGGTATCCCCTGGATCGTGCGCCACGGCTTCGGCGAGATAGCGACGCGCGTGACCGATCTCACCTTCGGCCAGCGCGTTCTCACCACGCCCCGCGGCAAGCTCCTCCGGAAGTGGTTCCGGCGTTCCGCAGCCGATCGCCAGGAATGCGGCCAGCGAGAAACCAACCAGGTGCAGGGTGGCACCGCGCGGGACGAGCGCCTTCCGATCGAGCACAATCGTCTCGAGACGCGCGGCAGCCACAAATGGTCTCGAAAGTACAGAGCGGATCATGTCGTGACACTCCAAACTAGCGAACCGACTCGGGCTGCGCAGGCGAAGCCGAGGCGGGGGGTGTGGGCTCATGGAGGGTCACATAGTGCCGGACCGGCGGGGCCCGCAGCAAGGTCTTGGCGCCCGTCGGCCAGACCACCTCCAACTCGGTGGGTTCAGCGGCCAATCCGAAGAGCGCGTGCTTCGCGCTCGAGCTCTGGTAGCTGTCGCCCGCCGTAATCCAGCGACTCTGAACGCCGCCTTCTCGATCCCGCACGCGAACGACCGCCCCGATCGCCTGACTGTTGGCATCCCGACCGATCAAGCGGACGCCGAGCCAAGGCTTCGCTCCACGCTCACCCCGCTCTCCCGACAACGTGTCATTGCGCAAGAGCTGCAGCGGGCCACCGCTGTTCGACAAGGCCAGGTCCGGGTCGCCATCGGCATCGTAGTCGGCCCAGGCGAGCCCGCGTCCAACGTGCGCGGGCACACCGGCCACGGCGCATTCGGCCAATCGAAATCTCCCGCCTCCGTCGCCGAGCATGACCAGGTCGGGTTGCGCGTAGGTCACCTGCTCCCGCCGCGGCTGGACCCGTACATGACCGTTGGCCACGTAGGCATCGAGCGCGCCATCGAGGTCGAAATCAGCCAGCACCAGACCGAAACCAAGGCGGTTGAAGGACGGTTGCCCGAAACCAGAGGCCACGGAGGCATCGTCGAATTGAAGGTCGCCGAGATTGCGGTAGAGCGTATTCGTCTCGACGTCGAAGTTGGTCACCACCAAGTCGGGTAGGCCGTCGCCGTCGACATCGCCGACCGCGACACCCATGCCTGCCTCCGGCTGTCCCTGTTGGTTCACGCCGGTTCCGGATAGGAATGACATGTCTTCGAACCCGCCATCCGGGAGCCCTTGAAAGAGCAGGTTGACGGTCTGGTCGTTGGCGACGTAGATCTCCGTTCGCCCGTCGCCGTCGAGATCCACCATCAGAACACCGAGGCCCTTCCCCGTGGCACCCCCGCTTCCCAGCAGCGTCGTCGCGTCTTCGAAGTGCCCGGCGCCGCTATTGCGCCAGATTACGTCCGGCGCGCCTCTGAACAGCTCCGGCCCGCAATACGACCGTTCTCCACGCTCGAAGTCACCACAAAAGCGATCGTGTGCCGGGTCATAGCCCAAGTAGCGGGCGACGTAGAGGTCGAGATCGCCATCGCGATCGAGATCACCGAATGCAGCCGAAGAGCTCCAGCCACCAAGGGGCCCGGAACCAAACGCTTCCGACGTCGCATTCACGAAGGTGCCATCGCCCTGGTTGCGAAAGTAGGCATCATCGCCATCGTTGGCCAGAAAGAGATCCGGGAAACCGTCGCCGTTGGCGTCCGCAACCACGACGCCCTGGCCGTAGCCAGCATCGTCCGCACCACCGGCGCCGTCGACCCGTACGAAGCGCCCCCCGCCGAGCCCGCGCCAGAGGACGTTGCGCGCACCCTCACTGCCGTCGCCGGGATAGGGGCCGCTCTGGACAGCATAGAGGTCGAGCCAGCCATCGCCGTCGAAGTCCAGCCAGGCGACCCCTGCGCCCATGGTCTCGGGCAGGTGCTTGCCACCACGGGCACCAGTTTCGTGCACGAATTCGACCCCAGCCTGGCCAGCTACGTCGGTCCAGCGCACGGCACACGGCGCCTGGGCGAGCACGG
>CALFAM010000284.1 GCA_937948815.1 uncultured bacterium
ACCACCGGCCCAGCAGCCTCGGCATGGATCAAGACGTTTGGGGGAATCAAGGATGAACGAAGCAGGGAAGAACGAAGCAGGGAAGAAGAGAGCCATTGCAACCGCAGCAGTCATCGCGCTGCTCCTCGCCACGACAGCAGCCGCCAACCCACGCAAGGAAAAGGCTACCCATGGGCCTGGGTTTCAGGGCAAGCTCGACTTCCGCAAGCTGGATGCATCACCGGAGCGCGTCTTCCCACCGATCCGCTACGACACCGGCGTCTTTACCGGTGTCGGCGACATCCCGGCGATTCCCGACAACTTCTCGTTCGGAAACACATTTGGCCCGTGTGCCCTGCCCTTCTCCGTCACGTTCTTGTCGTTCTTCATGGGAATCGTCGACAGCAGCACGACCGGCAGCGGCAACGCCTTCGTCACGGTCTTTGCGCCGCTCAACACGGCGGGCACCAATGCCTCCCCCCTCTTCTCGGTGTCGACTCCGCTTCAGGCCAATGCCTTCAACACCGTCTCCCTCTTCGTGCCGTTCACCGGCACCGGCTCGGTGACCTTCCTGGCTGGTATCTGGAATCCCACGGCAGGAAGCACGGCAGGGCCGACGCCGTGTGCCGTCGATTGCGTCGGTTTTGACACCAACAAGGGTGGGCTGGGTTTCCACGGCTTCGCCATGGAGGATTTCGGGGGCGGAAACTTCCAGGCCATCCCGGACGCCAATGCCATTCTCCGCGCCGGCGGTGCGCACATCCCGGTCGAGCTGATGACCTTTACGATCGACTAGCGGGCTACTCGGCAGCGTCAGCGGGGCGTAGGTTGATCCGGTCGATCGCCTCCTGCCGCATCGTGCCTTGAAGCGCCCGGGTGCGCTCGTTGCCAAGCCCGTTCTCGGCCGCGCGTGCCGCTTCCTCGAAGGAGAGGAACTTCGACGGCCTGCTGCCGACCTTGCGCACCAGCCACAGGTTGCTGCGACCTGAGAGCCCCTCCGGCTGCTGCACCAGGCTGCTCATCTCGCCGTTGCCGAGCGTCTCGACGGTCTTGAGCACATTCGGGCCCATTCCCGCGATCTGTGCGCGATCCAGCCAGCCGACGTCGCCGCCGCGAGATGCCGAACCGTGATCGGAACGGTCACGTGCCGCTTCCGCGAAGTCAAGACGCCCCGAACGAATGTCGGCTTCGAGGGCTTCCGCCGCGCGCGAGCGCTCGCGCAGGCTGGCGCGATCAGCCACGGCCAGCATGATGACTTCGAGATGGGTCTGCGCGGGCCGCTTGTACTGGTGCTTGTGGGCTTCGTAGTACGCGCGGATCTCTTCTTGTGTGAGGGGCACGAAGCGCGCCGCCAAGCGCTCCTTGACCAAGGCCGTCGACGCCGCGGTCAGTGCCGCCCACTGAAGCTTCTCCTGAACTTCCGGATCGCGGTGCAGGGGCTCGGGTGAAACGGCGCGCGCCGCCTCTGCCGCGACAGCTTGCTCCAGAACGTTGCGCAGCATGGCCTCGAGTCGATTCGAGGGCACAGCAGCGGCCCGCGCCCCCAGGCCACGCTTGCGCACCAGTGCATCGACCTCTTCAGCGCTCAGCTTGCGGCCCGACGGCAGCGTTGCCACCATCGCCGCTCCCCGATCGCCCATTGCGGCCGCCAGGTCGAGGCGCACGCCCTCGGCTGCGTCGAGGATCGTCTGCCAGCGCGCATCGAACTTCTCCTTGCGCAGGCTCTTCTCCACCTTGACCCGAACTTCTTCCAACGGCGGTCGGGCCTCGGCATCGACTTCCCCGCACCAGAGAATCGTGAAACCGTCCTCGGTCGCGAGCACCGGACTCATCGCACCGGGCTCCAGCGCCAGGGCGATCGTCTCCATCTCGGGCGACAGCTGGCCCGGCCGAACCCATCCGATCAGGCCATCGCGAAAGCGGGTCTGCGACACCGATTCCCTGCGTGCCACGTCCTTGAACGCTTCACCGCCTTCGATGCGGGCGCGAATCGCTTCGACTTCTTTGCGCACGGCTGCGACCGCAGCCGCGTCGCTGCCGGCCGGGTAGCGGCGGAGAATGTTGTAAAGCCGCACGCGGCGCGGACGCACGAACTCCGCCTTTCGTGCTTCGACCGCTGCGTCGAGCTCCGCCTTGTCGAGGTTGATCGCCTCTGCGACGTGCTTGCGCAGCTCCTCGTGCAGGAGGCCATTCTCGAAGTCGAAGAGGGACATCCGCACATCCGCCGATTCGTGCAATCCGGCAGCACGCGCTTCCGCGGCCCAGACCTCGTGCAGCGCGATGGCGGCGATGCGCTGGGACAGCTGTTCCGGATCGGCATCGCGGCGAATGTAGCGCAACCAGCTCACGTACTCGCCGCGCGTAACCGCACCGCCGTCATAGCGCGCGATCACCTCTTCGGGGGCACCAGCCGCAAGGACGGCCGCTGCCGACGCGGCGGACGTATCCCGAGCCTTTTCCTTGCGCTTGCGCTGCTCCGTGGCCGGATCGGCCGAGAGACTGGTCGGCAGCAGAAGCGCCAAGACATTGATGGTCGCCGACGCGATGGCGATCTTGCTACGCATTCATCGTTCTCCTGCTCTGGAAACGGCTGTCTCCGAAGCGCAGATGATACCCGCTGGGCTACGGGAGTGACCTGCGCTAGTCGGCGCGCGCCGCCAGCTTGTCGAGCTCGTTGCGTACCTTGTTGGCGAGGCGATGATCGGGGCCGAAATGGGCTGCGATTTGCGTCAGTGCCTGCGTGAACAAGCGCCGCGCGTCCGCAACTCGACCGCGCTGCACCATGCAGTACGCGCGGGTGGAGTCGAGCAGGCCGAGGCGATAGTGATCCGCGCCCAAAGCCGCCAGATAGATGGAACGGGCCTCCTCGAGCAAGGCCTCCCCTTCATCCACTGCGCCGGCGTCACCGTTGGAGCAAAGGGCGCCACCGAGGAAGGTCAAAGGCGCACCGAGTGATGGCGAGCGCGGATCGAGGTGCAGGCGAAAGATGCCCAGGGCTTCTCGATAGAGTTTGGTGGCCTCGGCGATCTGCCCGATCTCGCGAAGCGTCCGTGCCAGGTTGTTGATCACACCGGCAACCTCCAGCGTCGGCTCTTCAGTCAGCGTCCTAAACATCGCGAGGCTGGCCCGGAATTCGGTCGCCGCAGCCTCGAAGTCACTCTGATCGTAGTACGTGGTGCCCAGCGAGTTGAGCGTCTGGGCAACCATGTCGTGCTCGGGACCGAATACCTCTTTCTGGCGCGCCAACAGACTCCGGTAGGAGGCCTCGGCCTGCTCCAACTTGCCCTGGTTCTGGAGCGCAATGGCCAGATCGCCGAGGACTTCGAGGGTGCGTGGATGGTCCGGCCCCAACGCCTGGCGGAATGCCAAGAGCGCCCGGTTGTTGTACGTTTCGGACGCCACCGCATCCCGACGCTCGAAGGCGAGACCGGCAAGCGCGGCGTGACTGAGGCCGGCTCGCTCGCTCTCTGTACCGAACAGCTGTTGATCGGCTTCGACCGCGGCTTCGAGCAGCGGCTCGGCACCGTCGAGATCACCGCGACGAACGAGCACGTCGCCCAGCGTCCGCTGCGCCCAGGCACGCAAAGCCAGCGGATGCCTCACGGCGATCTCTCCACCAGCATCCAACCATCCCGGCTCGTCACGTGCCGAGATCTCCGCATTCGTCGGAAGCATGGCCAACGCCTCGCGCGCCAGGGCCTCGGCGGTCTCCAAGTTGGACCGCTCGGCCTCCGTCGCAGCCAGCCGCAGCAAGGACTCGACCAGGGCGGGCGCACCTGCTGGCAAGGTCGTACGAGCCAGGTTGAGCTCGTCGGTCAAGACCGCTTGCGCCATGTCATAGCGCGACAGCGCGTGATACGCCCTGCCGATCGCGCCGAGCAGCGCGCCATGCACGCGCGCCGCTTCGTTCGACGAGTCGTCGGCAAAGACGCCCCGCACGCGTTCCGCCCCTCGGCGGAGCATCTCGCTCGCCGTCGGTTCGATGGTGTCCCGGTTGCCCGGCTCGTTCTGGGCAAAGAGATCCACCATGAAGTCGGTGACCTGGTCAGAGATCCGACGCTCGACGCGCGCCCGATCACGCTGCTGAGCCAGCTCGCGGGCGAGCAGCGCGAAGCTGATCGCCGCCAGCAACACGAGACCAAAGAGACCTCCCGCCACGCCCAAAGCCAGCTTGTGGCGGCCCACGAAACGCCGCAGCCGGTAGCGTCGGGTCTGGGGGCGAGCCATCACGGGCTGACCGTCGAGGAATCGCCCCACCTCGGCCGACAGCTGCTCGGCGGAAGGGTAGCGTTCGCCAGCCGCAGCCATCGTCGCCATGCGCACGATCGAACATAGATCCGTTTCCACCCGCGCCTTGGCGAGCGACGTGAGCAAGGCGTCCCGTGCAGGTCCGGACGGCTCCGACTCACCGGCCGCCGCTTCCGCTGCCGCCGTGCCTTGCATGGCCGTCGCCCCGAGGATCAGCTCGCCGAGAATCAGCCCCAGCGCATAGACGTCGGCGGTGGTGCCCACGGCGCCGCCAGTCGCTTGC
>CALFAM010000285.1 GCA_937948815.1 uncultured bacterium
CACGCCCGAACGGAGCCAGACAGGTGTCAGTCAGACGCGCACGCGCGCAGGTGCGTCACCTCAGACTGGTCGAGGTACCGAAGGTGATCTCGAGCTCGACTCGCGTGCCGCCTCGCTCGATGACGCAGGGCACGGTCTCCCCCGGCTTCGACTCACGCAGGATGTACATGAAGTCGTAGATGTCGCCGATGTCCTTGCCGGCCAACGCCACCAGTCGATCACCGCGCTGGATGCCCGCCTCCTCGGCCGCGCTGCCCGGCCGGACCCCCGCGAGCAGCACACCACCGGTATCGTCGGCATAGTCGGGCACGGTCCCGAGGGAGGCGCCGTACGAGCGAGTGTCGCCGGCTGGCGCAGGTGCCTCGGCCGTCACGTAGGTGAGGGCGTCCTCGCGCTCCGCGAGACGCATGGCGATATCAGTCGCCAGAGACGCGACCCGCGCGCCACCGGCCGCGTTGATGCGCGCCGTATCGTCCGAGACACGGTGGTAGTCCTCGTGGGTTCCCGTGAACAGGTGGAGCACTGGGATGCCGGCGGCGTAGAACGGCGTCTGATCCGAGGGACCGTAGCCGTCGCCCCCCAGGGCGCAGGCGATGCCCAGCGCATCGCAGGCCGGCTGCACCAAGTCACCCCACTCCTCAGCCGAAGCCGCGCCGAGCACCGAGAGCTTCTCGCGCAGCCGACCGACCATGTCGAGGTTGATCATCGCCATGACTTCGTCGATGTCCAACCCTTCGGGTGGCTGCTTGGTGAAGTGGGTCGAGCCGAGCAGGCCGGTTTCCTCACCGGAGAATGCGACCAGCCAGACGTCGCGCTGAAGGTTCTTGCGATCGGCCATGAGCTGGAGCCCGATCTCGAGGAGCGCTGCCGTTCCCGACGCATTGTCGTCGGCGCCGTTGTGTGGGGCGTGCTCGTCCGGCGACAGCGATCCGTGCCCGCCGAAGCCGAGATGGTCGTAGTGCGCGCCGATCACGATCGGTCCCCGAGAAGAGCCCTCGGCCTGCGCGACGACCCGCGCGACAACATTGTGCGCCCATGCGTGCTCGACGGACAGGTCGATGGCCAATTCGACGACCGGGGAATCCTGGTGCCCGCCTTCGAGCAGGGCGGCACCCGCCGCACGTGCGACCACCACCACAGGCAAACCCGCGTCGCCGGAGGTCGAGACCGTGAGCTTGGGCAAGGGCGCTTCTTCGGGCAGCTCGGCACGCCCATCCACCGCCGGCAGATCGACCACCAGCAACGCCAGGGCGCCCTGCTCGCGCGCGATGAATGCTTTGTGGCGCAGATCTCCGTAGCGGCGCTGCGCGTCGCTGTTCGCGAAGGTCTCGCCCTCGGGTACGAACCGTCTCACGGCGACGATCTTGCCCGCGACGTCGAGCCCGGCATAGTCGTCGTGGTCGAGCTCCGGAGCGTGGATGCCGTGGCCTACCGCGACCACCGGGCCGGTCACTGAGCCGCTGGTCGAAAAGCCTTCCGGCACGAAGTGATCGGCCGCGACGGCCGCGCCATCGATCACCAGAGTCGTGCCGTCGCCCCGTGCAATGCCCACCGCGACTTCGAAGGCTTGCAGGTAGCTCCGCGCGTCCCCGTTCTCACTCGCGTCGCCGGCCGCGCCAAGACCCAGGCTGGAAAACCGGTCCGCGAGGAACCGTGCGGCGGCCTCGAGACCGTCGGTTCCGACTCCACGGCCCTCCCGCGCATCGTCGGCGAGCCAGTCGACATCGGCGCGAAAACGATCAGCCGCTGTCTCACGCCAGGCCGTCTCCTCCGCCGCCTGGCGACTCGAATCGTCCGCTTCGTCGATCCACCGCGCAATGTAGACGTCAGTTTCTCCGGGCTTACCCTGGTTCCGGTTCGAGCCGAAGGCGAGGGTCTGCCCGTCCGGTGAGAACATCGGAAAACCGTCGAAGCCCGGTGTGTAGGTAATGCGTTCGAGGCCGGAGCCGTCGACCCGCACGGAAAAGATGTCGAACTCACGACCGCTCTCGCTGTGGTGGTTGGTCGAGAAAAGAATGCGCTCACCACTCGGATGGAAGTACGGCGCAAACGCCGCGCCGTCGAGGTAGGTCACCTGCTGTGCGTTGCTGCCATCCGCGTCGGCGACGAAGATCTCCAGCTTGCTCGGCCGGACCAGGTCGCGTCCGAGCAGCCGCTGGTAGTCGGCCAGCGTTTCGCCCTTCGGCCGCGAGGCACGCCAAACGATCTTGCTGCAATCGGCGTTGAAGAAAGCACCGCCGTCGTAGCCAGGCGTGTCGGTCAGGCGGCGTACGTTGGCGCCGTCGGCATCCATTCGATAGAGATCGAGATCGCCATCCCGGGTCGAGGTAAAGATGATCGACCCATCGGTCCCGCAGGTTGTGGCCTCGGCGTCATAGGCGTCGTTGTCGGTCAGGCGCTCGACGCCGCTGCCATCCGGCCGCGTACGGACGATCTCGTAGCTGGGGTAGAGCGGCCAGACATAGCCCATCGACCGATCGGGCGGAGCCGGGCACGCCGGATCCGCGAAGTGGGTGGTGGCGTACACCACATGCTCGTCGCCGGGCAGGAAATAGGCGCAGGTGGTTCGCCCCGTGCCGCTCGAGACCAGGGTGCGTTCCCCCGGCTTCTTCGGATCCATGCGGAAAATCTGGTCGCAGGCGACGTCCCCGCCCGAAGCTTGATAGATCAGCTCGGAGCCATCGAACGACCAATACGCTTCGGCGTTCTCGCCTCCGAACGTGAGCTGGCGAACGTCCGCGAGGTGCACTTCCCGCGGGTCATGCAAGGTGCCGCCAGGCGCGGCCTTGGGCGGTGGGGCCTGGCCCGTGGCCATGGCAGCCACGAACAGGCCGACGGACAAGAGGCCAGCAGGTGCCCACCAGCCAGGCCCAAGGAACCGGCCAGGCTCGGGCGCACGGAAGGATTGGCGAGATTCAGTCATGAAATCGGGTCCTCGAACAGCACTGACCAAGGCCAGCACGGATGAAAAGCGGTAGAAACTCCCTCGCGACCGAACGATTCTAAACGAATCGGCGATCGCGCCCAGGATGACTGCGGGATGCTGGTGGGGCGCCGGCAGGGCGCCGGTGAGACGTTGGTGCCTAGGTCTCGCGCATCGTCCGCGCAGGATCCGTACCCGTGGCACGCCGCGCTGGAACCAGGCCGGCAAGGGCGCCGACGGCGCCGAGAATCACGAAGACGACGAGGAAGACCAGCGGATCGGCAGGCGTCACATCGAAGAGGAGGTCGCGCACGAAGGGGCCCGCGCCGAGTGCGAGGACGGTACCCAGCATCAATCCCGTGGCAACGAAAAGGACCGTTCTTCGGACCACGAAACCCAGCAACGCGCGCGGACTGGCTCCGAGTGCCGCACGGATACCCAGCTCGGTTTGCCGCTGCGCCACGTCGAACGCGAGGAAGCTCCCCAAACCGGCGCCAGCCACGACCAACGCCAGCAATCCAAATGCGCTGAATAGCGCACCACCCAGGCGCCACGGCGTGGTCAACCGCTCCACGCGCTGAACCATCGGCACCGTGTTGACGAATCGCACCTCAGGCGAGAGGCCCCGAATCCGTTCGCGGATCTCGGCCATACGCTGCGCCGGATCGCCGAGCGTACGAACGACCATGCCCTGCAGCTGTGTCGAATCCGGCGGGGTGGGCGTTGCCACCGCCCGTAGATGGCGATCGGTCAGGCTCGCGACCGCCAGATCTTCGAATACGCCCACGACCTCTCGACACGGCGACTGCTCACCGTCCTCCCTGTCCGAATCGACGATCGCACATTGCCCGAGCGGGCTCTGGTCCGGCCAGGCCGAGCGCGCAAACGACTCGCTCACCATCGCGACTGGCGGGGCATGTACGCGATATGCGTCCGCATCGTAGGCGCGCCCGAGGGTGATGCGGATGCCGAGCGCACGGAAGAAATCCGATGTCCCGGCATAGTGATAAATCTCGTCATCGAAGGCGGTGGGAGGTCCTGCCGCTCGGGAAACGCTGACATCGGTCGCGCTCCAGCCGTGCAGGGGGGTCGTCCCGGAGACCAGCGCGGCGTGCGCGATCCCGGGCTGTCGCTCGACCTGCTCCAGCGCCTGTCGATAGAGCCCCATCAACCGCTCGTGCTGCAAGCCACTGCGCGCCTCGATGGTCACCAAGAGCGCTTGCTCGGGCTCGAAGCCGAGGTCTGTTCCGGCGGCCTTCCACAAGCTGCGCACGAACAGTCCCGCCGCCACCAACAACAGGACCGAGAGCGCAGTCTGGACGACGATCAGGGCTCCACGCATCTGCGAACGGAGTGCCACGGCACCGCGCGCACGCAATCCGAGCGCCGTCGCCTTGGCGCTGAACGCCTGGAGAGCCGGAAGCAGGCCGGCGAGTAGGGCCGTGAAACAGGTCGCCAGGGCGATGAATACGAGCAACCGCGGTGTCGTCGCCGCGGCATCATAGTCGACCTGGGGGATCAGCAAAGCGTGCACGAGCGTGCCGGTCCAGCGGGCGACGAAGAACGCACCGACGGCGCCACAGCCTGCCAGCAGCAGCGCTTCGAGCAGGGCCTGGCCGATCAACCGGCGCCGGCTTACCCCGAGCGCCAAGCGCACGGCGACGTCACGCTGCTTCTGCATCCCACGCACCAGCAAGAGGTTGGCAACGTTGGCGCAGGCGATCAGCAGGACGACGGCACTGACACCGGTCAACCACCACGCCACCGAAGTGCTCGTGGTGCCGTTGGCGCCCCGCCCGGCAACCACCGAGGTGGTGCTCAGAACGGGACGGCGTGTCTCGAGATAGTTCGCTGCCAGGTAGTCGCGGTCGCCCGCGCCGCCGGCCGCGGTGCGCGCCTCGTTCGCGCGGTAGGCCTCGTGGGACGTGATGTGGCTGGTGGTGAGCAGCGCATCGGCTTGGGCGGGGTCAGCGCCCGGCGCCAAGCGGATCACGGCCCGCACCCACCACATGGTTCGCGTCTCGAGATCCCGCTCGCTGCGCTCGACGGCGGTCGAAGCCCGCAACGGCAGCCAGAAGTCGACGGTCTGAAGCTCGGCGCCCGAGAACCCGCGCGGCGCCACACCGACGATCTGGTAGCGCCCTTGACGAATACTGACCGTGCGGCCCAGGACTGCGGGATCGTGCCCGAAGTGCCGGCCCCAGAAGCGTTCACTGATCACGGCGGTCAGCGGCGCGCCAGGCGTGTCGTCCCGATGGTCGAAAAATCGCCCGGCAACGGGCGCGACTCCCAGCGTCGGGAACAGCTCGGCAGTCGCCAGCTGGACGCGAACCTTGACGGCTTCCGCGCCCGAACCCATCGTTCGCTGCCGGGGCACCGTATAGGCTGCCGATGCACGGATCGCCGAATCACCTGGGTTCGACGAGTCCACGCGCGCCGCGTGCGACCGTGCACCCGGAAGCACCTGACTATCAGGATACGTCAGGGAGCGCCGATACCGCTCTGGGGATCCAGCACGATGCAACGAGACCAGGCGAAGGCGATCCGGCGATTCGAGATGTGGCGGTGGCCGAAGAAGCACGCGGTCGATGACGCCGAACATGGTCGCGTTGGCACCGATCCCGAGACCGAGAAGTAAGACGACCGCGAGAGACAGGCCTGGTGATCGTCGCAGGCCGCGGACCGCCAGCCTCACGCTCTGCCGGAAGGCATCGAAGCACGCACGCCACTTGCGACGACGCAACCGCGAACGCCCGATGCGCTCGAGGTCGCGCCGGTATTGTCGCCGGTCGCCGAATCGGCGTTCGGCTTCCAGCCGCGCTTCGGCCTCGGACCATCCGGCATCGCACAGCCCCTCGATCGTCTTCTCGAAATGATGGCCCAACTCGGCATCGAGCTCGGCTTCGAGATCGGGCCGCGCCCGAAAGATCGAGAACACGCGTCGACCTGAGGGGGCACCACGGCCTGCCACCTCACACCTCCTGCAGCTGCCGGGCAGCAAAGACCTTGGCCACCGCCTCGGAATAGCGAGTCCAGGTGCGCTCACCGAGGTCGCGCTGGCTTTGCCCTTCTTCCGTCAGGCTGTAGTACTTGGCCCGGCGACCGCGCGGCGAGACTCCCCACTCTGGACGCAACCAGCCCCGCTTTTCCATGCGATGCAGCGCCGTGTAGAGCGCGCCGTCTTCGATCGAGAGTGCATCGTCCGTCACGTCTCGGATCCACGCGACCACCGCATAGCCATGCTGCGGCCCACCCGCGAGCGCGTTCAGAATCAGAATGTCCACCGTCCCACGGACCAGGCTCATGCTGTCAGCCATGGCTTCTCCTTCGCAGCGTCGTCGGTCGTGGG
>CALFAM010000286.1 GCA_937948815.1 uncultured bacterium
GCTGCAACGTCCTCCGAGGCTGCGACGTCCTCCGAGGCGCTCCCGCTCACGGAATCTTCATGCTCGCCGGGTGTGCTCTCCGCTGCCTGCATTCGATCGTCCGGCAGCGGGAGCGCCGGAGGAGAGCCCGAGGCCCGTTCCTGACTCGTCGTAAGGCTCGGCGGCACGGCTGGGGGATTCCGTGTGACCAAGGTGATGGCAACGGCCAGCATCGCCACGGCGCCAAGGCCGGCGATCCAGGCCCAGCCTCCCCGTTTGCCCGTTGCCGGCCCTTCGGCCTCGGTCTCGTGTTGGCGCATGCGGACCGTGGGCGCCTCACCGGATATCCCGGCTGATGGCGCAGAGGGGGAGAGGTTCTCGATGGCGATCGGCTCCGGCGCCGACGTCAGCAGGCTGATCTCTTGCTGATCCTTCTGACGATTCTGGACCCCGACCAATGCGTCGCGCATGGCTGCGGCATCGGGAAAACGATCCTCGGGGTTTCGAGCGAAGCCGCGCATGATCACGCTCTCGAGCGTGCGGTCGATCTCCGGGCAATGCTGGCTCAGCGGTGCGGGTTCTTCCTGCAACCGCATCACGATCGTCTGCACAGCGGTTTCCGCATGGAAGGGCTGCTTACCGGCCAGCATCTCGTACATGGCGAGCGCCAATGAGTAGAGGTCGGAGCGTCCGTCGACGGTGTCGCCCCCAATTTGCTCGGGAGAGATGTACGCCGGCGTCCCGAGAACGCTGCCCGTCGCTGTCTTGAGGACGTCGGAGCTGGATTTGGCGATGCCGAAGTCCATGAGAAACGGCCTGCCTCGTCTGTTCAGCAGGATGTTGCTCGGCTTGATGTCGCGATGGACCGTACCCAGCTGGTGGCTGTAGTCGAGCGCATCCAGCAGTGGTACCGCCAACCGGAGAACGGCGTTCGTTGGTAGACGTCCGTGGGCTGTCAGCTCAGCCCGCAGCCCCGGCCCATCGATGTACTGCATCGAGAACCAGACGATGCCATCGACTTCGCCGTAGTCGTAGACCTTGACGATGTTTGGGTGGTCGAGGGACGCGACCAACTTGGCTTCCTGAACGAACCGAGGCATCTCGCTTTCGTGCTGGCTCTCGGCAAGAACCTTGAGCGCCTCGAGACGGTTCAGCCGGATGTTGCGAACCAGGTAGACCGTTGCGAACGCACCGTTGCCGAGGAACGCCTGGAACTCGTACAGCTCGCCGAGCTTCTGCCGCAAGTGCTGAATGCGGAAGTCGGTTGGGCGCCGGGTCGGCGCAGCGGAAGCGGCATGGCCGGCCGAAGTCGTGGTTGTGCTCGTCCTGGATGCCCTCCAACGCCGACAGCGTGTCTCTTGGTTCGTCCGTGCATTCCGGGGTGAAAGCCTGCTGGGCGCCAAAGCGGCGAAGGACGGAGTCGAATCGATGAGCCGAAGAAGCTTCGGAAGATACCGAGAAGCTCAAAAGAGGATTTGGCCGGAACGACACGTTCTTCGTTCAACGTGAGCTCTGCTGCGGAGGGTTCGAAGGAGAGAGTATTGTAGATATCGAATAGGTCAATATATTCGTTGGAAGATTATCATTGTTTCGACTTCAGCGATGACCAGACCGACCGACCACCACGTTCCGCGCCCTTCCTGAGCAGCGCGCAGCGTGGTCGTGAGGTGTTACGAGGTAGTCTCGCTCGATACGTCTACAGCCACGACTTCTGCTAAGGAGTGCTCATGCTTCATCTGCGTTTCTGGATGGCCTTCGTGTTGGTGGTGATCCCCAAGACGCTCGATGCCCAGGCGAACGCGACGCTCGCGGAACTGATCGACGAAGCATTGGCTGTGACCACACCGACGCGTTCGGCAGCCGAGCTCGAGGCTGCGGTCGCGTCGTATCGCAGCGTGCTCGATCGCCTCGATGAGATCGACTTCGACGAGCTGACGCGCGATGAGCAAGTGGATGGCGACCTGCTCGAGCGCCATCTGCGTACACGGCTCTTCGAGATCGAAGACGCGCGGCTGCACGAGGTCGTGCCGGTACGTTACTTCGCGCTGCACCCGGTCAGCGATCTCTTTCTGCGACCGTGTTCGGGCGGGGAAGCAGCGGTCGAGGCGGCGATCGAGGCGCTGGCCCAGCAGCCCGCGATCTTCGAGAGCGCCCGCGCCAACCTGACTCGGCCGGCCCGGACGTGGACCGAGAATGCGATCGCCCAGGCGCGGTATGCCGAGATGATGCTCGGGGAGATGCTGCCCGAAGCCTGCGTCGACGATCCGAAACAGCGTGCTGCACTGCTCGAAGCCGGCGATACCGCGCTCCGCTCGGTTCGTACCTTCGCGACGTGGCTGCACGCGGAGCTGTTGCCGCGCTCGGACCGTGCGCCAACCTGGACGCCGGCGCAAGTCGAGGTCTACCAATTCGTGCACGAAGGGCTCGAAGCGTGGGGCGTCGACACCATGCTCGCGCGTGCCACCGCCGAGGAAGCCAAGCTGCGGGAAGAAATGCTCGCGCTGGCCCAGCGGATTCACCCGTCAGGCGATCTGCACACGGTTTGGGAGCTGATGAAGGAGGAAGCACCGCCGTGGGAAGAGGTCGAGGCGATGGCGCGGTGGTACGTCAAGCACGCGGCGGGCTGGCTGCAAAGCCCGGAAGGTGATCACCTGGTGACGATCCCAGATTTCGACTACGGCGTCGCCCTCACGCCACCGATGGCGCGACGCATCCTGTCCTTCGGCGGCGCTTCCTATGGCCCCACCGTGGCCGGTCGGCTCTCGGGCTACTACGTCTTGACACCCCCCGAATCCTGGCTCGATGAGTCTCGCCACCGTGCTCGCCTCAAGGCCTACAACCCCTATTGGACACACGTCATCTCTTACCACGAGTGGCTGGGGCACACGGCCCAGCGTGCACACGCGCTCACGTCCGGGACCCTCACGAAGATGCGGCGTGCCTATGGCGGGATTTACCTCAGTCAGGCGTGGTCGTTCTACCTCGAGAAGTTGCTCGAAGAAGAGGGCTACTACGAGACCCTGCCTCATCTAGAAGCCTTGAAAACCAGGATGGCGCGCCGGCAGATGCGCATGTGGCGCGTACAGCGAATCCTCACCAAGCTGCGCATGGCCAAGGGCACGATGACCTTCGAGGAAGCGGTCGATGCCTATGTCGAGCACATCGGGATGGAGCGGGAGAACGCGCTGATCGAAGTGCAGCGGGATTCCCAGAGCCCATCGCCGCCCGGTCGCGAAATCATCGGCGAATGGCTCATCGAGCAGTACCGCGACGAGGCGCGCCGCCGAATGGGCCAGCACTTCACCCAGCGACGCTTCCATGACCGCCTGCTGCAGTGGGGCGATCTTCCTCTGCCGGTCGTGCGGCGACTGATGTTCGACGAGTAGATCCGAGCGGGCTGCGCCTCGTTGCGCGGACCGAAGCGACTGAAAAGAAAGACGGTTGTGCGGCTGGGAATCCGCCCCGGGGTGGTCCGGCTGCGGGCCAAGTGCTGCCTTGGCTGAAAATTAGTTCGAAAAAAAGTGCAACCGTTTCGGTACTTCTTCCGACTTATAGACAGGCGCGGGGAATCGACACGCCGCGCAAACGATATGGAAGCCAATCTCCGACGCAAACGACTCCCTGCCTGGCGTACACGCGATGCCTGGCAATACGGCGAACAATCTTGCCCATCGCCGGAAAGTGGGTGCTCGATGCGTGAGGTCGGTTGGTTTGGGCGCCTCGTCGCGAGGCGAGGTGCAGGAGCTTATGGTGAGCAAGTTTCTCGGTTTGGTCGTCCTTTCCTTCTCGATCCTCTCCCTTGCCTGGCTGGTGCCAGGCGCCCTGGTTGCCCCAGCCTGGGCTCAGCCGCTCGGTAGCGGCGAGCTGGCGATTGCGGGCACCGGCCTCGAGGTCGGGCCTGCGAGCCAGACGGTTCCTTACGACACGCCGACGGTGGTGACGACGGCACTGGTGGGCCACGACGGCCCGCTGGGGACGATGCCATCTGGGTTACGCGTGCGCGGAGACTTGCGAGGTCCCGAGATCGACGGCGTGCTGCCGCTCGAGACGCTCCCCGGATCGCCCCTGCGCATTCCGCGTCTGCGCCTCGAGGGTGCCTATGTGGTCGAGAACATCCGGCTGATGGATGGCGATCAGTTCCTGTCCTACGCCTCACCGCGCTCCGTGTCGATTCAGGTGACCGAGGTCTTGGTCACGCGCGTCTCGTCGCGTCCCCTGACGCTCGACGAAATTCGCTCCTTCGGCATTGTCATCGGCGATGACAGCTTCCAGATGTTTCGCTTCGTCTTCGGCTTCGGCATCAATGGCGAAGAGATCGTGGTCGAGTTCCCGGCCAGCTCGGAAGGAATCTTCGTGCCGCCCGGCCGTGGTGATGGCGGTGCCTTGGGCCGCCCCCCGAGTGCGCGCTTCCGCCCGCCACAGCTCGTGCCCTTTGCCCTCGACCTTCCGCAGTCGACGGGGCCCGAGTTGTTCATCCCCCAGGGCGGCTGTCCACCGGCGCTGCTGCGCGTCGGCTGTCGCGAAGACTTTATTCCGGCGCCGCTGGTCGGGGTGATTGCCATCCCGACGGACGTGGCCCTCCTGCACCAATTCTTCTCGGTCATCCTGATGGTGCAGAACGGTGCGCCCGACGGTGATCCGCTGGTGCTTCGCGACCTGGCCGCGCGCGTGACCCTGCCACCGAGCTTGCGCCAGGCGGAGACTCTGCCGCCGACGCCCTTGGGCGTACCCGTGCCGATCCGAATGCCCGGGCCGGATGGGGAAGTGGGCACGGGCGACGACGTCACCTTTCTCGTGGCCCAGGCGGAAGGAGAAGCCGAGTTCTTGATCGAAGGGCTCGAAGAAGGTTCCCACGTGGTTCGCTTCGACATCGACGGCGTGCTCGATGGGCTCCCGAGCGGACCGCGTGCGGTGTCGGGTGAGGCGCTCGGTGCCGTCGTGGTCCGTGACCCACATCTCCAGGTGACGATCAACCATCCGGAAGTCGTGCGGACGGACGAGGAATATGCCCTCCACATGACTGTGGCCAACATCGGTCCGGCGCCGGCCAACCTGGTCAGCGTGACGCTGCCGACAGGCGGGCTCTCGGGTGTCTCGGTGGTGGGATCCACGAGTCAGACGATCGACTCCCTGCTGCCCGGAGAGGCCGAGACCGTGCGCTTCGACATGGTGTCGCACCGCACGGGGCGGGTCATTGCCTCGACCGTACGCGCCGGCGCCAATGTCACGCCGTCTTTCGAGCTGTCCGTGGGGGTGTCGACGGAAGGCATTCCTCTTTCCCCCGACGCCATCGTGTTGTCGGACCGTGTGGCCGAGCAAATCCCGGAGGCCATCGCACGACCCGCGCTGTCGCTTTTCGGTCTCGGCCACTCTCTGGCCACCGCGCGGCCGGCCGACCTGCCGCCGGAGCTGCCTGCGGTCGGGGGCGACGCGGTGATCCGCCGCATCTACCGTCTGGCGCAAGCCGCACAGCACCTGGAGTTGGGCGAGGATGCCTTCGACAGTCTGGCGATCGTGGCTGCCGAGCTCCAGGGCGCACGCGACGGGGACCTGCCCTGGGATGCGCTGCGGCGGATCAGCACCAAGGGGCGGGCGCTCGCGGACGGATTCGGTGCGGTATTCGAGGCCGAAGCCGTCACCACCTCGCCCCGTGCCATGGCCGAACGCTTCTACGCGGCGAGTGGCTTTCTGCCGGCGCATGCCGTGGTGCTGTCGGATGGTGCGATCGACCTGAGCGTGCAGTCGCAGACGACTGGCCATGCGGCCTCGGGGCAGGCTGCCGCGGCGGTCCGTGACCTCGCCTTTGCCGAGCTCTTTCCCGTTGGCGCCGGCGCGACCCTCGGCCTGATCAGCCGTCTGGAAGAGGGCGGCTATCGCGTGGAGATTCGGGCCCTCGCGAACGGCACCAGCGATCTCGACCTGCTCCTGCCCGACCTGACTTCCGGTCTGCGCGCCGTGCGCTTCAGCAATGTTTCACTGAATGCAGGCGACACCGCGGAAGTGGCCTTTCGGGCCTCCGACACCAGTTTCACGCTGCACATTGATCGCTTTGACGATGGTGTGCCCGACGACGCCCTCGTGGCCCAGATTGACCCGGTCGTGCCGCGGGCCTTCGAAGTCATTGCAGCGCGTCAGAACGTCGACGTCGACCCGACAGGGCACGTGGTCGATGTCCTCTTCACCCGCGACGTCGACCGTCGGAGCCTCGCCGAGCGCATGCCCGATCGCTTCCAACTCGACGATGTGATCTCCGATGGCGGCACGCTCTCGGCGGGCGGAATCGAGATCGGTGAGGTCTCGGCCCGCGAGACCCTCCGGCTGGTCCGCGTTCTCTTCGACAACCCGATCGGCCCTCTCGACGATGATCTCCTGGTGACCGATATCAGCGCGATCGGGCTCGGTGCGACCGGCCCTGATCACCTCGTCCAGCAGACCGTGCCCCTCGGCTTCACCCAGACCGTTGCCGGCGGAGTGGTGGCCGGCACGGTGATCGGCTCGGATGGCGAGCCCGTGCCCTTTGCCCTGGTCGAGCTCTTCGAGCACGATGCCGCGGTCTTGCGCGGGGGGGAGTGCGTGCTGCACAAAACCGGTGCCGTACGAAGCGATGCCGCCGGGCGCTTTCAGTTTCCCTTCGTGCGTGCGGACACCTGCGATGGCAGCGACCGCTTCCGTGTCGCAGCCTTCGATCCGGGCGACCTCGCCCATGGTGACGCGATCGGCCGGGTGCGCTTCCCGGATCAAACCACCGAGCTCAACGTGGTGATGATTGGCCGCGGCCGGGTCGAAGGGCGGGTGACCTACGAGGACGGTACGGTGCCCACCGGTCTCGAAGTGCGGGTGTTCAACCCCGTTTTTCAGGAGGGCCGCCTCGCCCACGTCACGCCCGATGGCCACTTCGACGCCGCCGACATCATGGTCGGCGCGGTCGAGATCTCGGCGAATGACGATGCCGGAGTCTTCGCCTTCGCCACTGTCGAGTTGGCGTCCGCAGGCGCGATCGCGCGCCGTGACCTGGTGATCGTCCGAACGGCGCCGGAACCCACCGGTCAGGTGCGGGGTACGGCGACCCGCGCCGACGGCACGACGCTGATCGAAGGCGCCATCCTGGCTCTCTATGTCGACCAGACGTTCGTCGGCACGACCACCAGCGGCACGGACGGCCGCTTCGACTTTGGAACCGTGCCCGCCGGTACTGCCGAAATCGAGATCTTCGACCCCGAGACAGCGGTGTCCGGCGGCCGTGTCTTTTTCCCGATCGCGCCGGATCAGACCGTGGACATTGCCGTACCCCTGCGCGACGCGCGGGCGACGATCGAAGGACAGGTGCTGCGCCAGCGGGTCGACGGCTCGGTGGTGCCGGTTGCGGGTGCCATCGTCTTCGCCGAAGGGCAGCAAGCCAACACGGTGAGTGGCGACGATGGCCGCTACCGCCTCGAAGGCGTCCTCGCGGGCGACCAAGTGCGTATTCTCGCCGCGGACCCACAGACCCTGGAACGGGTGTTCTCGCCGATCACGCAGGTGGTGGCCGGCTCCACGGTGGTGATCGATCTTCGCTTTCTCGAGCAGCTCGATGCGAGCGGTGTCATTGCCGGAGAGGTGCTCGGCTTCGATGGTCTACCGGTCGCCGGCGCCCTGGTCCACGTCGCCAACGCACTCGAAGGTGCCACGCGCTGGAGCTTCGAAGCGGTGACGGATTCGAACGGTCAGTTCGAGCTTCGAGGCGTCGCGTTTACCGAGTTGGGGGAGCCGATCGAGATCGGCCTCGAGCCCGGAACGTACTCGCTGCACGCCATTGCCGGTTCGGCTGGCACCGTCGCATCGGCAGCGATTCGCTTCCCGGGCGACACGCCATTCGTCACCCTGCGCCTCGAGCGCGGCACGGTGCGCGTCCACACCGCCGTGAGGCAGGCGGACGGCACCGAGATCGGCGTTCGATCCCAGGTGCAGTTCCGGCCGACGATCGTGGAATTCGGCTTGGTGCGCCAGGCATTCGCACCGCTCACGGTCGAAACGGACGCCAACGGCGATCTGGTGTTCGACGACGTGTTGATCGGCCCCTACGAGCTCTTCGTCTCCAATTCCTTCCACGGCGAGCGGCTGATTCGCAACCGTCTCACGGATCACGGCCAGGAGAGTACGCACGACATCGTGTTCGAGGAGACGACCGGTGCGGTGCGCGGTCGGGTGCTCGACTATGACGGCGTCACGCCGGTGGCGGGTGTCCAGGTGGCCATGCGCGCCGGCGCGCTCGGCAGCTTCGACGTCACGACCGATGCCGAGGGGCAATATGCCTTCGAGCTGGTCCCGGTGGGCAGCTTCTCGATCGTGGCCACCCTCGACGGTGCCGTCTTTCGCACCACGCGTACGAGCGGCAGCCTGGCGCGCGGCGGACAGGTGATCGAAGACGCCGACATCGTCTTGCCCCGTCAAGGTGCGGTGGTCGGCCTGGTGGAAGATGCCGACAGCGTGCGTGTTCCGGGTGCGGTGGTGACGCTCAACGAGCATGCCTTCCCGCATCGGCGCCTGAGCGTGACGGCGGATCAGGACGGCAATTTCTCCTTCGAAAATGTCATCGCGGGCGGCTTCGCGGTCAGCGCCCAGGCACCGAATCTCGGCGGTCTCGGTGGACGTTCGGGCGGGCGGATCGACGACGAGGGGCAGGTGGTCGAGACCGTCATCACGCTCGAAGCCACGGGAGAGATCACGGGTCGGGTGCTCAGCCCAGTCGACGGCAGTCCCGTTCCGTCGGCCAGGGTGCGGCTGGTCGGCGGCAGCAGCCTGATCGAAGCGATCGACAGCGACGAGAACGGCGCCTTCCGTTTCCGCTTGCTGCCGCTTCGCAACTATCGGGTGCGGGCCTTCGACCCGACCTCGGGGCGCTACGGCGAGAGCGACACGGTGACGGTCGACAGCCATGGC
>CALFAM010000287.1 GCA_937948815.1 uncultured bacterium
GACTTCGTGCGCGGCAATGTCCGCCATGCGCTCGATCATGTGCACGGCCTCGGTGACGCGGAACGAGCAGCGATAGGCCACGCCGCCCGGTGGCTTGGTGGTGTAGACCCCGTCCACTTCCACGTGGGCAGCCTTCATGTCGTAGGAGCCGGTGCAGATGGAGTAGAGGCCAGCCGGGAACTTCGACGGATTGGCCGCTGCATCCGCGGCGCCGCAGTCCGACAGGGTCTTGACCCGCAAGCCGGTGATCTTACCGTCACCGTCGACTGCCATCTCGGCATCGATGTGGTAGTCGCGGGCAAAGCTGTCGGCCTGGAGGTTCTCGCTGCGGTCTTCGATCCACTTGATCGGTTTGCCGGTGACGATCGACGCGACGATGCAGCAAACGTAGCCCGGGTAGACCGGCACCTTGCCGCCGAAACCACCGCCGATATCCGGCGAGATCACCTGGATTCGATGCTCGGGCAGTCCGGAGACGAGGGCAAAAACCGTGCGATGGGCATGCGGCGCCTGCGAGGTCATGTAGATCTTGAGCTTTTCGGTCACCTTGTCCATGTGGGCGACCATGCCGCAGGTCTCGATCGATGACACGTGGATGCGCGGAATGTGCATCTTCTGTGTCACCACGGTCGCGGCATCCGCGAAGACGCGATCGGTCGCTTCTTTGTCGCCGGCTTCCCAGTGCCAGATGTGATTGGTCTTCTCGTCCTTGTCGTCGCGGACGATGACCCGGTTCTCCATTGCCTCGAACGGATCGACCACCGGATCGAGCGGGTCGTAGTCGACGTAAACCTTTTCAATGCCGTCGGCCGCGGCATAGCGCGAGGTGGCGACCACCGCGGCGACTTCTTGGGCGTAGTAGACGACCTTCTCCGTGGGCAGCACCATCTGGGTATCCGACATCAGCGTCGGCATCCAATGCAGGTTGCCCGCGGCTTCGAGATCCTTGCCGGTGATCACAGCAACCACGCCCGGCGTTTCCAGAGCTTCGGAGGTGTCGATGCTGTTGATCTTGGCGTGGGCATAGGGGCTGCGGACGATGTCGAGATAGAGCATGCCGGGCATGGTGACGTCGTCGACGTACTGGCCGCGCCCCTGGATGAACCGAGGGTCCTCCTTGCGCTTCATCCGGTGCCCCATGCCACAGACGTTGGCCGGGGTGGTGACGCGCACGTCGTCGGTGGTCGGGACGTTGGCGGATACGCCCTCGGGCTTCTCGCTGTGGTGCTCGTGGCGATCGTCGAGATGGGTCACGGGGTCACCTCCTGCTGCGCCGCAGCCTCGTCTTCGTTGCGGCCTACGTTTTCGGCCGACTGGCTGTTGATCTTCTCCGCGGCATACTGGATCGCTTCGACGATCTTGTTGTAGCCGGTGCAACGGCAGAGGTTGCCGGAAATGCCCCAGCGGATTTCTTCCTCGGTGGGATTGGGGTTCTTCTCGAGCAGGTGCTTGGCACTCATGATCATGCCCGGTGTGCAGTAGCCGCACTGGAGACCGTGCTTCTCCCAGAAGCCCTCCTGTAGCGGGTGCAACGTGCCGTCGGCGTCGGCCATGCCCTCGATGGTCTCGACCGACTTGCCGTGAGCCTGTACGGCGAAGGCGGTGCAGCTCTTGACCGCGACGCCTTCGAGCAGCACGGTGCAGGCGCCGCAGCTCGTGGTGTCGCAGCCAATGTGGGTACCGGTGAGGGCAGCATCTTCACGCACGAAGTGGACCAGCAAGGTCCGGTCCTCGACCTCACGGGTGACAGCTTCGCCATTGATGGTCACGGTGATCGATCGGCTGCTCATGCGGCACCTCCGGCTTGGGCTTCTGGGGATGTGGCGCGTTCGACGGCTTTCCCGACCGCACGCTTGGTGAGCACGCGGGTGAGGTCCCGCTTGTAGGCAACCGATCCACGAAGGTCGGGGGAGGGATCGCATTCACCGGCAGCCGCTTGGCCGGCTGCTTCGAAGACTTCGTCGCTCGGTGCCTTTCCGATCAGGGCTTGTTCCGCGCCGGTGGCCCGCAGGGGTACCGGACTGACGTTGGTGAGGCCGATCCGTGCGTGGGTCACGATGCCAGCCGAGACCCGTAGATTCACGGCGACTGCCGAGATGGCGTAGTCCCCGACCTTGCGCTCGATCTTCAGGTAGGCGCCACCGTCGCCTGCCCCAGGCTGGCCGTGCGGCTGCGGAATGCGCACCTCGGTGAGGATCTCGTCGTCGGCCAGGGCGTTTTCGAACAGATCGGTGAAGAAGTCGTCGATTGCGATCGTTCGCTCGCCGCGCGGGCCACGGGCAATGACCGTGGCGCCGTAGGCCAGCATCGTGGCTGGGTGGTCGTTGGCCGGGTCAGCGTGGGCGATGTTGCCCCCGACGGTCGCGAGGTTGCGAACCAAGGGGTCGGCGATCACGCGGGCGGTGTCGGCGAGCAGGGGGTAGCGCTGCTGGACGAGAGGGCTGTCGTCCAGCGCGGACTCGCGTGTCATGGCGCCGATGCACAGGAAGCCCCCTTCCTCGCGAAGGTAGTCGAGACCTTCGAGGCCACCGATGTCGATCAGATGCTCGGGGACCGCCAGGCGAAAGCGCATGGCGGGAATCAGGCTCTGCCCTCCGGCCAGGATCTTGGCGTCTTCGCCCAGGCTACCGAGGAGCGCCAACGCGTCATCCATGGTCGTGGGTGCGTGGTAGGTGAATGATCCGGGAATCACGGTTTACCTCCTCGGGCTGGGAAACGTCAGGCTGGACGATGAATGAGCGAGTCAGTCGGGCGATGCTGGCGACGGCCGTGTCGGCACCAGGTCTATGCCATCACGATGAGAAAAAGAACCAGAGCAAGCCCGCGATCGCAGCGATGATGCCGCCGATGACGGGAATGCGGTACTTGGGCGGGATCAGGTCGGCGGCGACTTCCTTGGCCACGGCCTTGGCAAAGTCGGCCTGGGTGGGCTTCTCGATCTCGGGCATGGGCAACGGTGCGGGGCGCTCGGCCGGGGTGGGTGTGTCCGCGCCTTGTGCTGCCTCGCCGCTCGTCGAACCGTCGTCCGCGGCTGCGTCGCCAGCCCCTGCGTCGCTGGCCGCCGCGGCCTCGTCTTCATCCGTAGCGTCGCCACCGCCCGCCGCGGCCAAGGCGCGCGCGACCACGACCTTATTGAGACCTTCGAGGCTCTGCTTGATGATCGCTTTGGCCGAGCTGTCGATCAGCCGCTGGCCGACGCTGGCAATACGACCACCGACCCGGGCGTCCGCCTCGTAGCTCATTTCGGTTTGGTCACCCTTGCCCTCGAGCGACACGGACGACGTCGCCTTCACGAAGCCCGGCGCGCCGCGGCCGTCGACGTTCATGGTGTAGCCGCTGGGTGCGTCGATGTTGTCGAGCTGAACTTTGCCCTTGAACGAGCCTTGGACCGGGCCAACCTTGATCTTGAGCACGCCCTCGTAGGTGCCGTCGTCTGTTTTGTCGAGCTTCTCGCAGCCTGGCATGACCGCGGCGAGCACGACCGGGTCGAGCAGCGATTCCCAGACCACGTCCTGGGGGGCGTCAAAGGTGTAGGTGCCATTGATCTTCATGCAGTCCTGTCTCCAATCATGAGTTCTCCCCAGTCATGCGTTCTCCTGATGCGCGTGTGGTGCTGGATCACGGGGCGTCCACGATGGTATTCCGCGACCCGTCCGACCGGGGGGCACGTTGCGCAGATGCTCGGCAAGCTGCTCGAGGCTGTACAGATTATGTACCGGGAGAAAGTCATCTACGAAGGGCAATGCCGCGACCATACCGCGGGTTCGCGGCTGGTAGCGCGGATCGCCGAGCAACGGGTTGAGCCAGATCACGCGGTGTGCCCGCTTCCCGAGGAAGCGCATCGCTGCGGACAAGGTGCCGGGATCGCCGCGATCACAGCCGTCACTGACCACGATCACCACGGCACCGCGACCGAGCACACGACGCGCCCACCGCCGGTTGAAGTCAGCCATGGCATCGCCGATGCGGGTGCCGCCGGACCAGTCGAGCGCGCTGTGGGCAGCCTCGTCCACGGCGCGATCGACGTTTCGCAGCCGCAGCGCGGCGGTGATGCGGGTGAGGCGTGTCCCGAAGACGAAGCTCTCGACGCTGCCCATGCTGCCACGACTCCCTGGCGACGAGCGCTGCCCGCTCGGGCTTCCGGCCGATCGTCCTCGGCTTCGTTGGGACGGGCCCCGTTGCGATAGGCAGTAGAACAGGAGCAGAACGAGCCGCGCGTATTTCTCCATCGAACCGCTGATGTCCGCGATCAGCACAAGGGGGCGAGGCTTGATCGTGCGCCGCTTCCGTGGCAGCCGCGCGGGGAGCGCGCCCTGCTTGGCGGTCTCGGCCAGCGCGCGTCGCAGGTCGATGGTCTCCCCGCGTGTATTGGCCCTGCGTCGACGCGTGACGCGCTCGGCAACCCGGAGCTCCAGCCGCTGGATCATGTTCCGGACGCGCCGGAGCTCCTCGTCGTCGAGGGCGGCGAAGTCTCGGTGCTTGAGGCGTTCGGCCGCGCTCCAGGTCTCCGCCCGGTCGTCGATATCCAGACTCGGCGCAGTCTTGTCTGCCTGGCGTGCCATGTAGTCGATCAGGGTCATCGGCCGAGGCTTCGGCTGGCCGCGCCGGGGGCGAGGAGGCTTGGGAACGCGAAGGGGATCGCCGTGGCGGCGGAAGAAGGCGTCGAAGAGGATTCGGAAGAGGCGAAGATCTTCGCGCCGCTTGACCAGAAGCGCGCGACTGGTGTGGAACACCTGCTGGCGGTCGCCCAGGTCGATCCAGGAGAGCGCGCGGGCCAGATCCTGGGTCTGGGAGACGCTGATGGGTAGGCCGGCTTGCCGTAGAACGCGGGTGAAGCGGGCGAGGTTGGCGAGCAGATTGTGCGCGTCGCTCACGCGATCTGCGTCCTCGCTGTCGACCTGATTGCGATCGTTTTCACCAGCCGTTCTCCTGTCGGGCGAGCAATCTACCATCCTTGGCAGGGCTTCCAGAGGCGGCCGGATCGCCTGCGCTCACGACCGCTACGCTGCGCGGCCCGCACCCTAGGGGGGGCCGTTTTCGGCCTCCTCGGCCAGCCGACTGGCGAGGGGGCCGCGTAGCTTGTCGACATCGTCCTGATATTTGAGCAACATGCCGAGGGTACGGTCGACGGTGTCGCTGTCGAGCCGCTTGGCGTCGAGGTGTTGGAGAGCGGTCGCCCAGTCCAGGGTCTCGGCAATGCCGGGGAGCTTGAGCAGATCCTCTTGTCGCAATCCGTGGACGAACGCGACAACTTTCGCGGAGAGCTGAGCGTCGATGCCCGAGAGCTTGCGCCGTACGATCGCCAGCTCCTTATCGAAGCTCGGGTAGTCGATCCAATGGTAGATGCAGCGGCGTTTGAGGGCGTCGTGGATCTCGCGGGTGCGGTTCGACGTCACCACGATGACCGGCCGATGGGCGGCCCGGAGGGTGCCGAGCTCGGGAACGGTGATCTGGAACTCGGCGAGCAGCTCGAGCAGGAAGCTCTCGAATTCCTCGTCCGCACGGTCGAGCTCGTCGATCAAAAGGACCGGCGCACGATCCCGCGAGGACTCGATCGCGTCGAGCAAAGGGCGGGCAATCAGGAATTCTCGCGCAAAGAGATCGGCTGCGTGCTGCCCTGAATCGGCGTCTCGAGCCGCCTCGTGACTCGTCGATTGACGGCGCTGAATCTCGAGAAGCTGGCGCGGATAGTTCCACTCGTAGGCGGCCTGGGCGAGATCGAGCCCTTCGTAACACTGCAGCCGGATCAGCTCGGTGTCGAGGGTGTGGGCCAGAACCTTGGCGATCTCGGTCTTGCCGACGCCCGGCTCGCCTTCGAGAAACAATGCCTTCTCCATCCGCAGCGCGAGGAAGACGCTGGTGGCGAGCCCGTCGTCGGTGATGTAGCCGGCGGCGGCCAAGGTCTCGAGCGTCGCTCCGACACTCGAGAAGCCAGGCAATCCCGTGTCTGCTCGGGTCATTCGTCGTGCGACTCAGTGGCTGTCGGACGGGTCCCGCCGGAGGCCGTACCCGCTCCGTCTTCTGGAGATGCTGGGGCGGGCATCGTCGTCAAGGCGTAGAGATGGTGCCGACCGCGGAGGTACATCGTGTCACCCACCAGGGCAGGGGAGGCGTCGAAGCCGTCGTCGAGATCGTTCTCGGCCAGCACCTCGAAGGTGTCGCCATCAGCCAGGACCACTGCATGACCGTCGCGGCTCAGGAAGTACACGCGCCCGTCGGCGCCGACTGGCGACGCGTAGACGTTGCCGACGCCGGGCAGACGCTTCTCGGTGTAGATCACATCACCGGAATCGGCGTCGAGCACGGTGAGGATGTTCTTGAAGTGTTTGAGGAAGTAGAGGCGGTCGCCGGCGATCAAAGGTGACGGCACGTAGGGCGTGTGGCGTTCGTGGACGAACCGTACGGCCTCGGTCCCTTCCAACGGTCCTTGCGCCTTGGCGAGGTCGACAGCCTGCAGCATCTGGCCGCTGTAACCGCTCATCAGGTAGACGAGGCCCTGGCGGTACACCGGTGTGGGGATGGCGTTGACGGTCATACCGCTCAGGCTCCAAATCTCTTCGCCCGTTGCCAGGTCGTAGCCCCGGCTCTTGCCCGTGGCGGGCACGACGACCTGGGTCTTGCCCGGGTAGTGCTCATCGGATGCCACCACCAGCGGTGTCGCCCAGGAGCTCACCTCGTCAGGCCGTGCGGTCCGCCAGAGCTCCTTGCCGGTCATGCGGTCGAGGGCGACGATGAAGGAGTCATCCTCGTGATCCCAATTGACCACGACGGTGTCGCCATGAATTACGGGTGAGCTGCCTTCCCCGAAGCCGCTGCGCGTCCGCATGTCGCCCAGATCGACCTGCCAGAGCAAGTCTCCATCGAGGTCGAAGGCGAACAGGCCGTTGGAGCCAAATTGGGCGAGCAACACCTCGCCGTCGCTGACCGGCGAAGCCGATGCCCACGACGAGTCGATGTAGTGGCTCTCGTGGGGCACCCGCTCCGCCGCTGTGCGTTGCCAGATTAGCGCGCCGTCGCGGGTCGAGCGCGCGGAGACCACGAAACGCTGGGGCACAGGGTCGACTGCAGGCGGCCATTCGCGGTTGCGTAGCTTCTCAGCTGCCGCCTCCTGGGAACGGGCATAGGCGGCGCCGTCTGCTGCCACCGTGGACAGCAGGTAGATGCGTTCGCCCACCACGATAGGCGACGCCAGGCCGTGTCCGGGCAACGCCACCTTGAAGCGGACGTTCTGATCCTCTGACCAGTGAATGGGCGGCGTGGCTTCAGGGGCCATGCCGTTGTGCTCGGGGCCCCGCCAACGTGGCCAATCGGCTACGGCTGCCGCGCTCGAGGTGAGGGCCATCACCATGGCGACCCGGATGGCCGTGCCGAAAGTCAATCGTCTTGTCATGAGCTCGCCTCCTGATGTAGCCAGCAATCTACCATCCGCCGACGCGATCTCGGTGTGGCGTCTCGCCAGCGACTTGCTGTCGACCCGGGGTCACCGCCCACCCGTTACAGGACGGGATCATGCCGTCTCTTTCCTTGCCTTGCCCATCGCGCTTGGGCGCTGCGGCCTTCGCAGTGAGCCGCCTGTCGCCCCCGCCACTGCCCGATCGTTCGAGGGCCGGTTGCTGTAGGGGCGCCGGCCGAAAGTTGGGCGTCTTGATCCCGGCCGGCGCTTCTTTGGCGCATAGGGACGTAGCCAGCGTTCGCGATGGGGATCGCGGCCGACCAGCGGTCGGTCTTGCGCGGCTGGCTGGGAGATCGGCAATCCGACTCCCCTTGTCGATGCCTGAGCTAAACACCTTGGAAGGAGAAAACGATGAACAGGGACCTTTTCGACCACGACAGCAACGCGCGCGTTTCGTGCTCGCAGCGGGGCATGCCGTCCGTGAGCGCGCAGAGTAGGAACCTATTGTTCCCCATTCTGATTGTCCTGATTGCCCTGACTACCTCGGTGCTCTTCGAGAGCCCCGTCTTGGGACGCAACCTGTGGCAGCGCGTGTCAGAGAATCTGGCCGTGGGCGAGCATGCAGAGGGGGACACCGAGCCGGCTCTCTGGCTGACCCTCTCCGAAAGCATCGAACCGGCGACGCTCGCCGGACGTCTCACCGATCCGACGGACAATCAGGCTCGCTTCTTGGATGTCGTGGGAGACCAGGCAACGCCGGAGCACCTCGATCAGGTCGAAACCTTTTTGGATGGGAGCCGGAATCCTCATCTCGTTCCGGCGTGGCTGGCATGGAGCGCGTTCGCCCACCGGTTCATCGACTTTGAAGGCGCCGAAGCGCGTGAGCGTCTGGGGCTCACGAGTCATGGAATGACGGCGAATGGCATCGAGTTGGTGGTCGCTGCGGCACACCGCGTCAATGCCCACGAGGCGACGCTGAGCAGCGAGATCCAGCCGGCGCTCGATGCGCTGATCGAGCTGGTCCGCGAGGCCGCGTCATCGATCGGGGCGACCGCCGCACAGGATGCCGCCGAGGCGGGGGATGCTGCGGTGCTGGCCGACGCAACCCGCTTTCGCCGCGGCGTCGTCGAGGAATGGCTCGCCACCGGCCTGCGAAGCCCGGCGGCAGAAGCCGCGACCCATGAGCTTCAGGCCCTCGTGGAAGCCCTCGTGCCAGAGGATTGGCGACTTCTGCGCGGCTATCTCCGCAGCGAGGTCGCTCCCGGCATTCAGGTTTTCGATGTCGACACCTTCTTGGCGGAAAGCTCTCCCGAAGGGGAATCATGATGGCGAACGAGCATGCTGCTATTGGTAGGGAGATTTCCGGAACAAGCATGTCGCAGGCAGGCGATCCGCAAGCGCGAGAAACAAGAGGAGAGGATGCCGTGATTGCCTTTCGAAGTCCTGGGCGAGCCGTCCTGTCTTTCGTCAGTCTCGTGATCCTACTGGTCGCGAGTGCCTGGCCTGCGCTTGCGGGCCAGGTCGTGATCGAGAATGCACGGTACGAGTCCATTGTCGAGCCCTTTCCGAGCAATCCGACGCAGATGCAGGTTCAGGTGTCCGGCTCGATCTACTACGCGGGCGACTTCACACACAACAACAGAACGTGGGTCATTGGCTGCCGTGTCAATACATCGCATCGTGGCAATCTTCATTTCTATGAAGATCCTGAGTTCTTTGATGAGAAACAGGAAGTCTTGCGCAGCCCCGATC
>CALFAM010000288.1 GCA_937948815.1 uncultured bacterium
GATGTAGAGCAAGGACCGGCCGTGCCGGTGGGCGCCCATGGCGAGTTTCAGAAAGGGAGACGCCATGCTCCACCCCAGGCGGGGAATCGCGAGCTGACCGTAGTGGGTGTGGCCGCTCAAGGTGAGGTCGACACCGCGCTCGGCGAGTGCGGGCCAGAGGGCGGGATTGTGCGCGAGGGCCAGCACCGTCTCGTCGGGGCGAACGTCGGCGAGGGTGCGGTCGATGTCGGGTCGGGCAGCGTGGCCGCCGGCGTGGGGCCATCCGTGGGCGGCTGGATCACCCGTGCCGGCGATCCAGATGCGCTGGCCGTCGCGCGTGATCGGGGTTGCGGCATTGACCAGCACGGCGAAACCCGATGCTTCGAGACCCTCTTGGACCGATGACCAGCCGGCGTAGATGTCGTGATTGCCCGCCACCACGAACGTACCCAGGGGTGCCCGTAGACCACGAAATGCGTGCCCGAAGATCGCCACATCGCGGGCGAAGTCGTCGACCTGGTCGCCGGTGAAGACGAGCAGGTCGGCCTGTGCGTCCGCGGCGGCGCGAACGACTCGTTCGAGAAAGCGTCGCGACGTGTGCGGGCCGACGTGAAGATCTGAGATCTGGACGACCTTCAAGCCATCGAACGCCGCCGGTAGCCTCGGAAGGCGAGCGTCGAGCTGGCGGACGACCAGCTTTCGCGCGCCGAGGTAGCCGATGAAAATGGCCACGCCGAGTACGCCCGTGGCCACGAGCAGGCTCCAACGACCGGCAGGCCCGAGCAGACCAAACGGCAGGCCGGTCAATCCACCCGCGAGCGTCGCGGCCGCGAGCACTGGCATGCAGAGCATGGCGTACCAGAAGGGACGGACGACGAAGAGGCGCGCGGCCGCGGACGGATAGGCCGTGCCGCGGAATCCGCGAACGAGCGTCCGGACGGGCCAGACGACCGTGAGCATCGCGGCGATGATCGTCAGCCATCCGCCGGGCAGAAGAGGCGCCAGCCAGGCGCCGACGATCAGACCTGGGACCCCCAGCCAGATGGCGACGAAGGCAATGATCGGGGCGAGCGGGAAGCTGCGCTCACCCGGGGCGCCCGGTTCCGGTCGCGGCGCGGCATCGCTGCGCGCCCACCGTGCGGCACGCTGCCGACTCATGGGTCAGCACCCAGGCGAACCTGCTCGGGGGTCGTGCCGGTCCAGGCGTGGAAGGCGCGGAAGAAGGAGCTCGGTTCCTCGAAGCCGAGGAGGAACGAGATTTCGGCACCCGACATCGACGAGCTCGCCAGATAGTGTCGTGCCAGCTCTTCGCGGATGGCGTCGAGAACGTCTTGAAAGCGTTGTCCTTCGGCGTGCAGCCGGCGCTGGAGCGTTCGGGTGCTGACCGCGAGCTTCTTCGCAACGCCGGCGAGCGACGCGCTGCCGCTCGGCAGGAGCTCGAGCAGGGCGCCTCGGACCCGCTCCGTGAACGTCGCGCGGTTGTCGAGCTCGGAAAGCCGACGCCGCAGCTCGGGCTGGAAGAATGCCCACATGGCCTCGTTGGCAGTCAGGAAAGGCCGGCGCGCGTCTTCCCGCGAGAAGGTTACGGCGTATCGCGGGCCGACCTCGATCGACCGATCGAAGTAGGCACGGTAGGCATCGGCAGGCTGTGGTGGCTCGGGTGCGGTAATCGCCGTCGGTACGATTCGCTCGCGGGTGGCCAGGCGGGCGATCTGGACGAAGAAGATCAGCTCCACGGCGACCAGCACGGCGGGCGGGCGGAAGGCCTTGTCGAACCACTCGACCTCGATCGTCGTGCCTGCAGAATGGGGTGTCACGTGCAGCGCCACGGGCCCGACCAGCGGCTTGTAGTGGCTGATGCGGCGGAGGGCGGTATCGAGATCCGGGCTGCACAGCGCCGCGAAGATCGGCGCGTCGAAGGTCTCGGCCGAGATCGCGCTACCGAGTCGTACCGGCAGGGTCGGATCGGCTGCTTCGTCGTCGATGGCGCGCCAGAGGTCGAAGAACGCTCGGGTGCTGAGTGACGCGCCTGGACGGGTAAAGAGATCGTCGGGAAGCCCGGCGCGTCGCAGGGCATTGGTCGCCGATACGCCGGCATCCTTGAGGAAGATCTGCCAGCCAGGATGCATCGCAAAGTGTGTTGCATGTCTCATTGTCGGGCTCCGTCTCCCGTCCAGAAAAGGCCCTGTCCGGGACGACCTGGACGATTGCGACCGACAAGATGACACCTCTCGCTCGCCAGGTCACTGTCCGATGGCGCCAACGCTTTGGCAGATCGCGTCAGGCTCGGAGATCCAGTTCTGCCGGCCCGATCGCGCGTCGCCGGGGCTGAGTGGGGAAGTCGGTAGGCGCCATCCGGCAAGGTACCGGCGTCATCGGACAGTCGCGCGACGTGGAAGCCTCCTTAGGCTGTGGCTGTCTCGTTGATGGTCCGGACCGTGTGCCGGTCGCGGCGGGAAACAACCGACCAACGTGAGGAGCTCTTCCATGCCAACCTGGACGTTCGACGATATTCCCGACCCAAGCGGCCGTACGGCCATCGTCACCGGGGCCAACAGCGGCACTGGCTTCGAAACCGCGCGCGCCCTCGCCCGCAAGGGTGCTCAGGCCATCTTGGCCTACCGCAGCCTCGAAAAGGCGCGCGATGCCGCCGACCGGCTCCGCGCAGCCATCCCCAATGCCACAGTCGCTATTCTGCCGCTCGATCTGGCCGATCTCGAGAGCGTGAGAGCCTTTGCCACACGCTTCAGGGCGGAGCATTCGAAGCTCGATCTCCTGATCCTGAATGCCGGTGTCATGGTGGCGCCGGAGAGCAAGACTGTGCAGGGCTTCGAACTTCAGCTCGGGGTCAATCACCTGGGACACTTCGCGCTCACCGGCGCGCTCTTGCCGCTGCTCACGGATACGCCCCATGCCCGGGTGGTCGTGGTCTCGAGCACGGTGGCCTCTTTCGGTGCCATCGACTTCGACGATTGCTGGCTAGAGCGTCGTCGACGGCTCGTGCCAGCGAGGCTGGTCGCAGGCAGGTGGGTGCTGGGGTAGCGCGACTTGCGCGGAGCACGAGAAGAAGATTAGACGGCCGGCTCCCATCTCTGTCACCCTTCCGATCTCGGCGGCCTCGGATCTCGGAGAGATTCGTGTAGCCGCCACGGACGAGAGTGGTCTTCGGCCCGCTCTACCGATCAAGCAGCCCAACAAGAGGTTCCCCACGATGTCTGATATCTCGCTCGAACAGGCCCAAGCGGCCGTCTCCGCCGCGCTCGAAAAGAGCCAGGCGATTGGTACCAAGATGAACATTGCGATCGTCGACGCTGGCGCCAACCTGAAAGCATTCGCACGGGAGGACGGCGCTTGGCGAGGATCCATCGATATCGCGCAGAAGAAGGCGCGCACGGCGCGCTATTTCGACATGAACACCGGCGATATCGGCAACTTGAGCCAACCGGGTGGCCCGCTCTACAACATTGAACACTCCAATGGTGGGCTGATTACCTTCCCTGGAGGCGTACCGATCAAGAATGGTGACGGAGAGGTCATTGGCGCGATCGGTGTCTCGGGATCCACAGTCGAAGACGACCACGTCGTAGCCCAAGCGGGAGCCGACGCGGTCTAGCCCGAAGAATTCGTGACGCTCGAAGCGAGATCACGTAGGTGCTTGTGGCTGCAAGGCTTGCGAGGGAAGGCGACGAAGGAGTAGCCGTGCTACGTCGAGGAAGCCCGAACGAGCGAAACGCAGCAGACGCATGTCGATACGTGGTTGAAGCCGGGGGTTCAAGAATGATTCAGGCTAGTTTCCTGGCCTCGCTGAGTCCGTGACAAGGGGCGGCGTGCATCCTGCGGCGTCGCCCCAGTCTTCTCGCCCTCTCCAAAATTCCGTCGTCTCTCCTCGTTCCGACCTTCTCCTTTGCCAGGATCCTGGATGTTTTTATCCGGGTAATATTGACTTTCGGTTATTACCCGGGTAAAAATTGCGGCTGCAATGACGAACGGAGAGCAAGACGATGAATCAAGTCTGCGCGGATGCGCTTTCGGATCGGGAAGAAGAGGACGGTACGGGCTGTATTGCCTTCGAAGGGGCGCGCAAGATCGGCGCGGGTACACGGGCGGAGGTTGCCCTCGCGGTCAAGGCGGTGGTGGATCGCGGCGAGCGCGGGCCGGTGCTGATCTTCGACCGTACGACGAGCCAGCAGATCGAGCTCGACCTGCGGGGCACACACGAAGAGATTCTGGCGCGTTTCGCACCTCCGGCAGCGGAGGAAGATGGCAAGGAAGCGCATGCGCCCACCCCGCGCGGCCCTGGCCGTCCCAAGTTGGGGGTCGTTTCCCGCGAGATCACCTTGCTTCCGCGCCATTGGGCGTGGCTGGCGAGCCAGCCGGGGAGCGCCTCGGTGACACTCCGCAAGCTGGTCGATCAAGCGCGCAAGGCCAACGAAGAAGCCGACCGGCGCCGCCAGGCCCGTGATGCCGCGTATGGCTTCATCTCGACCATGGCGGGAAACGAGGCAGGCTTCGAAGAGGCGACCCGCGCGTTGTTCGCAGGCGACGGTGAAGCGTTCGCGCGGTACATCAAGGCCTGGCCCGAGGACGTTCTGGCCCATACCGAATTCCTGACGAGAGAGGTCTTCGATGGCTGACATGGAGGACCTGACCCAAGGCTCGATACGGGCTCACATCATCAAGCTGGCGATCCCGATCGCAGTCGGCATGATCTTCCAGACTCTGTACTACCTGGTCGACCTCTACTTCGTGGGCAAGCTGGGCGATGAAGCGCTTGCCGGGGTCAGTGCTGGCGGCAACATCCAGTTCATCGTGTTGGCGCTGACGCAGGTGTTGGGCGTGGGAGCGATGGCGCTGATCGCCCAGGCAAGCGGGCGAAAGGATCGGGCGGACGCCAACCTGATCTTCAACCAGAGTCTGCTGCTGGCTGCGGCGTGCGCCGCGCTGACCTGGGTGGCCGGGTATTGGGGAATCGAAGCCTACATGGCGACCCTGAGCATTGATGCAGACACGCGGGCGGCCGGCGTGTCGTATCTCTTCTGGTTCCTGCCGGGGCTCGGGTTGCAGTTCGCCATGGTCGCCATGGGCTCGGCCCTGCGCGGTACCGGCATCGCCAAGCCGACGATGGTCGTGCAGATGCTGACGGTAGTGCTCAATGCGGTGCTGTCGCCGATCTTGATCGCCGGCTGGCTGACCGGCAAGCCACTGGGGGTGGCCGGCGCGGGCCTCGCCAGCTCGATCTCGGTCGCGGTCGGCGTCGTGCTGCTCTGGGGCTATTTCGTTCGACTCGAGACGTTCGTCACGTTCGACGCCGCGCAGTTTCGGCCGCGGATGGAGCAGTGGATGCGGATCCTGCGAATCGGTCTCCCGCCGGGCGGCGAATTCGCGCTGATCTTCGTCTACATGGGCGTCATCTACTGGATCGCGCGCGAATTTGGCCCCGCCGCACAAGCGGGATTCGGTGTCGGTTCGCGGGTAATGCAGGCGATCTTCCTGCCGGCGATCGCCATCGCTTTCGCCACGGCACCGGTTGCTGGCCAGAACGTCGGTGCCGGGCGATACGACCGCGTTCGGGAGACCCTGCACTCGGCGTTGTGGATGGGCAGCACGATCATGCTCGGCCTGACCTTGCTCTGCCAGCTACGCCCCGAGTGGCTGATGCATCCCTTCACCGATGAGGCAGATGTGATCGCGGTGGGGGGCGAGTTCCTTCGCATCATTTCCTGGAACTTCGTCGCCACCGGCGCCATTTTCACGTTTTCCAGCCTGTTCCAGGCTCTTGGCAACACGCTGCCAGCGCTGCTCGCCAGCGCGACCCGGCTCCTGACCTTCGTGATCCCCGGGATCTGGCTCGCAAGCCGCCCCGGTTTTACCTTGCGCCAGCTCTGGTTCCTTTCCGTGGCAACGGTGGCCATTCAGGCTGGCGTCAGCTTCTGGTTGCTCCAGGGCGCGCTCCGGCGCAAACAACAGGCCGCGATGAGTGGCAGCCAGGGGGCGGATGCTGGGGTCAGGGCTTCTGGCGCAGGGTGATTTGCTCGGCGACGGCTTCGGCGACCTTGATGCCGTCGACCGCAGCCGACAGGATGCCGCCGGCGTAGCCCGCGCCTTCGCCGGCAGGGTAGAGCCCTTGGGTATTGAGGCTCTGGAAGGTCTTGTCGCGCTTGATGCGGATCGGTGACGACGTGCGGGTTTCGACACCGGTCAGGACGCCGTCCCGCGCGCTGAAGCCCTTGATCTTTCGATCGAAGGCGGGCAGCGCCTCTCGGATCGCCTCGATGGCGTAGGCCGGTAGGGCGGTGTCGAGATTGCCGAGGGTGACGCCGGGGCGGTACGAAGGCAAGACATCGCCAAAGTC
>CALFAM010000289.1 GCA_937948815.1 uncultured bacterium
ACGGCTCGCGGCGCCGAGCTCGACCAGGAGGGGGCCAAGCCTGTCTGTTGCGAGCGGCGGGGTGACGAAAGGCTCGCTACGTTCTGGCTGGTTCAGCCTTCAGCCAGTGGATCGAGGGGCCAGGCGTGTTTGGGATAACGACCTGCTAGCTCTTTTCGCACCTGGGGATAGGTGTTGCGCCAAAAGCTGGCGAGGTCGCGGGTGATTTGTTGGGGGCGCATGTTGGGGGCGAGGAGGTGGAGCAGGACTTCGATGCGTCCGTTGGCGATCGTGGGGGTCTCTTGCCAGCCGAAGATTTGCTGAATGCGCACGGCGAGCACCGGGGGCTCGCCTTCGGCGTAGCGGAGCTTGGCCATTTTGCCACTGGGCAGGCGAAGGTGCTCGGGGGCTTCGCGATCGACGGTCTGGATGATTGGGTGACCGAGGTGGCCGCGCAGGATGTCGAGCACGGGTGCCTTGCGCAGGGCGCGAAACGAGCGTGCGCCCGCGGCGATGCTGGGGAGCAGATCGCGGAGGGTGCCGTCGTCGAGGGCGGGGAGGTCGGCGTCGGGCAGCCAATGGTGCAGGCAGCGTGCGCGGGTGAGGAAGCGCGCGATGTCGGGCCGGTCGAGGGCCAGCGCGCGGTGGAGGTCGGCGGCCGCGGCCGCGCAGAGCACGCGCTCGGCCTCGGTGGGGTCGGGCGGGCACGACACTTCGTCGAGCACGAGATCGCCGTAGCGCAGGCGGCGGAGGCCCGCGACGCGCTCGGATTCGGGGTCGAAGACGACGTCTTCGGTGGATTGCAGGCCGGGGCCGACGTCGTCCAGCCACGGCCGCTCGATTGCCGAGGCCTGGCGCACCCATGCTTCGCTCGCGTTGCTGCCTTGGCCGGCTGCGAGCTCGATGCAGACGAAGAGTTCGTCTTCCCGAACCGACGACATGGGAAGCAGGCGGACGCCACGACCGCCGACCATCACTCCGCGTGGCTGGTGTCGGGTACGCCGCCGTGCGACCCGATCTGGAAAGGCGGACAGGAGGGCACGGCGACCGCCTTCGTAGAGGCTTTCGCGCCCCGTCTCGTGGTCGAACGCCGCGACAGAGGGCTCGGCACCGAGCACACGACGCGCACGTTTCTCCAGGTGGTCGGCCTCGGTGAGCGCGCGCCGCGCACGGCCGCGGTGCAAAGGGCCCACCAGCGTCTCGCCGCGCCCACGGTCGGCAAACGAACGCAGCGCATCGAGCCGATCGAGCACGTCGCTCTCACTGCTTCCCGCGGCGCGAATCGGCTCTTGGCCACGCCCGCGCTCGGGAAGGGCCACGACATCGCGTTCCGTCAACAGCGCTGCCATGCGCGCCGCCAACGCCAAGCAGCCCAGCTCATGCCCTGCGACCAGCAGCCGTGCGAGACGGGGATGGAGACCGAGGGACGCCATCTGGCGCCCCCGCCGGGTGACGCCGGTCTTGTTGCGTGCGCCGAGCAGGTCGAGAAGGGTCATGGCTCGCGTGAGCGCGGCGTCTTCGGGGGGCTCGAACCAAGCGAACTGCCGTGGGTCTGCCTCTCCCCACGCGAGCAGCTGAAGAATGGGGCCCGCCAGGTCGGTGCGCTTGATCTCCGCGGTCTCGTGCTGCCGCAGTCCACGATCTTCGTGCTCACCCCACAGGCGAATGGCCCGGCCCGGCCCCAGCCGGCCGGCGCGGCCGGCACGCTGGTCAGCATTGGCGCGTGCGATGCGCCGCACCTCCAGGCGATCGAGCCCGCTGGCCGGGTCGTAGCGCAGCACCCGTGCGAGCCCCGAGTCGACCACCGCCGATACGCCATCGACCGTAACCGAGGTTTCCGCGACATTGGTGGCCAGCACCACGCGGCGGCGGGGTCCGCGCCGCAGCGCCGCATCCTGCTCGGCTGTCGACAGCGCGCCAAAGAGTGGCAGGACGGCGAGGTCGTGCTTGGCGGCCAGTGCAGAGAGCCGGTCTTCGGCTTGGCGGATCTCACCCACGCCGGGCAGAAAGACGAGAACGTCGCCATCCGTGTGGGCGAGCGCGTGCGTGACGCCGGCGGCAACCTGCTCGGCGAGCGACTGCGCCGTACGTGGCGCCAGGTAGTCGATGTCGACGGGATGCTGGCGGCCGGCGCTCTCGATCACCGGACAGTTACCCAAAAAGGCAGCCACGGGTGCTGCGTCGAGGGTCGCGGACATGACGATCAGAGCCAGGTCTTCGCGCACCTCGCATTGGACGCGGCGGGCCATGGCGAGCGCCAGATCGCTGTCGAGGCGCCGCTCGTGGAACTCGTCGAAGACGATGGTGCTGATTCCCTCGAGCAGCGGGTCGCTCTGCAGCATGGCGACCAGCACGCCTTCGGTCACCACGAGAATGCGCGTATCGGCCGAAGATCGGTTTTCGAGGCGAATCCGGTAGCCCACCTCGCGCCCGAGCTGCCAGCCGCCTTCTTCGGCGATTCGCCGGGCTGCTGCACGGGCGGCGATTCGTCGTGGCTCGAGCATGACGATGCAGCCGTCCATGCCGGCCACGCCGGCGCGAAGCAAGGCCGGAGGCACCCGGGTGGTCTTGCCCGCGCCGGGCGCCGCCTGGATGACCACGGCGCGCTGATCGGTGGCCGCCTGGGTGATGCGCTCGAGGAGCGAGTCGATGGGGAGGCTGTTCACGGCGAGCGCATCCTGCCACGAGAGGAATGGGCCGTGGGTGATCGGCTGGCGGTCGTGTTCCTCCCCGCGGCCCGCATCTGCGCCGTTCGTCGAGTTGCGACCGCCATTGGTCGGTTCTCGCGCAGCCATGTTTGCTGCCGAGCCGTAGGCTGAAGGGAATGGTCGGATACGCTTGGCACCGCCAGCGTGTCACCCAGAGATGGCACGAAGGGACGGCCCGAAAGGAAGACCCAATGAGCGAGCCCATCATCCAGCGAGAAGCCCAACACGGTTCCGGTTCACAGCCGATCGATCGCGATCGGGTCGCCAAGGGGCTGACGTTCATGATCTACGGCACCCTCTTGTGGCTGTACCTCCGAGACCAGATTGCTTTGGTCGATCTCACGACCTACTGGCCCGTACCGCTGATCATCTGTGGCCTGGTGACCGGGCTGACCTCGCGGAAGGGTGCCAAGGGGTGGACCTTGTTCGTCGTCGGATTGTTCTTCCAGCTCTACATCTTGGGCTATGCCGAGTGGCCACTGCTGCTGGTCGGTCTCGGTGTGCTCATGCTCATTCGCGGACTGGGCGATAGCGCCCGACTGCGTCGCGAAGGAGAGCGACATGCGTGATCCCCGGAAGGGCTCGATCGTGGCGCCGCGGGTGCTGATCGGGCTGGCATTGATCGTCATGGGGGTGCTGTTCACCCTCGACAACTTCGGCTTCGACGACGTTTGGGATCTCTTCTGGTTCTACGGCTGGCCCGCGCTCTTGATCGTGGTCGGCTTGTCGAAGCTGCTGGGGTCCGGCGGTCGAGGGGTTGGACTGATGATCGTCGCGGTGGGCGTCCTGCTCCTCCTCGGCGACGACCGATTGGGGATCTTGCGCTTCGAATTTTGGGATCTGCTGCCAGTCGCGTTCGTGGTCATCGGCCTCTCCGTGCTCTGGCGAGGGCTCTTCGGGCGGCGAAATGCCGACGTGACGCCAGAAGACGCCAAGGTGATCAACAGCGTGGCCGTGATGGGAGGAAGCCGCCGCACCACGGCCACCGACGACTTTCAGGGTGGTGATCTCGTTGCCGTGATGGGGGGCGTCGAGATCGACCTCAGCCGGGCTTCGATCGGCCCGCAGGCCGCGGTCATCGACGCCTTCGCCATGTGGGGCGGTGTCGAGATCAAGGTACCCCGAGATTGGCAGGTGACCTCGCAAGGGCTGCCGCTGCTCGGTGCCTTCGAAGACAACACCGAACCCCCTGCCGACCCGCGCGGACGGCTGATTCTCAAGGGCTTCGCGATCATGGGCGGCGTCGAGGTCAAGAACGGCTAGTCGCGATGCACCCGATCCTCGCCCGTGGTCAACGTCTGGGGCTGTATCTCGTCGTCTTCGCCCAGGCTGGGCTGCTGCTCGGCGAGATCTTGGTTCGCACGCTCGGCATTCCGCGTCTGGCCGCGGCAGCCCTGGTCGTGCCGCCGGTGGTCGCTTACGCGCTCGGCTGCCTGGCCTCTTGGTATCTCTGCCGTCGGTTGCCGCTCGCACGCACCCATCCGGCGCGCCTGCTCATGGTTCACTTGGTGGCCGGAGTGTTGTCGAGTGGCTTGTTCCAGACCCTGACGCTGATCTGGGCATCAGCCTTCGACACCTTGCTGCCGGCGTTGCAAACCGGCATCGAGCCCTTGGCCGTGGCCCGCGGCCAAGCTGTCCTCTTTCTGGTCTTCGGATTCTTGCTCTACTCGTTGGTCGCGGCGGTTCACTATCTGTCGATCGCCCTCGAAGGACGCCGTCTGGCCGAAGGGCGAGCCTATGAGCTCCAGCTTTCCGCCCGGACTGCCGAGCTGCGCGCGCTCAAGGCCCAAGTGGACCCGCACTTCCTCTTCAACAGCCTGAATGCCGTCGCCGCGCTGGCGGTTCCTCAGCCCGAGCGCGCCCGGGACATGTGTCTCGCGCTGGCAGGTTTCCTGCGCAGCAGCTTGCAACTCGGGTCGATCGAAACCATTGCCCTGGCCGAGGAAGTGGCGCTCGCGGAGCAGTATCTGTCCATCGAGCGAGAACGCTTCGGGGACCGCCTATCGGTCGACATTCGCGTGGCGCCAGGTTGTGCGGAAGAGCCGATACCGCCCTTGCTCCTGCAGCCCCTGGTCGAGAACGCCGTCAAGCACGGCATCGCCCATTTGCTCGAAGGCGGCACCGTGTCGGTCCACGTCCACACCCACAGGAACCGGATCCGCATCGAGGTCGGGAACCCGTGCGATCCCGATCGCCCACAAAGCCGTGGCGGAGCGCGGCAGTCACAAGGGATCGGTTTGGCCAACGTCGCCAGCCGGTTGACCGCGGTCTACGGAACAGCTGCGACCCTCGAGGTCGATGAGCGAGACACGCACTTCACGATCGCAATTGACCTACCGTGCGGAGCCGTGCCGGGAGCGGACGCCCCCGACGCCCGCACGGCTGAGCCAGGACCGCGCTCGCACCAGACCCTGAGCCGCCGCAGTGTGCGTCTGGCTCCCGAAGTCACGATCGGTGTTGCCCAGACCTGCGTGGCGCCGGCCGGAGCTCTGACACGATGAGAAGCACTTCCCGGAGGCCTCGGCGATGAACGCTGCAGACGCCAATCCACCGCACGCGTCGACCCAAATTCGGCTGCTGATCGTCGATGACGAAGCGCCCGCCCGCGCGCTACTTGCCGAGTACCTTGCGAAGGATTCCCGTGTCGAAGTGTTGGCCCAGTGCGCCAACGGAGTCGAAGCGGTCAAGGCGGTGGCTGAGCTCCAGCCCGATTTGATCTTGCTCGACGTTCAAATGCCCAAGCTCGATGGCTTCGAAGTCCTCGAGCTGCTGCCCGAGCCTCGGCCGTCGGTCGTCTTTGTTACGGCGTTCGACGAGCATGCCATCGAAGCCTTTGCCGTCAATGCCGTCGACTACCTGCTCAAACCGGTGACGCCCGAACGCCTATCGGCCGCGATTGATCGTCTGTGGACGGAGCCCGGAGCGGCTGCCGCGGCAGACGCCGATGTGCGTGAATCCCCGCCGAGCGCTGCCGCGCTGCGTGCGGCAGCGCGGCCTGGCCGCTACCTGGACCGGATTCTGGTGCGGGAAGGGAGCCGAATCCACGTCATTCCGCTCGAGCGCGTGGACTATTTCGAAGCCCAGAGTGACTATGTTCAGATCGTCGCGGGTGGGGAGCGGCGCCGCAAGCAACAAACGCTGACCGAGCTCGAGACATTGCTCGATCCGGCCCATTTCGTACGCGTGCACCGCTCCTACATTCTGCACATCGATCGCATGGCTCGTATCGAGCTCTATGCCAAGGACAGCCGTGTCGCCATCCTTCGGGATCGAACGCGCGTACCGATCAGCCGTGCTGGATACGCTCGCCTGCGGCAGCTCCTGTAGCTCCAGAAACGAAGGAGCCTACGGCGTTTCGTTTCCACCAGGCGCAGGCGACGAAACTACACGCCCTTGATCAGCTCCTTGAGCTCGCTGATCGGGGGGTTGCCATAGAACGCACCGCCGATCTCGAAGGTCGGCACCCGACGCTTGCCATCGTTGTGCGCCATCACGAGCTCGGCCGCATCCGGCGTCTGCTCGATGTCGATCTCTTCGTAGGCTACGCCGCGCTCGCTGAGGAGGGCCTTGGCGCGGTGGCAATCACCGCACCACGTCGTGCTGTACATCTTGATCGTTTTCTGGCTCATGGTCTTTCTCCAGACGTATCGGTCCACACCGGCTTGGTGCGCCGGCTGGTCGTGTGTCGAGTTAGGGTGGGTACGGAGCGGAGCAGGCGGGCTCAGTTGCTGTCGTCAGGGCCTTGAATGACCGCGAGAATGCGGCGACGAAGCTTCGCGGGTGCCGGCTGTCGGGGACAGCGCTCTCGGACGACGGTCAGCAGCTGAAGACAGTACTGCGTCTCGCGCTGGGTCTCGCTGCAGCACTCGATTCGAGCCCGAAACGACACCTTCGTATCCGAGTCCATCTCGTTGTCAAGGAAGAGAAAAGCCAGCTCGCGGAGCGACTTGTCCTGCATCGAGATCCTCCACACGTCCTTTGCCCACACGGCGCCTCGCCTCTCACCTGGTCCAGTTGGCTCAACGTCGCGACGACTTCGGTTATTCCCGAGAGATTCGTCGAACTGCGGCCCTCCCGCAGTCACGATGTGGTTTCACGCGACTTGCGTCGCTTGTCGGTCCTCATCTTGTGGGGCGCATCGTCGCCGCGCAGGTAGCCCTGTTTGCGCGCATAGACGAGCAGGGCCTGCTCGAGCAGGCGCCGGCCTCGGTAAAGGCGGCTCATGACCGTACCGACCGGGATGTCGATGATCGCGGCCGCTTCCTTGTACGAGAAGCCTTCGAGATCGACCAGCAGGATGACCATCCGGTATTCCGTCGGCAGCTCGTCCAGCGCACGCTGCACGTCGCCGTCGAGGACCGTGTCCAAGACCTGCTGTTCGGGATTTTTGACACCCTGCAAAACGTCCTCTCGGAGGGAACTTTCGAAGGCGTCTTCGATATCGGAAAACGCACTCTCGGGAGGACGGTTCTGGCGCTTGCGGTAGCCGTTGATGAACGTGTTCTTCATGATCTTGAAGAGCCACGCCTTGAGATTGGTCCCCTTCTCGAACTTGTCGAAGTGGCGGTAGGCCTTCAAGTATGTCTCTTGAACCAGATCCTGTCCGTCGTCGGCATTGCGCGTTAGCCGGTACGCCATGTTGTAGAGGGGGTCCAGGTACGGCAGGGCCGCGGTCTCGAAGTCCCAGCCCAAGGGACCGCCTGGGTCGGATGGGGTGATGGATTGAGTCGCGTTCATGATCTGCCTCCTACCGTATCCATTCGCACAGATCATGCCAATGGATTCCCTTTCGATACGTGCGAATGCTGTCAAAGGATGCGCACGAGCGGCAGGAAGCGCATCTCCCGCCGAGCACGGCAGAGCCTGGTCCGATTGTGCCGCACCCTTAGCGGGACGAGTGGCACGGGCTGGGTGAGACATCTGGCCTTTTGCGCTGCGTGCCCGCTGTGCCGGAATGGCACACTTTTCGGCCCGACCTGGAGCGTATGGCGTCGGCTTTCCAGCGCCGCATGCAGCCGTGCGTCGCGTCGACTGCTGCCAGTCGAGACCTCGAATGCGGATTGTGCTACCGTTCGCGCGCCGCAAGAGATCGGCGTAGGTAAGAGGACCAATGTGGTCTTGTTGCTTGAACGGCGTCAATGATGCACAATACGCCCGATCGGAGGAGGTTCGTCTGCCTCACGATCGACAGGACAATAGAGAGTGGGTTCGCTATTCGGGCCTCGGGGTCGAGCTAGCAGCAGCCGTCGTCGGTTGTCTTCTCCTCGGCCTCTGGATCGATAGGCACTTCGAAACCTCGCCTTGGGGAACCGTCGTGTGTATCGTCCTCGGTCTCGTCGGCGGTCTCTACAATCTCATTCGCGGCGCGCTGGGTGCCTTCAAGGGAAGCGCTCAGACAGGAGTCGACTCGGACGGTGCAGACGGTGGTTGAGCCACAACAAGCAGCCGGTCGGCGTCCATCCGCCACGAAGCAGTACGGGATCTATCTGGCGCTCGCCGTCGGAAGTTTCGTCCTTCTTCTCGCTGTCGGTCTTTGGCCGACCCGCAGGCTCGGGGGCGCAGATGCCACCCTGGCCATGGTTGCGGGCTGTGGAGCCAGCCTCGCGGGATCGCTGCTCGGCAGCATTCCGATCTGGCTGGCGCGAGGAGTCGGTCTACCGGCAGCTTTGCCGGCAGTACTGGGCTCTCTCGGTCTACGGATGGCGGTGTCGATCGGGCTTGGTGTGGCGTTCGTCGCCGTGCTGGGTTTGGCGGTGACACCGACACTGCTCTGGCTGGCGATCAGCCACGCGGTGTTGTTGTTCAGCGACGTGTGGCTGGCAATCGGTGCCGTTCGAGAGGCGCCCGCGGGTGCGACCGATCAGGTCAGAGCGTCGTAGGTCTTGAATCGTCGGTCTTCGAGGAAAACGAACCCCACACCGGAATCGTGGGCTCGGAAGAGATGGATAGCAAGCGATGAGTGCGACAGGGAACAATCCGCTCAGCCATGTGCTGCCGCATCCGATCGAAACGGCACAAGCCGACCTCGGTCTCTTGACGCCACAGGGTGAGATCACTCTGCTCAGCGACCAGATCGTGATGATGATCGTCGCGGGCGTCCTCCTGATGTTGGTGATCCCGCGCGCGGTTCGTAAGCGCCGGAAGGATCCAGAGACCGGCAAATTCGTGCTGACCGGTATGGGCAACGCCGTCGAGGCGATCTGCACCTACTTCCGCGACGAGGTGGCTCGTCCCGCGCTCGGCCCGTACACAGATCGCTTCATCAAGTACATCTGGAGCGCCTTCTTCTTCGTCGTCACGATCAACCTGCTCGGCTTGCTGCCGCTCGGAACCGTGACGCCGGCGATTCTCGGTGGCTTGCACATCGGGGGTACGGCCACGGCCAACATTTGGGTCACCGCCACCCTCGCTTTGCTGACCCTCTTTCTCATGGTCTTCAACGGCCTGCGCTTGGGTGGCGTCGACTACCTGAAGCACTTCATGCCCGGCCCGGCGTTTCTGGCGCCGCTGATGATCTTCTTGGAAGTCATCGGCCTGATCTCGAAGACGGTCGCGCTCGCGTTGCGCCTGTTCGCGAACATGGTCGCGGGTCATATCCTGCTGGCCGTCTTGATCAGCATGATCCTGACCGCGGGTCAGGCATTGGGCACCGGCGGAGGGCTCGTGATTGCCGCGATCGTGGTCGCCAGCAGTGTGGCCGTGAGCATGCTGGAGATCTTCGTCGCCTTTTTGCAAGCCTTCATCTTCACGTACCTGACGACGCTGTTCATCGGCATGTCCGTGAATGTTCACCATGATCATGAGGAGGCTTCGGCCCACTGATCCAGCGCGACTGTTGCGCAATACCTGAATTACAAAGTCGATCCGCCGCGAGGTTTCGCGGCGACCGGAAGCTAACTGGGCGGTCTACATTTCAAGGCCGCATCGAACGGAACCAACTCGAAGGACGATTCGAACAATGAGCAAGAGATTTGCCAAGTTTTCGCTGATGATGATCGTGGCCGGGATCGCGCTGATGTTCGCGCCGGCTGCGTTTGCCCAGGATGGCACCATGCTGAGCGCTGCTGGCGCGGCGAAGCTCGGCGGCGCGATCGGCGCTGGCCTGGCCCTGATCGGCGGTGGCATCGGCCTCGGCCGCATCGGCGGAAGCGCGGTCGAAGCGATCGCGCGCCAGCCCGAGATGGCGGGTCAGATCAGCACCGCGATGATCATCACCGCGGCCATGCTCGAGGGTGCGCTGCTGTTCGCCGTCGTGGTCGGTCTCCTCGGCATCCTCTCGTAAACCGTTCGGGCGAGGTCGAACGTTGCCGCGCGTCGGTCGCCGGCACGTGCTTCCTCTCCCGAAGCCGGCGTCTGCCGGCGCGCAAAGATCAACCGACCGCGGCGTAGTCGCGGCGACCTTCGGCGGAAGAGATGACGATGAGAAGAAGGCACGAAGCGCGAAAGCTGAGCATGCCCGCGCGTTTGTTCGTGGCGCTGGTGTCGCTGGCGCTCGTATCGCTGGCACTGGCGCCGTCCGTGTGGGCGGCGGGCGGGGGCGGCGAAAACAACCTGTTCGCGGGCGACCTGGGGAACATTCTCTGGACCCTGGTCATCTTCGGGCTGGTTCTGTTCGTCCTCGGCAAGTTTGCCTGGGGGCCCATCCTTCAGAATCTGCAGCAGCGTGAGACGTTCATTCACGACGCTCTGGCCAAGGCCAAGGGTGACCGTGATGCCGCCGAAGCGAAGCTGGCAGAGTACGAGGGCATTCTCAACGAGGCCCGTGCGGAAGCGACCGCAATCGTCGAAGAGGGCCGCCGGGACGCCCAGGTGCTCCGCGCCAAGATCGAAGAGACGGCGCGGACCGAAGCCGACAAGACTCTCGAGCGTGCCAAGCGAGAGATCGATATCGCGACCGAGACAGCGAAGAAAGAGCTGTACACGGTATCGGGAGAGCTCGCCACGCGGATCGCATCGAAGATCGTGCGTCGTGAGCTCGCGGACGCGGATCACCAGCGCCTGATCGACGAGTCGATCAGCGAGATCCAGCAGCTCGGTACGAACTGAGGCGACCATGGCCAACCGAGACGAAAAAAGCCTGGCAGCGGCCCGTGTCTACGGCCTGTCGCTGCTCGAGCTGGCGGAACGGTCGGGCGCGGCCCAGGCTCTGGGTGAGGAATTGCTCGATCTGGGGCAGCTACTCGACCGTGACGAGAAGCTCCGGGCGTTCTTCGGCAGCCCGCTGGTCGACGCGGACACGCGCCGCGGCATGATCGAGAAGACCTTCCGGGGACGGGCGAGTGACTTGTTGGTCGATGGCCTGCAGGTGCTCAACCGCCACGGTCGGATCAGCCTGCTGGAAAACGTAATCGAGGCCTATCGGACGGGCTACCAGGCTCGCCAGGGGCACGTCGATGTCCAAGTTCGGTCGGCCGTGCCGCTCAGCGACGGCCAACGCCGGGAGCTGGCGGCGGCGGTGAATGCAATCGATGGCCGCACCGCGGATCTCATCGAGACGGTCGATCCCAGCATGCTCGGCGGGCTGGTCGTCCGCATCGGCGATCGGAAGATCGATACCAGCGTAGCGAAAGATCTGAGAACCGTGCGTGCCCAGCTTGCCGATCGGGCAGCGCGCGAGATCCTGGCGGATCGTGTGGCCTAGCCAAAGCGGCTCGGCGGCGCATGGAAGTCGGCGCCTTAGAGGAACAATCCCATGAAGCTCAATGTCGACGAGATTTCTTCGGTCATCACCGAGGAGATTCAGAACTACCGCAGTGAGGTCGACGTCGCCGAGGTCGGCAAGGTGCTCGAGGTCGGTGACGGTATTGCGCAGGTCTACGGCCTGGGCAACGCGCTGGCTGGCGAGCTGGTCGAGTTCTCGAACGGCCAGAATGGCCAGGTCTTGAATCTCGAAGAGAACTCGGTCGGTATCGTCATTCTCGGCGACTACCTCGAGATCCGCGAGGGCGACGAGGTCCGCCGGACCGGCGAGCTGCTGTCCGTGCCGGTCGGCGACGTGATGGTGGGTCGCGTGGTTGACCCGCTCGGCCGTCCCCTCGATGGCCTCGGTGTGGTCGAGAGCTCGGAGCGCCGTCCGCTCGAGATCAAGGCTCCCGGCATTGTCGAGCGGCAAGGTGTGACCGAGCCGCTGATGACCGGTATCAAGGCCATCGACAGCATGATTCCGGTGGGTCGCGGTCAGCGCGAGCTGATCATCGGCGACCGCAAGACCGGAAAGACCGCGATCGCCATCGACGCGATCATCAATCAGAAGGGCAAGAACGTCATCTGCGTCTATGTCGCCATCGGCCAGAAAGAGTCGACGGTGGTCGCAGTGGTCGAGAAGTTGCGCGAGCACGGTGCCATGGACTACACCATTGTGGTGCAGGCTGGTTCCTCGGCTCCGTCGCCGCTGCAGTACATCGCGCCCTACGCTGGCGCGGCCATGGCCGAGTACTTCATGTACCAGCGAGGCATGGCGACGCTGGTGGTCTACGATGACCTTTCCAAGCAAGCTCAGGCCTATCGTCAGCTCTCGCTCTTGCTCAAGCGGCCGCCGGGTCGTGAGGCCTATCCGGGTGACGTCTTCTACCTGCACTCGCGTTTGCTCGAGCGTGCCGTGAAGATGCGCGACGAGTACGGCGTGGTGCCCAAGGATACGCCGGAAGACTCCACCGACCGCTCCCTGGCTCGCATCCATCCCGACGGCTTGAAGGCTGACGCCGAGCATCGCCCGGATGGCGCGGACGGTCTCTACCATCGTGACGATGGCAAGGAGCGGGCGGAAGCGTGGCATGCCAGCCTCGCCGATTCCGGCAAGTACCGTGTCCACCAATATCCGGACTCCGGCGGCTCGATGACGGCGCTGCCGATCATCGAGACCCTCGAAGGCGAGGTGTCGGCGTACATTCCGACCAACGTGATTTCGATCACCGACGGCCAGATCTACCTCGAGCCCGATCTGTTCTTCGCCGGCGTACGGCCTGCCGTGAACGTGGGTATCAGTGTCTCGCGTGTAGGTGGTAACGCCCAGCGCAAGGGCATGAAGAAGATCGCCGGCTCGCTGCGGCTCGACCTTGCGTCGTTCCGTGAGCTGGAAGCCTTCGCTCAGCTCGGCACCGAGCTCGACGATGCCACCCAGCGCCAGCTGGATCGCGGTGAGCGGATGGTCGAGCTGTTGAAGCAGCCGCAGTACACGCCGTATTCGTTCGCGCATCAGCTCGTTTCGATGTACGCCGGAACCAAGGGCTTGCTCGACGACCTGCCGACGGGCCAGGTGCTGGCCTTCGAGTCGGCGCTCCTCCGGCACATCGACGACGAGTTCCCGGAGCTGTTCGAGTCGATGGAAGACAAGGGCGTGATGACGGAGGAGACCGAGAGTTCGCTGGTCGAGGTCATCAACAACTTCAAGACCACGTTCCAGGCCGACAACTAAGCCCGCCAACGCGACCACTGAACGGACTCGACGCTCATGGCCAATCGAAGAGACCTCGTCAAACGGCGAAAAGCGGTGCGCAACATCCGCAAGATCACGCGCACCATGCAAATGATCGCGACCGCGCGCTTCCAAGCGGCGCTCAACCGCGCCGTTGCCACCAAGCCGTACAGCGAGAAGCTGGCCGAGTTGGTGAAGGACCTGGCGCGTGGCGCGGGTGGTATCGACCACCCGCTCATGCGGACGGTGGAAGGCGTCGATCGCAAGGCGCTGGTGGTGTTGACGTCGAACCGTGGCTTCTGCGGCGGTTTCAACGCCAACGTGTTGCGCGCGGCGGCTGGGCTCATCGACGGCCATGAAGGCGACGTCGATGTCCATATGGTCGGCAAGAAGGGCGTCAACTACTTCAACTACAACAAGCGCGAGATGGCGGCGGAGACGACCGACATCGAAGAGAAGCCGCGGTTCGACCAGGTCGAGCCGATCGCCAACGAGCTGATCGACCGCTTCATTCAGGGTGAGATTGCCTCGGCACACGTCGCCTTCATGCGCTTTCACTCGGCTGGGCGGCAGACGGCTGAGATCCTGCAGCTTCTGCCGCTAACGGCGACTGCGGCCGACTCCGACGCGTCGACCCCGGCGTCAACCAGCGTCGAGTACGAGTTCTCGCCAGCCCCTGAAGCGCTGCTCGACGACTTGCTGCCGGCGAGCGTTCGTACGCAGCTCTTCCAGTGCTTCACGGATTCCGCGGTCAGCGAGCAAGTCGCGCGCATGGTTGCCATGAAGGCCGCCACCGACGCCGCGGGCGACATGATCAAGACCCTCACGCGCCAATACAACCGGGCTCGCCAGACATCGATCACGATGGAGCTACTCGACATCATCGGCGGCGCGACCGCGCTCGCCTGACCCCCTTCGGGCGAATCGACCGAGCATCTATCAAGCTCTTTCAGACATGAATTGAGGATCCAGCGATGGACAACACAAGTACCGGAACCGTCACGCAGGTCATTGGCTCGACGCTCGATGCGCAGTTCGACGAAGAACAGATGCCCTCGATCTACAACGCGCTGCGCGTCGAGATCGAGCGTACGGTGCTCGGCCAATCCGAGACCGAGACGCTATGGTGCGAGGTTGCACAGCACCTGGGCGGCGGCCGCGTGCGTGCCGTCGCGCTCGGATCGACCGATGGCCTCCGCCGTGGTGCGTCGATCGTCGACACCGGCGCTCCGGTCTCGGTCCCCGTCGGTGACAACGTGCTCGGGCGCGTCTTCAACTTGGTCGGCGAGCCGATCGACGGCCTGGGGCCGATCGAGGTGAGCGAGCGTCGCCCCATTCACGCGCTGCCGCCGAAGCTCGAGGACCTGTCCTCGAAGACCGAAATCTTCGAAACCGGCATCAAGGTGGTCGACCTGCTTTGCCCACTGGTTCGCGGTGGTAAGGCCGGCCTCTTCGGTGGTGCGGGTGTCGGAAAGACGGTCATCATTCAAGAGCTCATTGCCCGCCTGGCGCGCTTCCACAGCGGTTACTCGTGCTTCGCCGGTGTCGGCGAGCGAACCCGCGAAGGTAACGATCTCTGGAAAGAGATGGGCGAGGCGCAGATCGGCGACACGGGCAAGTGTGTGCTCGATCAGACAGTCATGGTGTTCGGCCAGATGAACGAGCCGCCGGGTGCACGCCTTCGTGTTGCACTCTCGGCGCTCACCATGGCCGAGTACTTCCGCGATCAGACCGGTGCCGACACGCTGCTCTTCGTCGACAACATCTTCCGCTTCTCGCAGGCGGGTTCCGAGGTGTCGGCCCTGCTCGGCCGCATGCCGTCCGCCGTGGGCTACCAGCCGACGCTCGGTACTGAGATGGGCGAGCTCCAGGAGCGCGTCACCTCGACCAAGAACGGTGCCGTGACCTCGATTCAGGCGATTTACGTACCGGCCGATGACTACACGGATCCGGCGCCCGCAACAGCCTTCGCCCATCTCGATTCGACGGTGAACCTCGAGCGTTCCATCGCGGATAAGGGTATCTACCCGGCTGTAGATCCGCTGGCGTCGTCGAGCCGCGTGGTTGCCCCCGAGTACGTCGGTGAGCGTCACTACGCCGTCGCTCGACGGGTGCAGCAGATTCTGCAGCGATACAAGGACCTTCAGGACATCATCGCCATCTTGGGTGTTGACGAGCTGTCCGAGGAAGACAAGCTGATCGTTGCACGGGCGCGCAAGATCGAGCGCTTCCTTTCCCAGCCCTTCTACGTCGCCGAGCAGTTCACGGGCTTCCCAGGTGTCAACTGCACGCTCGAGGACACCATTCGCTCCTTCGAGGAGCTGTGTGACGGTAAGTGGGATCACCTACCCGAGCAGGCGTTCATGTATGTCGGCGCCGTCGAAGAGGCGGCGGAGAAGGCTGAGCGTTTGAAGAAGGCTTCCTAAGCCTTCTTCGGCCTGAGATTTTCACCGATAGACGCCCCACAAATCGGCGAAGGACAACGATCCCATGGCGAATCCGAAAGCCTTTTCAGTGAGCGTGGTCACCCCGGAAGAGGCCGTGATCGAGCGCGACGACGCAAGCATGGTGATCGTGCCCGCGCACGACGGCGAGATCGGCGTGATGCGCGGGCACGCGCCGATCCTCCTGCGCCTCGGCATTGGTGCCTTGCGGGTCGAGCTGGCTGACGGCAAGAAGCAGACGTATTACGTCGATGGTGGTTTTGCCCAAATGGTGGACAACCGCCTGACCGTCTTGACCGAGCAAGCCAAGGATCCCGCGGAACTGGATGCCGCTGCTGCCAAGGAAGCGTGGGAGCAGATCCGCAATGAGCCGATCGCTGACGAGCGCGCGGCGCGGCGCCGCCATGACGCCATGCAGCGTGCCCAGGTCCAGAGGCGCATGGCACGCGCCCAGTCGTCGGGCTCAATCGGTTGACGCGGTCGGCGGATCGAGCACGATCCGGCTGGTCCCCCGCCTTGTTTCCCACACGCCTCGCGAGTCCCGGATTCGCTCTGGATGCTTCCCGTTGCGTCGTCTGCGGCGGGAAGTGATCATGATCGTGGCATGCGCATAGGCGACTTGGGGCTGTGTTACGATTCACGCCGCCATAGCCCTGCGTACGATGTCCCGCCTCCGTACGCTCTGGTACTGAGGTCGGATCATCCACGGGCCCTTCACCCGGGTGCCTGCAGACGGGGACAATGCGTAGAAATCGTCGTGTGATCGATCAGAACCGGCGCCGCGCGGTTCTCCGTACAGGCCTTCTCTCGGTCGTGCTCACGGCCGCAATCGGTTCATTCATCCTGTTTCGACCGGCGCCGCGCTCTGGCGAGCGAGTCGAGCTTCAGGCCACGCCGAGGCCGCAGCCCGTCGTCGAGCTGCCGGCACTCGCCGCGGACACCTCTCTCCCGAAACCGTTTTCCGTTGAATCCGGCCAGACTCTGAGTGGCCTGCTGTCCGAGCTCGAGGTGCCAACCCACGAGCAACCGGCCGCGGTCGAAGCGCTCGCCGAGTTCATCGACATTCGCCGTCTGCGTCCCGGTACATCGGGTCTCGCGTATCGCGACGACCATGGCAGGCTCAGCAGCGTGCGCATGCGCTTGCGCAACGGCTGGGTCGAGCTGGCGCACATGGCGGATGACTGGCAGGCTCAGTTCCGAAGTTTCTCGCGCCGGGTCGCACTTGCCCGCAGCGCAGGAACCGTCAATGGTCCCCTGGAGCAGGCTGTTCGGATGTCGGGAGCATCTCCTGAGATCACATACAAGATGGCCGACGTGCTCCAGTGGGATCTCGACTTCAACCGTGACCTGCGGCTCGGCGATCAATTTGAAGTGCTCTATGAGCAGGTCTACCTGGATGATTCGAACGTCGGCTCGGGCGCTGTGATGGCCCTTACCTACGAGAATCGAGGGCAGCGCTATGAGGCCTATCGATTCGAGGACGCCTACTACGATCACGAAGGGCGGCCTTTGCAGAAGATGTTCTTGCGTTCACCACTACCGTTTTCGCGGGTGACGTCGCGCTTCTCGAAGCGTCGCTTCCATCCCGTTCTCAAGGTGCACCGGCCCCACTGGGGAGTCGACTACGGAGCGCCGACCGGCACGCCGGTGCGTGCCACGGCCGGCGGGCACGTTGCGTTCGCGGGACGAAAAGGCGGGGCTGGCAACATGGTCGAGCTTCGCCACGTCGGCGGATACCGCACGGCCTATTTGCATCTCTCGCGCTTTGCCAAGGGCGTCCGGTCCGGAAGCCGTGTGGCGCAGGGAGATCTCATCGGCTACGTCGGATCGACTGGACTCTCCACGGGTCCCCACCTGGACTATCGGGTCAAGAAGGACGGCAAGTGGATCGATCCGCTCTCGATCCACCTGCGTCCGGCACCGCCGATTCCGGACGACCGAATGCCCGCGTTTCGAGCTCAGCGCGACATGCTTCGTCAGCAGCTCGATGCCCGCGCTGAACAGGATCCCACGGTCGCCGTACCAAGCGCTGCACAGATCACGGCCGCTCTCGAAGTGCCGGGCGGCACGCCCGCCGAGCGGACCCGTTGAGGGACACCGGCGGGCGCTTTCGGTAAGCGGGCTCGCGGATGACGAGCAACAGCCAACCGTTCCGGCGAGGCTAAGATGAGCACGCGATCGACACATGCCTTGGCCAGCGCCAGTGCGCGCACGGGCTGCCGGGTCGACCTGGCTGGCGGCACCCTCGATATCTGGCCCCTCGGGCTTCTTCATCGCCAGGCAACGACGGTCAACGTCGCGATTTCAGTGGTTGCCGAGGCGTCGGTTGCGCCGCGAGCGGGGGGCGGCTACGCCGTCTCCGCGGGAGCGCAGACCCTCGAAGCCGAGACGCTCTCGGCGCTCGCCCGTCATGACGATGCGCGCCTCGCCGCCGCGGTCGCGGACGCGTTCACCTTGCCGCCGGCAGAGATTCGGCTGCACAGTGATTCACCCCGTGGCGCGGGTCTGGGTGCCAGCTCGGCCCTCGGAGTCGCCCTGGTTGCCGCGATCGAGCATGGCCTCGGCTTGGAGCCGTCGTCTGCCCGTCATCGCGCCGCGCTGGTCCGGGATCTCGAGGCCCGCATGATGGGACGGCCGACCGGAACCCAGGACCACTACGCGCCGCTCCTGGGCGGGGCGCTGGCGATTCGCTATCCGGTGGGCGGGATCGAAGCGCGCCGCTTGGACGTCGATCTCGCGGCGCTCGGCGCGCGCCTGATCGTCTCGTTTTCGGGCAAGAGCCACATCTCCGCCGACGCCAACTGGGGCATCGTGCGCCGCCGTCTCGACGGAGACGAAGCGTCAGTCGCCTCGTTCGAAGGAATTGCGCGCGCGGCATCGGCCCTTGCTGATGCGCTGGCTGAAGGCGACTGGCCCGAAGTGGGCCGCCTGATGGCGGTCGAGTGGTCCCACAGGAAGACGCTGGCCGAGGAGGTCAGCACGCCGGAGGTCGACCGCATGCTCGAAGCAGCGACTGAAGCCGGTGCGTGGGGTGGAAAGGTCTGTGGTGCGGGCGGGGGAGGCTGCGTGGCGGTGCTTGCACCGCCCGCGCGAAGAGCCGACGTGCTCGCGGCCCTGGAGCGCGCCGGCGGTACGACAATCGATGCCGCACCGACGGCTGAAGGAATTCGCCTGGTCGAGGGCTAGGCCGTCCCGTTGCTGCGAACGGGGATCGCCTCGGTGGCGTCGGCAGATGAGGAAGCGTCGCTCGCGGCACGCTCGTTGCCAGCGGATTGGGCTCGCTTGAAGGCCACGAACTCCTCGACCTCGCGACGGACATCTGACGAGAGATTCTTGACGTCGCGAACCAGGCGGACGTCTCGCGGGGTCAAGGACTCCCGTGCGACGTCGTCGAAGAACTCACCGATCGATACGTTGAACTCGGCGAGGATCTTGAAGAGTGTGTCGAGGCTGACGCGATACTCGCCCTTCTCCATACGCGAGAGGTCAGATTGCTGAATTCCGATCCGAGCAGCAAGCTCGGTTTGGGTCAGCTTGCGTTCCTTGCGGAGCCTACGAATGCGTGGGCCGACGAGCTCGACCTGGCGAATCTTTCGTACGAACACCATCGGTTCGCCTCCTGTTCTCTCGTGTAGCGGTTCGGCGGCCAGCTTGAGTGGACTGTCTGGGATGCCGACACGAACCTGAGCCCCAGATGCTACGTGAGCATCTGGGCTATGTCAAGTTGCGATGAGAAGGGCCCGGGGCTGGCGGTGCGCGTACGAAAGCGTCCTTCGAACGCTCAGCGACTGGCGGCGAGGGTTTCGAGCATGGCGCGCGCCGTTGCGAGGTCGAACGACTCACCAAGGGCCAAGCGTCGCTCGGGCCCCCAGCCCTCGTCGATCGATTCGACGTAGACGAGGTTGCTACCGTGTTGCCATGCGAGTACCGCATTACGGCCATCGACCGAGAGGTGGAGCTCGGCCTGCGCGCCAACGCCGAGGGGAGCGGGGCGTTCGGACAGGGTCGAAACCTTGAGCAAGTGGAAGCGCCCCGGCTGGTCCGGGCGCTCGATCTCGATGATCTCGAAGGGGGCGTCATCCTCGAGGCCGTGAGTTGCGATGCGGACGCCCTCGTTAATGATGTGGATTCGCGCCTGATCGGACAGCTCCGTAAGGTCCGTGAACGGCCCGACGAGGATCAATCGCGTCTCGAGCAGCGCTTCGCGAGAGCTCTCCGCGAGGTAGTCGAGACTCGCCTCGTGGAAGCCTTCGCCGTGATCGCGAATGAAGTCTGCGAGGGAGTCTGCGAGCGCTTCCAAGCTGGTTGCCCGCTGACCTTCAGTCTCGAGATGCGTGCGGATGGCATCACCCAAATCGCCGAGCGCGCTCGGCAAGACCTCCGCCTCGAGGGTCACGACGCGGTCACCTGGCGTGGTCATGAAGCCGATCACGACGCTGTTGTGCCGGGGCCCAGGGCCGACCCGGACAACCTGCGACTGGTCGCGAATTCCGGCGCCTTCGATTTCGGAGACGAAGCTCGAAAGATCCCAGGTTGGATGCCACGTCCGGCGCACCCCATTCTCGATCACGATCGGGGCGTAGCGCTTGAGGGTGCCACCCGAGGTCTCTTCCCACCAGACTGTGTGGAGTGTGGTGCGGGTCTCCTCAGCGGTTCGGTTCAGGTCACGGGTGACGGTTAGCTGTGGCTGTCCCTTGCGGGCAAATGGGTCGCCAGTGATCTCCAGCACGTCGATCCACTCACCATTCTGGAAGCTCGCGAGGTAGAGCAGGGGGTGCAGGTGGTGGAAAATGCCTTCCCAGAGCAGGAAGACGGTGTTGCTGCTCTGGACGTAGACCATCTGAGGGGCAAGCTCAGCGCTGCGCGAGCTGGTCTCCGGGACCAACTTGCGGGTGACGTTGCCTTCCGGCGTGATGATCTCGAGCGCGAGCACGCGGCTGTCGGCCGGTGCTTCGTGGGCGCCGGTGAAGAGCTCACCGTAGGTCGCGTCGATCAGCCGATAGATCGTGCCGTCTCGCCCGAGGACTTGCTGCGCGAACAGGGGCTCGCCGGAAGTGGACTGCGCGGGCGAAGCCTGGCCAGCAACCGGTCCGGCAGCGAGCACTGTGGCGACAAGAAGAGAAAAGAAAAGACGTCCCATCATCATGCCCTCAAGTTGACCATTTGCCGCAGGTCGACCGCGAGTAGCAGCTCGATCAGTTGTGGCTGTTCTGGATAGAAGGACTCCTGCATGCGGCTAAAGAGCTCGTACGCGGCGTCCATATTGCCGGATTGCTGTTGAGCCTCGCCGAACATGAAGAGCACGTTCTTCAACAGGCCGGCTTCGCCGACTCGCTCGGCAAGCTCGAGGGCGCGGGCGCCGTGCTGGCACGCACGCCCGAGGCGGCCGATCTGAACATAGGCGTGGCAGAGGTCGAGGTGAGCCCAGCCGCATCCCCGCTCGTCCTCGAATCGGCGCAGCCATCGCAAGCTGCGGAATGCGAGCTCGAAAGCGAGCGCATTGTCTTCGAGCATCGCGGCACAGTAGCCGAGGTTGAGCATCATCAACGCGCGTTTGGCGGACGGCTCTTCCGGCGTCAGCGCGAGGGCTCTGCGGTAGGCATCCCCCGCTTCTTCGAAACGGCTGTCGCCAGCCAGACAGTTGCCAGTTTGGTTGTGGGTGCTTGCCAGCCAGTCGCGCTTGTCGGTCGCCCGCGCGTGGTTGGTGGCCACCTGGGCGTAGAAGAGGCCCTTCTTGAAGTCTTTTTGCTGCTCGTAGATCCAGGAGAGGTTGTCAGCGGCGAGGAATGCGCTCGCGTCACTGGTTCGCCGCATCAGCACAGCACGCAACGGTCCCCGAACGCTCGTCGGGTCGTCGAGTGCGATCACGATTGCCGCGTGGTTGCAAAGTGCGCGGTCGATTCGATCAGGCTCGCCGAGTCGGCGAGCTTCTGCGAGGGCTTGCTCGTAGTAGTCGCGGGCTTCGACGAACCGGCCGTGTTGCTTTTCGATGAGCGCGGCTTTGGCGAGCGCGCTGTACCGCTCGTCGGAAGCTGGCGTCTCTCCCGCGGCCGCAGCAGTCTCCACAGATCCGGCTTGGGCCGGAAAAGGCTTCCTGATGCCAACCTGCGGGTGGGCTGCGTTGGGAGTGGGCTCGGCGTTGAGGATTTCCATGCTCCTGGTCGATCCGATTGGCGTACCGTTCTCGCTGGGTCCGATCTCTGTGGAAAAGCCAGACCTCGGACGACGCTGGGTCTTCGAGAGGCCAAGTCCTTCGGTGCCGAAGCCCCGTGCGGGGCGGACGACCCTGCCAGTATGACCGAACACCATCGCAGATCGTGTCAGCTTGGCGGCAGTAGACAGAGCTGCTTTCTGTCAGTCTCTCCTGAGATTGTCTGTTGTGTCAACGTTTTGTCAGCGTGCTGCTTGTCTGGTGTCCACGCCACGTTCTGCTCCAGTTCAGTCCGCGACGTATAATCAAGCGCCCGAGCCAGGCTCCGGACCAGCGCCCGGCCACGATCTTCGTTCGGCAATTCGGCTCACACCATGCACAGCCATCTCTTTCTTCTTCGCGAGCTCGTGAAGCGCGATTTCAAGGCGCGCTATGTCGGCTCGGCATTCGGCTTCCTGTGGTCCTTCGTTCTTCCGATCTGGCAGCTGCTTCTCTTCACCTTCGTTTTCGCTGGGGTGATGGGGATCCGGCTTGAGGAAGGCGCCGTGACCGGCAGCTTCGCGGTCTTCGTCTTCAGCGGCCTACTGCCCTGGGCCGCGCTCAACGAAGGTGTTACCCGAGGCACCACCGCCATCACGGACAATGCCGCTTTGGTGACCAAGCTGCGGTTCCCGTCGCGTCTCCTGATCGCCACGGTGGTGCTCACCGCGCTCGTCCACGAAGCCATCGCCGGCACCGTCTTCTTGGCCTATCTCGCAGTGAGTCAGCAGCTTAGCTGGAGCACGCTGCCGCTCCTCGGGCTGGCGATTCCCCTCCAGGCCATGCTGACCTTCGGTCTCGGTCTCGGTCTCGCTGCGCTCAACGTCTACTTTCGTGACACCGCCCAACTGATCGGGATGCTTCTCTTCGGATGGTTCTACCTGACCCCGATCGTTTACCCACTCTCGATGGTGCCGGACAACCTGCAGCCGTGGGTGCGCGCGAATCCGTTGGCGACCCTCGTCCAGCTCTATCGATGCTCGATTCTCGGCGGTCAACCGCCCGGGCTGCGCGATGTGCTGGTGCTCCTGGCCACGACGCTTCTGGTATTCTTCGGCGGCGCCTGGCTCTTCCGTCGAACAGAGCCCGCATTCGTCGACGAGCTCTAGGCGCAAACCAGCGAGCATGCGGATTCGCCGCCGGCCATTGCCGCCCGCGATCGATGCTTCGTAACCGTCTCGGCCCTTCTGGGCTGGTTCCAACTGGCCTTGAACTTGCTCTGCGCAATGGCAACCGCTCGAGCGCGCCCAACAATTCAGCCATTGCGAAGGAGACACTCGATGATTCGCCAAGCCATTCGAGAGCGTCACAAGACGCTTCACATGATCTCTGCGTTGAGCACCTCTGCGCTGAGTGCCGTGCTCGTCGCCCTGACCGTCCTGAGCCTCCTGCCGGCCGCCGCGGAAGCCCAGGCCGCCGCCGGCGGCGCACGCAAGAAGGTCGAGCCGACCCAGCCGGAAGCTGCCTCGCCGTTGCCCAAGACCTTACTCGAACCACCGGATGGCAACTGGTTGGTCGATGAGTCGGGCATCGAGTACTTCACTTTCGAGGTTCCGAAGCGGAACATTCGCTACCGACGGGTCAACGAGGACACCATTCGGCTGGCCAGGGGGCCGCACCTCAAGGTGGTGTCCGAGTCCGAGACGGCCTTCACGATCAAGATCATCAACAGCAAGTCCGTCCCGATGCCGCCGCCGCCGGCCGAGCCGACGCCAGAAGAGATCGCTGCGGCCGAGGCGGCCTACCGGGCCGACTTCGAAGAGGTCGATCGCCTGGCGTTCGAACCATTCGACCAGGGGCTTCCGCGCCACGGCCTCTGGCGGAATGGCCTCGACGTCGCGGATATGAATGGCGACGGCCACCTCGATATCGTCCACGGGCCCGCGCGCAAGAGCGGCACGACACCCGTGATCTTCCTTGGAGACAGCAAGGGCAACTGGGAGCTCTGGGAGACAGATTTTGCCGAGGCGCCCTATGACTACGGAGACGTCACCACCGCAGACTTCAACCGCGATGGCAAGCAAGACGTCGCCTTGGCCATGCACGCACGGGGCGCCATCGTCTTGATTGGCAACAACAAGGGGAAGTTCCGCATCTGGTCCAAGGGAATCGAGCTCGAGCTGCCGGGGCACGAGGGGCTTCCGGCGTTCACGTCTCGCTCCTTGGTGGCAGCGGACTGGAACGGCGATGACCTCACCGATCTGATGGTGCTGTCCGAGGGGCCGCGAGGGTTCGAGCATGTGGGCAAGAACGGCTCGAACGGAATCATGTACTACCAGAACCGTGGCGACGGGTCGTGGGCCAAGTACACGGATCCAGATTCCCTGGTGTTCGGCGACGACATCGAGCCGGCGGACATCGACGGTGACGGCAAGCCCGAAGTGATCACCTCGACGAGTTACGCGGGTACCCGCAAGCTGGTCAACAAGTGGCTGGGGGACGGCAAGTGGGAATCCGTAGAGATCGACCTGCTGCGGCCCAGCGCGCTCGTCTGGTCCATCGCAGTCGGTGACTTCGACAACGATGGCCGTGCCGACGTAGCGGCTGGCTACCGCAACCGCGAGAACGGCGTGCGAAGGACCGGTGTCGATCTCTACCTGGCCCGTGATGAAAACAAGTGGGAGCGCAAGCCAATGCTCTCCCGGGACGAAGAATCCGGCCAAATCGACTTCCATGCACTGGCCACGGGCGACGTCGATGGCGACGGAAACCGAGACCTCGTTGCGACTTCCCGCGATGGGCGCCTTTTCCTCTTCCTTGGTGACGGCAAGGGCGGCTTCGTCCGCGAGGTCGACGAGGCCATGGAGACACCGCTCGCCGGCTGCCGTGGATACGGTCTGCAAGTCATCGACCTCGACAACCAAGGCGGCGGCGAGATCGTCGCCACGTTCTCCGGGGAGAATTGCCCCGAAGGCGGCAGCATTCTGGTCTGGACCGCTGTCCCGAGCACCTCGGAAGAGAGCGCGACAGCGGTTGCCAGCACGCCAACTGACGACTGAACAAATTCTTGTGCAACCTCAGGAACCCTTGTGCGACGCGGCCCAATGTTGCTGTGGCATAAGGGTTTCCGGCCGTGTCGACGTCGTCAGCCCCGTGCTGAGCCGCCATCCTGGCCGTACTCATTTACTTAGAGGGGGTTGCGCACCGTGATACGCCCTGCTACAGTCCGGCGTCTAAAGCATTGAACCGGAGGTGATGTACCCACGCCTAGCTACCTGAGCAGAACGATCAATCCGCGTACTGCCGACTGATCGACCGCTCAGAAAAAACACGGAGTGCCAACAGGCAATGATTTCGGGCCATGAAACCCGAGTGCCTCGCGGCCACAATTAAGCTTCGACTTCTTCTAGACGAAGAGTCGATACCTTCATGAGAAGGAGATCTCAGTGAAAAAGCCGATTCTTCTCGGCGCGCTTGCCGTGTTGCTGGCGTTGGGTGGTCAGGCCTTTGCGACCATCGGCACCATCGACAACGTTCCGGCAGCGACCCTGTTGATCCCGCACTTCCAGGTTGACGTGAGCGACGAAGCTTGCGCCGACCCGACTGCGGGTGTAACGACCTTGTTCTCGGTCAACAACGCTTCCGCCGATTCGACCGTGGCTCACGTCACGATCTGGACCGACTGGAGTGTTCCGTCCCTCGATTTCGACATCTTCCTGACGGGCTACGACGTCCAGACGGTCAACCTGCGCGACATCTTCTGCAACGGTAATCTGCCGCAGACGGGTACGGGCAGTAACAACAGCCCGGTCGGTCTTTTCTCGACCGGTAGCCCGACCTTCGCCGCGACCTGCAACCAGTCGGCGACGCCTGGTGACGGTCCGTTCTACGTGCAGCCCTTCTCCGACCTGCTGATCCAGCAGCTCAAGGATTGGCACACCGGCGCAGCAGGCGCGGGTACTGGCGACTGCGCTGGTTCCGTCCAGGGTGACACGATTGCTCGCGGTTACATCACGATCGATAACGTCTCCCAGTGCTCGGTCGAGTTCCCCTCGAACCCGGGTTACTTCGGTGGCGCCGATCCGATCGCGAACGAGGACAACGTCCTTTGGGGTGACTACTTCTTCGCCGATCCGGGCAACAACTTCTCGCAGGGCTTCACCTCGGTCCATATCGAGGGCGGCGCCGGTACCAACAGCCCGCACACCTTCTACGGTCGTTACACCATCGCCAACGGCGAAGGTCCGGCCGTCGATGGTCGCGAGCCGCTCCCCACCACCATGGCTGGCCGTTTCGTCCAGGCTGGTGGCTTCGAGCAGACCACGCACTACGTGTGGCGCGAGGGTGGACCTGAGGTCAACGCCGTTGCTTGCGGCTCGACGCCTTCCTGGTTCCCGCTCGGCTTCACCAACACCACGGGCGGTGGCCCGGTGATCGTGTTCGACGAAATGGAGAACCCGTTCACGCCGACGCCGCAGACTGGCCCGTCCAACCCGCTGCCGCCTGAGGTGGTCGCCATCAACCTCCCGAATGAGACCAACGCTCTCGTCATCGGCAACACCTCCGGTGGAGCGCAGGTGCCTCAGCTCGAGGACGGTGGTTTCGACTTCGGTTGGGTCTACTACAACCTGCAGAGTGAAGCGACGAACCCGACCTACGGCGATGACTTCGCCCAGGGTTGGCTCTCGATCGCGATTCAGGCCCTCGGCCGCTTCAGCGTCGGCTTCGACGGTATCCAGCTGGATAACGCGAACATGCCGATCGAAGACAATCCGGGCGAGCCCGTCGCTCCGTAAGGTGTAGTCAGTGACGGTGGCTTCGGTCACCGACACTGATGCCTTGAATGTCTCCAGGGGGATCCTTCCTCCTGGAGACATTTCTGACTCTGCTCCTCTCCCTTCCTTTCCTTTCCCTCCGTCTTGTGTGCCGCTCGGTCCCCCGAGTGCGTCACCGCAGTCTTTTTTGGATACACTCGGACCACGCGTTCGAAATCGGTCCGAGCCGTCGCAGCCGGACATCAAGGAGGTTCCCACCATGCCGTTGCGCTGCCGCGCCACCTGGCTGGCTCTTTTTCTCGTGGCACCAGCCGTCTCGTTGGTCATTCCAGCGACGCTCGCTGCCCAGTTTGATCCGAATAAGTCGCCTATCGATGAGCCGCCTCTCGATCGTTACGCAGGTTCAGAGCTCGAGCCCTATGCGATCATCGGGGACAACTCGGACTTCGATGTCGACAACAATCTCTCTTTCGGCCAGAGCTTCTTCCATGATCTCGATGTGGCCGGGAACTTCCTTTTTGCCGCGGCAGGTCGCAACTTCGAGATCTACAATGTCTCCACTGCGCCCAACCTCCCCAACCTCCCGACTTCGCGCGTAACCGCGCGCACCACCCTGCCGTTCTGGGGCAACGCGGACGGCGGTGGAAGCTTCTTCGTCAACTACATCCGGGCAGCCACGGACGACCTGGTCGCGATCGGCGTCGACGAGCAGGGTTTCTCGATCTGGAATACGACGAACAAGGCGTCGCCGCGGGTGTACTACCAGGACAAAGGTGTCGTCGCGCGGCAGCTTCACATCGTTCAAGACGGCAGCACCTACTGGGCATTCGTCGCCCACTCGGGCTCGGGCGGCGGCCTCATTCGCTACAACTTGAGCGCGGCGACCAGTCTCAGCAATTGCCTCGACGACAGCCCGGTCCAAACCAGCTGTGGCAGTGTCTACCAGGGCGAGGTCGGAACCTTCTCCGGCATCACCGCCCTCGCGGGTACCGGCGACTTCGTGGCGATCATTCCGCCAGGCGTCACCGCCTCGCGGCTCACGCTCTACAACATGTCCAACCCGCTCAACCCGGTCGTTCGGATCAACGCGGGCACGCTCGGGACCTTCCCCGACATCGCGACCGACATTGCGATGTGGCAATCTGCTGGCAAGCTCTACCTGGCGGCACAGTTCCCGGCGACCACCAAGATCTACGATCTCAGCTGCGCGCTGACGAGCAGTTGTAGCCTGCCGGCGCCGGTCCGTACGTTGACGACGCCGGATCCGACCGGTGGTAACGAGACCACGATCAGTGCCTCGTCGACGGGGTCGCGTGACTTCCTCTACATCGGCAACAGCCGTCGCAGTGGCTGTGCGGCCCAGCGTGAATATCTCTTCGATGTCACCACGCCGTCAGCCGCGTTCGACATTTCGCCGAGCGTCAACGTCGAGGGCTATTGGGGCTGGTACTACATGGACTGCGATACCGGCTTCAACAACATCAAACCTTGGCGTGGGTACTTCCACGGCGACACGTTCTACCGCGCGGCGCACAGTGGTCTCGATGCCCACAAGCTCACGGGCGGCTCGCCGCCAATCGCAAGCTTCACGTGCGCCCCGGTCAATCCCTTCGTCGGCCAGTCTGTCGTCTGCACGGACACCTCGACGGGCGCGCCCGATCAGTGGTCGTGGACGTTCCAAGACGGCACGCCATCGACTTCGACGGCGCAGAATCCGACGGTCGTCTTCGGGTCGCAAGGCAGCAAGCAGGTGACCCTGGTGTCGACCAACGCCGCTGGCCCGAGCAACACGGCCACGGCGACCGTGAATGTGGTTGATCCGGCGCCGGATGTCTCGTCGGTCTCGTCGGATGTGGCTGCAGCGCTCAATTGTTCGCAAGTGACGTTCACAGCCGAGGGTGCAACTGGCCAGACGCCACTGAGCTTCGACTGGGAAGTGAAGAATACTGCGGGCAGGATTCAGGAAACGGGCACGGGCAATCCGTTCATGTGGGACGTTTCGCCTACGCTCCCCGCGGGCAACTACACCGCCACGGTAACGGTCGACAATGCGGTCGGACCGCCGGCGATGGCCACGAGCAGCCCTGTCACGATTTCCGCCTTGCCCCAACTGGCGTTCACCAACGGCCCCACCGCCGATCCCTTCACTGGCTCGACGGTTCAGTTCCACGTCGAAGCCGATGGCGCGACCGAGTGGAATTGGAACTTCGGCGACGGTACGGTCACCGGCTTCATCAGCGACCCGGTCGTTGGACCGAACCCGCAGCACACGTACACGCTTTCGGGTAACTACGACGTGACGGTACAGGTGCGTAATTGTGTCGAAGGTCCGCTGACCAGCGACCCGGTGAACATCGACGTGACGGTCGAGCCGCTCGACATCACCAGCTTCCGCGCGACGTGCCCGCTAGGCTTCTGCTTCTTTGACACGGGCGACGTGATCAGCTTCTCGGTCAACGTGCTCGGCACCCCGCAGGCGTACGAGTTCGACTGGGACGGTGATGGCATCCACGAGGAGATCTCGGCGACGCCCATCACCCAGCACATCTACTGTGCGGCAGGCGCTTTCGAGCCGGTTCTGCGGGTTCGTCGCGGACTCGATCTCGATGTCTTGGCGGATACCAATGCCAATGCGTTGACGGTGGCCGCCGGCGATACCTGCTCCGCACCGCTATCGCCGACAACCCTCGTGGCGACGGCGTCCGGGAACGCCATCGCCTTGACCTGGATCGACCGAGCCAGCAACGAGACCGGTTATCGGGTGTTGCGCCGCTCGGGTGTCGGAGAGCCGTTCCTCCCCATTGCCACGCTGCCGATCAACAGCAACGGGTTCTCGGACACCTCGGTCGACACCAACACGCTCTACACGTACCAGATCCAGGTGTTCGCGCTCACCGGCGTCGGCAACAGCAATCAATCGTCCGCCACCTTGAGCACCGACATCTTCGCGGATAGCTTCGAGTCGGGCGATCTGACAGCTTGGTCGTCGACCGTCGGCGACTCTTGACCCACGAAGATCCCCTGACCCACGGGATCCCCTGACCCAGACCCGCGACGCTTGCTCGCGGGTCTCAGAGGTCTCCAGAGGCTGCGCGTTTCTGGGGACCTCTCTGTCTCTCTTCTATTCCCTTCTGGGCTTCTCTTACCTTGGTTGAGGCGTTCTGCCATACGCATTGCGCTTCTATGTTGAGCAACGCGCTCCTCACCTAACTTGGATGAGCGCACGCGACTTTCGGTCGAGATCTCGTCTGCAGCGACCTGGTTGCGCGCGCGAAAAGCCTGGAGGATCCACCGTGCCGCGACCTTCGTACCGCCCCTTCGCCGCCCCAGTCTTTGCCACCCCAGTCTTCGCCACCCGAGCGATCGCATCGCCGCTCCTGACACGCGTCATCCTCTGCTCCGCAGCTTTGGGTGTCTTGCTCGCCGCCCCCTCGCGTGGGCAGTTCGACCCCGACAAGTCACCGATCGAAGAGGCGCCCAGTGAGCGGTGGATTGGCTCGCAGCTCGAGCCCGTTGCCATCTACGGTGACAACGCCGACTTTGATGTCGACAACGATCCCGTATTCGCGCAGAGCTTCTACCACGATCTCGACGTAGCGGGGCGGTACCTATTTGCCGCTGCTGGGCGAAACCTGGAGGTCTACGATCTCGGGTCGTTGCCCAGTCGTCCCAACCGGCCGCGCAGCCGCCGAACCGCCCGCACCACCTTGCCGTTCTGGGGCGCCACGGACAATGGGGGGAGCTTCTTCGTGAACCATGTTCGCGCCGCCACGGATGATCTCGTGGCCGTCAGCGTCGGCGTGCAGGGCTTTACGATCTGGGACATGCGGAACAAGTCTGCACCCGAGGTTCATTACCAGGATCGCGGGATCTCCGCACGTCAGATTCACGTGGTTCCGGACGGAGGAACGTTCTGGGCCTTCGTTGCCCATGCCGGGACGGGCGGAGGCTTGATTCGCTACAACCTGAGCGCGGCAACCAGCCTCGACCACTGCCTCGATGACAGTCCGGGTCAGACGAACTGCGGCAGTGTGTACCAAGGCGAGGTCGGGTCGTTCAGTGGCATCACCAGCTTGGCCGGCAGCGGTGCATTCGTTGCCGTGATCCCGCCCGGGGTCGTGAGCTCGAACGTGACCCTCTACGACATGTCACAGCCCCTCGACCCTGCAATCAAGCTGAGTGGCACGATCGGGACCTTTCCAGACATCGCCACAGATCTCGCGCTTTGGAGGTCTCGGGGTCACTTGTACCTGGCGGCCCAGTTTCCAGCCACGACCAAGATCTACGATGTCAGTTGCGCGATGGCCGCTGGCCCTTGCTCCCTCGGTGCGCCCATCAATACCCTCAGCACCCCAGACCCCACCGGTGGCAACGAGACCACGCTCAGTGCCTCGACGACCGGCTCACGTGATTTTCTCTACGTGGGAAACAGCCGCCGAAGCGGCTGCGCGCCCCAGCGCGAGTATCTCTTCGACGTCACCTCGCCGGCCGCAGCCTTCGACGTTTCGCCCAGTGTCAGCTCCGCCGGCTATTGGGGTTGGTACTACATGGACTGTGCCACAGGCTTCAACAACATCAAGCCTTGGCGCGGCTACTTCCACGGCGATGTCTTCTACCGCGCAGCCCATAGTGGCCTCGACGCCCACCGCCTGGTCGGTGGCACCGCGCCCGACCTCTTTGCGGACGGCTTCGAATCCGGGGACGTTTCCGCCTGGGATGCGACGGTCGGCGATCCCTGACGGGTAGGCGTCGTACAATCGGCTGCGCCCGCACGAGGCATGCCTCAGCGATGGGTGTGTTTCCAACGAGCATGATCATGGTCCTTCGCACCGCCCAACACCCACCCGAGCGTCCATGACGCCGGCCGTCGTCGTCGACCAGGTCTCCAAGACCTATCGCAGCTATGCGCGACCCTGGGATCGCATCGCCGAGCGGTTGGTCGGCGGCCAACGTCACCACGCGCACCACGCGCTGCGGGAAATCTCGTTCGAGCTGCCTCGTGGGGAAGCCATCGGTGTGGTGGGCGAGAACGGCGCCGGCAAGTCGACGCTGCTGAAGATCCTTGCCGGAATCACTCCGCCGACGACAGGTCAGATTCGGGTCGAGGGCGCGATCGCAGCGATTCTCGAGCTGGGCTCAGGCTTTCATCCCGAGTTCACGGGCCGTCAGAACATTGCGCTCAACGGTGCCATGCTCGGGCTGTCGCAGGAGGCGGTCTCGCGCGCGACGCCCGAGATCATCGCCTTCAGCGAGCTCGGTACGTTCATCGATCAGCCCGTCAAGCACTATTCCACGGGCATGGCCATGCGCCTGGCGTTCTCCATTGCGGTGCAGGTGAACCCCGACGTCCTGATCGTCGACGAAGCACTCTCCGTCGGTGACGGCTACTTTCAGAAGAAGTGCATGGACCGCCTTCGCCAGTTTCTCGCCGCAGGCGGCACCTTGCTCTTCTGCTCGCACGCGATGTACTACGTTTCGGCCTTCTGCCGCCGCGCCCTCTGGTTGCGTGAGGGACAGGTTGCCGGTCTCGGCCCGAGCAGCGAGGTGGTGCCAGCCTACGAAGCCTTCCTCGAGCAGAAACGCGAGCCGGTAGGCGAGCGCTCGGCGTCAGTCGCCACGGGCGCAGTGAAGGCCGATTCCTCCCAAGCTCCGTCGTCGGGAGAGGGGCCGGCGCGGATCACGACGATGATGATTGGTGAGCAGGTGCCGACCGCAGGCACGCCGGTTGTCGTCGACAGTGGCGTAGCGCTCCGCATCAGCGTGGGCTGGCAGGCCGATCGAGCGGATCGCCAGATCCATTTCGGCGTCGGCATCAACCGCGCGAGCGACGGAATCGAGGTCTGTGCCTTCGGGAGCCATCAGCAGGAACCCGAGCTCTTTCTCAGCGGCCGCGAAGGCCGCGCGATCTTGGATGTTCCATCGCTGGCCCTGGTCAAGGGTGCCTTCGATCTTTATCTCTTCTTGCTCGACGAGTCGGGGCTTCACATCTACGACAGCCAGATCTTTCCCGCCGCGCTCTCGGTGCGCCAGAGTCGCTATGCATTCGGGCTGGTCACGATGCCCCACCAGTGGTCTACAGGGGCGCCTGCCACGGATCTCTCGCGCACGTTGGCGACGCGCGACGCTCATGTGGCCGGCGACGAGAGTGCCGACGATCTCTCTCCGGTCGTCGGCACGTCGAATGCCTAGGCGGGTAGCAAGCTCAGTGCGCGTGACCGCATCGGCCGTCATCGTCCACTTCCACGCGCCGGAGCTGGCCGCTCGCGCCCTGCACTCGTTCCGCGTTGATGCTCACCAACACGGCATCCCCTTCGAAGCCCTGATCGTCGACAATGGATCGACGGATTCCGAGCGCGCGCAGCTCCGAGACCTCGACGCCACCCTCCTCGATGCCGCAGGAAATCGGAGCTACTCTGCTGGCCTCAACGCTGGCGTGCGCGCGAGTCGCGGCGAAATACTCTTGCTCGCCAACCCCGACATCGAGGTCTTGCCCGGATGCCTCAGGGCGCTCCAACGCGGCCTCGACGAGGGGCTGGAAGCGGTCGGGCCGCGGTTCTCTCTCGATCACGCGGGTGCCTGGCTCCAGCCACCCCCGGACCGCCGCACGCTTGCGAGCGAGCTCGCCGTGCTGTGCGCGCGCGCAGGTGTGGCGTCGCGCGCTGTGCGAGCCCGTTGGCAGAAGCGGGCGCACGCCTTTTGGTCCGCAAGCAAGCCCCTCCCGATGCGCCAGCTCTCCGGCGCGCTGCTGGCCGTGCGCCGAGACACCTGGGACCGTGTGGGTGATTTCGACGAGTCCTACCGACTCTACTTCGAAGAAACAGACTGGCTGATGCGGCTCGCGGCCACGGGTGGCCGCGCTGGACTCGTCCCCGATGCGCGCGCCGTCCACCTGTGGGGACAGAGCACGCGCCACGAGCCTCGCGCCGCGCGTTGGTTCGAGGCGTCGGCACAGCGCTTTCGCCGGCGTTGGTATGGCGTGATCGGCAGCCGAATGCTCGCCGCCGCCGGGCGTCTGCTGGGCGACCGGCGCGCGCCCGAAGACACGGACCGGCGTGCCCCTCGCACACGATCAATGCCAGCTTGGATCGAGCTCTCGGCTTCGCCGGAGGGCTTTCCCGCGGCGGGTCACGCTGTTCGAGCCGGATCGCAGGGGGTGGTTCCCGCACTGCCTGGCCACCTTCCGGGCAGCTCCTATCGCCTGCGCGGCGTCAGCGCCACGGGTTCCGACCTCTGGAGCCGCCCCGCGGAGAGCGGGTAAACTCGGGCCACGCACGAGCCCTTTCAGTCGCCCCTTCCGTCGGCCCAACGTGGCGCCCTCTGAGGCGTCCTTCTCCGGCATACCGCCTTCCCGCCGACGCGAGACTCCTCGGCAGCTGACCGCAAAGGCTCGTGCGGCACTTGGAGGGTCCCCCATGCGCGCCGCGCCTCTCGCCGTATTCATCCTTTTCGCTGCGCTCTTCACCGCGCCCATGGCCCAGGCCGAGCTGGGTGTCATCGACTACGTTCCCGCGGCCACGATCCTGATTCCGTACTTCGAGGTCGATGTCAGTGATGCGGCTTGCGCCAACGCCACTGCGGGCGTCACGACCCTCTTTGCGGTCACCAATACGGTTGCGGACTCGACCCTCGTGCGGGTCAATCTGTGGACCGACTGGAACGTACCGCTCCTCGGGTTTGATATCTTTCTGACTGGATTTGACATCCAAACCATCAATTTGCGCGACATCTTCTGCTTCGGGCGTCTGCCCCAGACCGGCCTGGGTAGTGGAAACAGCCCCGTCGGCATCGGGTCGAGCGGTCTTCCAACCTTCGAAACGGAGTGCAACCAGAGCACGATGCCCGGTCCGCCGCCGTTCTACGAACCGCTTCCCGAGATCGTCGTCAACGAGATCAAAGCCGCCTATTCCGGCCGAGCCTTGCCGGGTAGCTCGGGCTGTGCCGGCTCCGGGCAGCGCGGTCCCGAGATCGCCGTCGGCTACATCACCATCGACGCGGCCCAGGACTGCCCGCTCTTTGTCGACTCACCCATGGCGCCTGGCTACTTTGACACCATCGCAACCGAAGACAACATCCTGCTCGGCGACTTCTTTCTGGCCGATCCGTCCAACAACTTCTCCCAGGGATTCCCGGCTGTTCATCTCGAGGCGGGTTTCCCGGGACCCCATACCTTCTACGGGCAGTACACCATTCCAGAAGAAGGGATGCCGGTGGACCGTCGTGAGCCCCTGCCCTCGACCTTTGCGGCGCGCTTTGCTCGCGGGGCAGGCTTCAATCAAACGCGGCACTTGATCTGGCGCGAGACCGGGATGCCGGGCGCCGTCGTTGATTGCGGTACGCGTCCTGCCTTCTTTCCCCTCGGGAACATCGACTTCCCAGTGGGTGTCTTCGACGAGCAGGAAAACTTCATGCTGCCTGCGGCGCTCACGTTGCCGAATGCTGTCAATGCTCTGGTCGTGAACAATGTGGCCGGTGCCGATGTCGTGCCGAAGCTCGATGTCGCGGATTTGCCGTTTGGCTGGATCATCTACGATCTTCGCAGCAGTGCGACCCAAGCGGTCTACGGCGACAATCTGGCGCAGGCTTACGTGACCTCGACCTTCCAGGCCCTCGGTCTGTTCAGTGTCGGCCTGCACGGGGCCATCCTCGACGACCAGCTCCTGCCGTAGCATCATCCCGCCAAGACCGAGCCAGCCGACGCGGCGTGCGCCGGCTGGACATCGGAACCATCTTCGATCTCGAGGAGCCGCGCCCAGAAGCGATCACAGAAGAGAGCTCAGAAGAGGTCGCTGTCGGCTTTGGTGTAGTGCCAGCGAGCAAGCAGCTCGCCCGCCGCCGGCTCG
>CALFAM010000290.1 GCA_937948815.1 uncultured bacterium
CCCTGGCCTTCCTCGGCGCGAAGGGTCGCGATGGGGGCGGTCGCGGCGGGGGCGGTCGGTCGTGGATTGGCGTGATCGCGACCGCGGCAGTCGCCGTCGCCCTGGTCTTGGTACCGATCGAAACGCCGTGGGCGCTCTTGGTGCGCCCCCATTCGTTCACCGCGTTCTCGTCGGAGCAGGTTTCGTACCTTGGCGTTGGCCGGAGCGCCACGATTCTTCTGCTCGACCAAGGCGGCGAGCAGCGTCTGCTCGCTGACGGACTTCCCGAATCATCGATTCAGGCACCAGGAAGCCGCCCGGCCCGCTTTGCCGTGGCGCACTGGCTCGCCCTGCTGCCCGCCACCTTGCGCCCCGAGGCCGAGAGCGCGCTGGTCATCGGGTTCGGCGCCGGCATCACGGCCCGCGCGCTGCCGGGAAGCGTGGCGCGTGTCGACGTTGCGGAGATCGAGCTCGAGGTGATGCGGGCCAACCGTGCGTTTGCGGCGTGGCGCGCGGACGATCCATTGGCGGATCCGCGGCTGAACGTGATTGTCAATGACGCCCGCAATGCGCTGACCACGCGCCGTGCACGCTATGACCTGATCATCTCGCAGCCTTCGCACCCGTGGACACTGGGCGCGGCGAGCCTCTTTACGCGCGAGTTCTACGAGTTGGCTGCTTCGCGTCTCGAGCCGGGCGGCATGCTCCTCCAATGGGTCGCACTCAACTTCCTGGACGACGCGCTGCTGCGATCCCAGATCGCGACCCTGCGCTCCGCCTTTCGATACGTGGAAGTGGCGCGGCCCCTGCCCACCGGTGCCGTCCTGTTGTTGGCATCCCAGACCTCGATCGATTTCGCGCAGGCTTCGACGGCTCAGAACGCCGAAGCCTGGCGAACCATTGGCGTCGAAGGACCAGCCCACCTCGAGCTGAATCGATGGCTCGACGATGCAGCGACGGAGTCCCTGGCTGCCGGGGCGCAGATCTCGACCGACGGGCGCAACCTGATGATGATCCGGGCGCCCCAGGTTCGCGGCCAGGCGCGCGGAAGCGCAGCACGTATCGCCGCGCCCCACGACGCCATCCGAGCGCTGCAACGCGATCGGGAAGACCTCTTCCCGCTTCGTCAGATGCTGACCTTGGGCCAGGCTCGGCGCACCGAGAGCGCCTTCGCTGCGATCGACGATCCAGGGCTACGGTCCGTCGCCGAGGCACTGCGAGCTGCAGCTTCGGGCCAGGTGCCGCGCGCGATCAGGGCCCTGGACGCGCTAATTCAAGGAGCTGCGGACGGCCTGCCCGAGATCGTGCGCACCGAGGCGCTTGCAGCCCTTCTTCGGCTCGAGGCCCTTCGACCCGAGGGCGTTCGGGCAGACCGCGCAACGGCCTTCCGAAACGAGCCGCACCTGGACGTGGTTCACCGAGCATGGCAGCGAACTCGCCTCCTGGACTGGCACGGGCTCAGCGAGCTCGACGATGCCCTGGCGGCGGTGCCGGCCGACCACCCGATCTCCCCGATGGCCGTCCGGCTGCGGATCCGATGGCGAGAGCAGTCGGGTGATCCGGGAGAGGCTAGCGCGGCGCTGACGCTTCTCGAGCCACAGCTTGCGTTGCGTCCCGGCCTCGAAGGGGTTCTGCTGCGTGCCCGTCTCGCTGCTGCCGCTGGCGATCTCGATCAGCTCTTCGGCAGCCTGTTCGAAGTCTTCGAGATCCGCGCCAGTCGGCCTAAACGTGCCGAGCAGATCCATCGCCGGCTCGAGTCGATCGCAGATCGCCTCGAGACCAACGTACGGATTCGTTCCGATCCCCGCTGGTCGCGCGTCCGTGCCATGCTGGCAACGCGATGAAGAACGTGCGAACGATGGTCTTGTCCCGTTTTCGCGTCGGCCTGGGCGCCATTCTTCTCCTGGCGCTCACGATGCCTGGAATGGCCGTGCCGCGGGCGACGCAGCCCACGGCCGCCACCTATCGCGTCGTGGTGACCGCCGACGAGCTTGCATCCTGGAAGGCATTTCGCGCCCACGCGCCATTCCTACGAGGACAGGCCGCGATCGACGGCTTGGTCCTGGTCTCGTCCCTCGCGAACGCGGCCGAGTCGAGCGGCATCGCCGATCGACCCGACGTACGGGTCGAGCTGATGCGGGCGGACGGCAAGGAGGCCCTTGCCTGGCTGCGCGCCCGGGTGACCGCCCATATCGCCGTCTCGGAAGAGGCGATCGATGCTGCCCTGCTCGCGGCGCCACCCCGAGATCGGCCACGCCGCGTTCGGCTGCGCAACCTCTTTCTGCGCTGGCCGGACAGTGATCGCGATCGTCGAGACGTCCGTGAGCAGATGGCCGCGATCCGACAGGCGATCGACGACGGTGCCGATTTCGCTGCGATGGCTTCCCAGCACTCCCAGTCCGAAACGCGCTGGCGCGACGGTCTCCTGGGCAACGTGCGCCCCGGCACCTTCCCTGCGGAAGTCGAGCGGATCATCGAGGGCCTCACGATCGGTGAAACGAGCGCACCGATCGAATCCCCCGACGGTCTCACCCTTCTTCACTGCGAGGACATTCTCGAGGCAGCGTCCGTGGACGCATCGGCGTGGCGAGCACGAATCACCAACCGGCTCCGGCGCCGGACTTTCGACGCGCAGTGGAAAGCACAGGTCGAGCAGCTGGACGCGCTTGCGGCCCGGAAGATGCTCGACAACCCGGTACGACCGGAGGCAGCCTCGCCAACGGCCGACGAATCCGCAAACAACGGACCGGAGAATGCGCTGTCGGACATGTCGATCGCCGTGCGCTATCGGGGTGGCAGCCTGACGATCGCCGAGCTGGCGGCCGTGGCAGGGGCGCGGACCCGCGAAGCGCTCGCGGAGATTTCCCCCGCCCGCCTGGAGACCGCCGTAAGCGCCTTCGTCCGCGGCCAGGTGGCGCGACAGGTTCGCGCCGAGTCGGGCTGGCGTGCGGATGACGAGACCCGGGAGAGCCAACGCTGGCAGCACCGCCAGATCCTGGCCAGCCATCAGCTCGCAGCGCTCGTGAACGCACGTTTCGAACCACCGACGGAGGCGGCGCTTCGTGCCCACCACCACGACCATGCCGAACATTTCGTCCATCCCGCCGAGGCGGTGATCTCGCTGATTCAGCTTCCGCGTGATGCCGACGCCCCACGTGCCGACGTCGCGCGAGCGGTGTCCGTCCTTCGTGACATCCGCGCCGGTCGTATCGCCTTCGCCGAGGCAGCACGACGCCACTCCGTCCATCCGTCCGCCACGCGAGGAGGACAGCTCGGGGCGATCGAGCAGCCGGCACTGACCGCGCGGCTCGGCATCGACCTGGCACGGGCTGCAGACTCGCTCGAGGTCGACGTCGTGAGTGAGCTGATCACCACAGAAGACGCGTTGTGGATCCTGCGCCTCGACGCCGAATCGCCTTCCCGTCCTTCGACCTTCGAGGAGAGTCGCGGGAAAGTGCGTCGCGCGCTCATTGCCGAACGCCTGGACGCGCTGCAAGAAGAAGTCGCGAGCGACTGGCTCACATCACTCTCGATCGAATCGGGCAACGGACTCGAGCGCTAGCTCGGCAGTCGTGCAAGCAGTCGGGCGCCGCGTGCCAGGCGCTCGCGATCGGCTGCAAAGCGGTGCTCTCTCAGGAGCTCCTGACTCCAAACGGCATAGAGGTCACCGCTCTCCTGGCGATAAAGATCCTCGACCACAGCCGCTCGTACCGACGCGAACGGTGCAGCTTCCGCGTCCCTTCGTTCGTCGACCCGCAGCACGTGAACCGCACCATCAGTCGCGTACGGTGGTGCATGGGCACCGGGCGCGAGGGCGAAGGCAAAGCGCATGGCCCGAGGGTCCTCGACACGGAGACGGCGCGCGGTGCGCGCTGCGAGCGTCTCGACCGTGCCGCCATAGCGGGTGGCAAGCTCTTCGAGGGTGAGGACGCCGCCGTCGAGATCGTCGATCGAGGCTTCGAGTGCCGCGACGCGCGCCGTATCCGGATCGGGAAAGCGGGCCCGGGTCAGCCACACCCGCACCGGGGTGCTGAAGCGGCCTTGGTTTCGCGTGTGATGATCGACGAGACGTTCCTCGTCCGCAGCCAACGCTGCGCGCAGCGCACGCTCGATCGCCAGCTCCATGGTCACCCGCGCCCGTTCGCGCGCCAGATCGTCTTGGGCGACGAGGTCGGCAGCGGTGTCGTACTGACGAATGACTTCCTGATGGTAGGTGCGTCGAAGAATCTGACGTGCCTGCTCCAAGCGATGGTCGGCGGCTTCCTCGGCCACGCCCGCGTCACGTAGCAAACGCCCTAGCTCACCACGCCGGAAGACCACGTCGCCGACCTCGAAGAGAACGACCGGCGGCGGTTCGCGTGCGAGGATCTCGTCCAAATCCTCCGCCGCGAGCCATGCCTCGCCTCGCGCTTCGAGGAGCGCACGCGCACGCGCCTCGAGCCGTGCCTGCTGGCGCTCCGCCAGCCAGGCCTGGTAGAGCAACACGCCGAGGCCCTCGACAGTGGGTTCGCGAGCCGGCAAAACGTCCGCAACGAAAAAGAGATGGCCACCGTCCGCCGTGAAAACCGGCCGACTGACCGCGCCTTCGCCGAGGCTGAAGACTACGCGGTCAAAGTCCGCGGGAAAGCGGCCACGTTCGACCTCGCCGAGAAAGCCGTCACGGTGCCGGGATTCAGACTCCGAGTGTTCCCGGGCCAGCAGCGCGAAGCTTTCGCCAGCGCCGACCCGTGCGGCAAGATCGTCCAACGCGGCTCGAATCTCGGCGCGTTCACCGGAGGCCGCAGTCGACCGCATGAAGATGTGGAACACACGTCGCCGTTCGGGACGGTCGAAGCGCTCACGATTCTCGGCGAGGAACGTCTCGAGGTCCCGACGCGTCGGTGGCGCCAATGGCTCACCGGCCAGCGCCCGCCGGCTCGCGACCCGGCGCTCGATGTCGAGCACCCGCGCCTCCACCGCCGCTTGTGGCACAGCCTCAGCCAGCGGACCTGCAAGCACGATGCGCTCGAGCGCGATGCGCTCGACCAACGCCTCCAGGCGATCCGGGCTTCCCACTTCGGCATCCCAGGTCAAGTCGGCAGCGGTTCGCGCGAGGTGATCGTCGAGGTCGGCGAGGGTGACCGCACCGCCTTCGAAGGTCGCGAGCACGAGGTCGCTGGCAGCTGGGGCTGGCTCCGGCTGTCCGCGATCGCAGCCGGCCGACACCAACGCGATCATGGCGAGTGCCGTCGCCCTGACCGTGCAGCGCAACGTCATAGGTCGAGCTCCAAGAGCACAGCTGCACGTTCGGTGAAGTCGTTGCCGGGAGCCCGCTGCGCGAGCGATAGGTAGGCCTCGAGCGCGGCGTCCTCCTGCTCTTCAGAGACCAGCATCTCGACCAGCGCGTACCGCGCTTGGTGGTAGTCCGGCTCGAGCGCGATCGTGCGCCGAATGTGCTCGAGGGCGGTTTCGGTTTCGCCCTCTGAGTACAGGAAGACGCCATAGTTGTAGTGACCGCGTGGCGAGAATGGGTGATCCTCGAGACCGCGCTCGAAGTGGTCCCGTGCAGCAGCACGATCGTCGCGTGACGCCAGCATGACGGCCAGGACCAGGCGGGCGGGCGCGTAGCTCGGATCGGCCTCGAGCGCCATCTCGAGATGGCGCTCCGCCAGCGTCGCGTCACCAAGCTGTCGATAGAGCTCTGCCACCGCTGTTTGCCCCGTGGCCGTCCGGTTCAAGGCCTGGGCATCACGAAACCGCTCCAGCGCGCCTTGCATGTCGCCCTTGGCGAGCAGGAGCCTGCCGACCGACTCGAGCACCTTGTCCCGAGTGGGTACCAGGGCATCGTGGGGAATCGACTCGAGGAGCTCGAGCGCGCGATCCGTGCGTCCCAGCCGTGACTCGACCGTGGCGAGCAGGTCGAGATAGTGAGAGTTGTCCGGGTCGAGGCGCAACAAACGCTCGAGATTCTCGCGCCCGTCGAGCAATCGGCCGGCAAAGATGAGCTGCTTCGCCTCGCTGTACATGCCGATGGTCACGGCACGGTCCTGGGGCGGATCCCCGTCCTCGCTCAGGGCTTCGGTGATCGCGCCGACCGTCACACCGCTCGGCTGCACGTAGCCGAGCGCCATCAGCCGGCGGGCGCTCTCCTCGTCGATGGCGATCGAGCTGTCGAGCCCGGGCACGGCGTGGTCAGCAAGGTAGCGCTCGAGCTGCACCCGTGCGCGCTCGGCATCCTCTGGGTGCGAACCGAGGAGGTCGTTCCGCTCGCGTGGATCCTGTGCCAGGTCGAAGAGCTCGGGGCGCGGGCCGTGAATGTACTTCCAGACACCAACGAAGAGCGCCCGCAGCTCCCCCCAACCATGGCTGATCCGTGGCGAAAGGGTCTCGGCGTAGAGGGTGCGGTCGCGCATCGGCGTCGCCCCAGGTTCGAGGTAGGGGGCCAGCGTACGTCCCTGCAAGTCGTTCGGAATCGACAGACCGAGCCAATCGAGCAGGGTCGGCATGATGTCGATCAGCCCGACCCGCGCAGCGATGCGCTGCCCGGTTGCGACAGGACGCACCATGGCAGCCGCGGGCTTGATGACCAGCGGTACGTGCAGGGTCGAGTTGTAGGCGAGGAGCGAATGGGTCGATTCGTTGTGCTCGCCGTGACCTTCGCCGTGGTCAGCCGTCACCACGATGACGGTCCGGTCGTAGACCCCCTGACGGCGTAATGCGTCGACCAGCTCGCCCACGGCTTCGTCGGCATACGCGATCTCGCCCGCGTAGAGGTCGTGGGCATGCCGCTGATCGTAGGGTGCCGGCGGCGTCAGGGGATGGTGTGGATCAAAGTAGTGCGCCCACAAGAAGAACGGACTCTCGGCGTGCTCGTCGAGCCAGGGCAGCAGCGCTGCATTCACCTGGCCCGCGGGGCGCTCGTCGAAAAAGAGGCGCGTCTTGGGGACCACGCGCTCGCCGAACACATCCTCGAAGGGGGCGGTCAGGTGATCATCGTAGAAGTCGAATCCCTGGTCGATGCCGAATTGCGCCGTGAGGGGAAAGGCGCCGATGGCGGCCCCGGTCGCATAGCCGGCGTCGGAAAGCCGCTCCGCGAGGGTACTCTGCTCCTCACCCAGGGCAAAGAGCCCGTTGTCGCGCACACCATGGGCAAACGGGACCTTGCCGGTCATCAGGCTGCTGTGTGCGGGCAAGGTAATGGGCACCGGCGAGAAGGCCCGCTCGAATACGATGCCTTCTGCCGCCAGCGCCACGAGATGGGGGGTCGGAGCCGGACCACCGTAGATCTCGAGATGGTCGGCGCGGGTGGTATCGATCGTCACCAAGACGACATTCGGCCGCGGCGCGTTGTCGCCGCAGGCCACGCTGCCGAGCAACAACAACCCGACACAGGCCGGCCTGCATAGCGCCGTTCCGAGCCACGATCGCTTCGTGCGTCCCAGACCCACGGGCTGATTCAACAAAGGATAAACGCTAGGCCAGCGGCAGCGCTCGCCCAATCAGGGCCGGCCGCTGCCCGCTTCGAAGGAGCCGCCTTCTTCGACAGCGCCCTCTTCGAGCGAGAAGCTCATCAGCTCCACCGGCGTCACGACGTCACCCGACACCCGAAAGACAGCGTTGAGCCCCATCCCGCCGGTGGTGATCGTGGTCAACATGGTCCCGACTGCGGCGTCATTCAGGCTGATGCCGTGAAAGCCCTGTCCGCCCGTGGTGCCCGTGTCGACGCCGAGCCCCGTCATCGTCGGATCGAACTGCCAGATCCCGGCGAGAAAGGTGCCGTTCATATAGGCATTCATCGACGTCGGGGACATGACCGACAGGGTGTTGAGCCCGGTCATGATGCCGGGGCGCGCCATCGAGGTCACCTGGTCCGCCATGGTGCCCACGATGTTCGAGTAGATGCTGAAGACCACGGATCCGAAGAAGGTGTTGACCATATCGAAGGTGATCATGGTGATGCTGCCAGTCGTTTCGACAGCCACGCAGCACATGGTACCCAACGTGTTGAGCGCGGAATCGAAACGATTGCCGACCATCTGGCTCGCAATGCCGCTAATGCCAAACACCGTGCCGGTGTCGTATTGGATGCTGGTTCCAGCAACCTTGGTCGCGACCGTGGCACGGGACGGCTTGCCGGGTACACCCGCTTCGTCAGCTGGCGAGTCTTCTGGCGCGCCGGCGAGATCCCACTCCTTGCGAACTTGCTCGAGGGCCGCCTTGGCGGCGCGACGCTCTTCGCGAGTCGGTGCGGCGAAGTACTGCTGCATGTAGGCATTTCGCTCTTCGCGCGACATGCCGTAGAGACGCTCACGATCCGTTTCCAGCTTGAGCCGATACGACTCGATCGCATCCGCATCCTGACCCTGTACCGTCGGGATGAAGAAGATCGCAAACAACAGGGTTGCGAGGAATGCAGCAACGATTCTGTTCATGGCTCGGTTCCTATGGCGAGAGGCCTACCAGCTCCCTGGCGGAGCAGACTTCTACTGATCAGGACGGACGAGAGCCTAGCAACGCCAGCTCCCGTCTGTCCACCGCACCGCCCATGCCGCGTCCATTCACACCGCCACTTTGCAGGGTTTGTTCACCTTTCCTGGGTATCAGCGGCCGATCGACAGTAGCCATGCGCGCTGCGGCCCCCGTTCTTTGCCCGTTCTTTGGCGCCAGCTGGCAACGGCGGTACGATCGGGCGAGCCCGTTCTTCGATTCATCATGCCGCGCCAATCTTCCTTCTTCACGATCGCGCCAGCCGCCTTCGCGCTGCTCACCGCCTTGGCGTGCTCCGGTGGTCGACCCGATCAGGGCTCGACGCGGCAGGCGGTCTTGATCGAGCGTACGGAGACCGCCGGCATCGACTTCGTGCACGAGAACGGCGGCCGTGGCGACTTCTACTATGTCGAGATCATTGGCAGCGGCGGCGCCCTGCTCGACTTCGATGGCGACGGTGATCTCGACCTCTACGCCGTTCAGGGCGCGGTCTTGGGCACGCATGACGCGGGCGCACGAGGCAACATGCCGCGCGACCGCTTCTTTCGCAACGAAAGCTCGCGTACAGAAAGTTCGAGCACAGAAAGGCAGCGCAACGCTACCTCGTCTCTGCGCTTCGTCGACGCGACGGACGCCATCGGCCTGGATCAACGAGGCTACGGCATGGGTGTGGCGACGGGCGACTTCAACAACGACGGATGGGTCGATCTCTACCTCACGCAGCTCGGTGCCAATATCCTGCTGCGCAATGTCCAGGGCAAGCACTTCGAAGATGTCACGGCACAGGCTGGTGATGGCGCATTGGCCGGCCGCGGCATGTCGACCAGCGCGGCCTTTGTCGACCTGGACGGTGACGGCTGGCTCGACCTCTACGTCGTCGACTACCTGCGTTACGACCTCGCGTCCGACAAGGCCTGCTTCGACATGGTGGGCCTGCGCGAGTATTGCGGTCCGCAGAGCTACGCCCCGGCACGCGACAGCCTCTTCCGCAACCGCGGGGATGGCACGTTCGAGACCATCACCACCTCGGCCGGCATCGATCGCGACGGCGCCGGCTTGGGGGTCGTGACCGGCGACTTCGACGGTGATGGGCGTATCGACATCTACGTCGCAAACGACCAAGCGCCCAACCACCTGTGGATGAACGCAGGCGACTTCACCTTCGTCGAGGAGGCGATGATCCGCGGCAGCGCCGTGGACGGCCAGGGGCGCGCCGAGGCATCGATGGGCGTCGACGCTGTGGACCTCGATCACGACGGCGATCTCGACCTGCACATGACTCACCTGATCAGCGAGACCAACACCCTCTACCGAAACGACGGCGACGGCTACTTCGAAGACGTCAGCCTGCAGACCCTGCTCGGTACCCAAAGCCTCCGCTGGACCGGCTTCGGCTGCGCTTTCTTCGATCTCGACCGCAACGGCTGGCTCGACCTCGTCGTGGCCAATGGGGCGGTGCGCGCTGATCCGACTCTGCGATCAGACGGAGACCCTTTTCCCTACCGCGAGCCCAACCTCCTCTTTCTCAACGATGGCGGCCAGGGCTGGACCGAGGTCGGCCATACGATGCCGGCCTTCGGCCCGCTTCACGTCAGCCGGGGCGTGACGCCTGGTGACCTCGACAACGACGGCGACCTCGACCTCTTGGTGTTCAACAACCGCGGGCGTCTGCAGGTTTTCGAGAACCCGCTGCGCACGGCGAATCCCTGGATCGGCCTTTCCTTGATCGACCGCCACGGTCGCGACGCCCTCGGTGCGAAGGTCACGCTCCGCGGCAGTACGGGCAAGCTCACCCGCTGGCTGCGCACGACCTCCGGCTTTCTGGCGGCACGCGATCCCCGTTTGCTGATCGGTCTGGAGCCGGTGGGGCTGACGCCGAGCGTCGAGGTGGTGTGGCCGACCGGTGAGGTCGAGACCTGGTCGGCGTTGATGAGCGATCGCTACCACCGCCTGGTCGAAGGCACCGGTGATCCCGGCGCACAGGAAGGCAGGCCATGAGCTGGCCTCCAATAGCCTGGCAGACCAAGCTCGGGCGGCGAGTTGCCGTCGTCATCGTGTTGGTGCTTGCCGCCTGTGCGCCCGCACCGGTCGCGCGCGACATCACGCCGCCGGCCATGCCCCCGGCCGAGAGCATGGAGCCGGCGGTGCGGGCACAGTTCGGGGAGCGACGCGCCCTGCTCGACCGCGTGCTCGATGATCCCGAAGCCACGGATGCCGACGTGGCTTGGGCCCTCGGACAATTGGGCCGGCTCTTCCACGCCTACCGGCATCTCGATCAGGCGCAATGGTGCTACGCCGAGGCAGCACGCCTCGACCCCGACATGTTCGAGTGGAGCTATCTTCTCGGGCATCTCGAACTGGTGATCGGCGACGCCGACTCGGCTCGTGAACGCTTCGAACATGCGCGTTCACTCCGGCCGGAACAGCCCGAACCCCTCACGCTTCTCGGTAGGCTCGCACGCGAGTCCGGCGCATTCGACCGTGCTGAAGCCCACCTGTCGGAGGCCCTCGAGCACGATGAGGAGAACGCCCTGGCGCGCTATGAGCTCGCCCTGACCGAGCTGGCTTCCGGTCGCGCGGCCGACGCCATCGAGCGCCTTCGCAGGCTGCTCGAGGAGCAGCCCGACGCCTTCCAGCTTCTGCATTCGCTCGCCGAGGCCCTGCGTTCGGTCGGACGCTCGGAAGAAGCGCGTAGCATTCTCGAGTCGATCCCGGCATCCGCCATCGACCGGGTCAGCCTGATCAGTGCCGATCCGTGGATGGAGCGTCTCACGGCGCTGCCCGTCAGCGTGACCGCCATGCAACGTCGGGGTCGCCAGGCGCTGATGGCCGGGCGACTCCCCGCGGCGATGCGCGCATTTCGCAAATCTGAAGCGGTCGCGCCGGAACGCCGCGACGTCCGTTTCAACCTGGCCACGGCGCTGTTCCAGGCCGGCCGTGGCGACGAAGCCGAATCCCACCTTCGCTACGTCATCGAGCATTTCCCTGACTTCGACGGTGCCCATCGCCTCCTTGGCAGGCACCTTCTGCGCTCGGACCCCGAGGCCGCCAAGGCACTCCTCGACCAGGCCCTGGCGCTCGACGATTCGATCGAAAACCACCTGGCGCTCGGCGACTGGGCTCTTGTGGTCGACGACCCGGTCACCGCCGTTGGCCACTACCGAAACGCCCTCGCCGGAACGCCGCGATCCGAGGACGCGCACGTCGCCCTGGTGCGGGCACTCGCCCTCGACGGTGATCATGATGCCGCCGAGCACGCACTCGCGGAGGCCTTCGATGTGCTGCCTGCGAAGCGGGCAAGCACCTACTTGGCTCCCAAGCCGAACCGGCTGACCTGGATGGCCGTTCGCTTCGAGGCGACCACGGCTCCGCAAGCAGCCCGCCAGCCACGAAGGTTGCCATCGCAGCCGCGGACGCCTTTCGAGCTCGAAACCGCGGCCATGGTCCGCGCTGCCGAGGGTGACTTCGAGACCGCGCTCATGCTGCAGCGCCGCGCACTGGCCGACTACCCACACCCGGCCGGCGACGAGCGCCTGGCGCGCTACCGGACGGGTCGTCCTGCCGCGAGCCCCTTCGCGCCGACCGACCGCATCCGGGTCTCGTCGCGCAGGGCGGTCGCACCTTCGCGCAACCGATAAACCCGGTCGAGCGCCACGTCCTCGAACGCCGACGGGTCGCCGCTCGGCCAGATGACGGTGAGCTTCCGGATCGACTCGGCCGTGCCCAGGCCGATTTCCTGCTGCAGACTCGAAGCACCGAAGCTGCCACCGGTGGAGACCACCGCGTGGATGGTTCGTGGCCCTTCGGGGGTCTCGACGTCGACACGGATGCGGGCGCCGATCGCCGAACGGTTCGACCGTGTCCCTTCGAGCTGCAGGGTGATCCAGCGATGCCCGAAGCCTGGGTTCTCGAACAGCGCGTTGGGATAGACATCCCCCGAGAACGCGCCGCCCATCACCGCATAGATGTCTTGATCGCCGTCGCCATCGACATCGCCGAACGCGATGCCGTGTCCTTTCTGAAGATGCCCAAAGCCGCCAGCGGTCGTGACGTCGGCAAATGAGACGTGTCCCACACGGGCCGACTGGTTCAGGAACATCCGATTGGGTGTCAGGGCCACGAAGTTGGGCGCGCCGGTTCCGGCATAGATATCGGGGAAGCCGTCGTTGTCGAGGTCGCCGTGGTTGGCGCCCATGAGCATCAGCGAGCGCAGCAGGCCTGCGGATGCCGTCACATCCTCGAACGTGCCGTCGCCCCGGTTGCGGTAGAGATGGGGCGTCGAGACCGGCTCCTGTACGCCGAGGTAGTCGGTGGCCACGAGCGCGGCAGCCGGCTCGAGGTAGTCGGCGGCGTAGGTGCCGGCAAAGAGATCCAACCAGCCATCGTTGTCGACGTCGAAGAACCAGGTCGGGAAGCCTGTCCGCGGTGCGCCGACACCAGCCTGCTCCGTCACGTCTTCAAAGCACCAGCCCTCTCCGCAGGGCTCGCCTCGGTTACGCAGCAGGCGGTTGGCACCACCCATGGTCGAGAGGTAGAGGTCGGGCCAACCATCGTTGTCGACATCACCCCAAGCGACCCCTTTGATGAAGGCGTCGATCGCCAGCCCGGAGGCCTGTGCCACATCCTGGAAGGTGCCGTCGCCGCGGCTGCGATAGAGCGTGGCCGTGTGCTTCGCCCGATCAGTCGACTCGTTGCCGACGAAGAGATCGAGCCAGCCATCGCGATCAAAGTCGCCCCACGCCGCTGTCTGCGTTGGCCTGAAGTCGAGCAGCCCTGCGGATTCCGTGACGTCTTCGAAGCGCCCATGGCCGTCGTTGCGCAAGAGCGAGTTCGGATGACGGCCGAGGTGGGCCAGCCACGCGCCGCGCAGCACGAGAACGTCGTTGTCACCGTCGTTGTCGTAGTCCGCATGGATCAAGTTGAGCCCGCCGACAATTCCCTGCAAGCCCGTGTCGCCCTTGCGCACGAACTGGCCGGTGCCATCATTGAGAAGCACCTCGAGGGGATCGTCGAGCCCC
>CALFAM010000291.1 GCA_937948815.1 uncultured bacterium
GATCTGGGGCTCGAGCACACCGGCGTCGAAACGAACGAGCGCGGCTACATCCGCGTCGACGACCAGCTACGCACCAGCGCGGACGGGATTTGGGCACTCGGCGACTGCAACGGCAAGGGAGCCTTCACGCACACCGCCTACAACGACTTCGAGATCGTCGCTGCGAATCTCCTCGATGATGACCCACGGCGAGTCAGTGATCGAATCCTCTGCTACGGCCTTTTCGTCGACCCTCCCCTCGGTCGCGTCGGCATGACCGAGGAGCAAGCTCGCAAGAGTGGCCGACGCGTCTTGATCGGCAAGCGGCCGATGTCGAAAGTCGGCCGGGCCAAAGAACGCAGCGAGACCGATGGATTCATCAAGATTCTGGTCGATGCCGACTCCGAAGAAATTCTCGGAGCCGCAATTCTCGGCGTAGGTGGCGACGAAGTGGTCCACACACTGTTCTCCGCGATGTACGCCGGCCTGCCCTACACCACGATCTCGCGCGCCGTACACATTCATCCGACGGTCGCGGAGCTGATTCCCACCACCCTGCAGAGCTTGCGCCCCTTGTCCGCGTGAACCGGCTGCATGCGGGCCAGCCCAGCCGCGTGTGACGTCCGGAACCAGCGCACCTGCAGCGAAGCTCCTGGAGCGCGATGTCCGCCTCGTCCCCGCATGCCACCCATGTGCCCCTCATTGGCTATGCATCCAGAACCCTGGCCTATGTATTTCGTTAAAGGGATACAGGTCCAACACTCCAACGAGGTGGACACGGGAGAGGGGTGAGGGCAGCACGCACGACTCCTCTGAGGACGATCCAGGGCCTGCAACCGGTTCTGGAGGATTCTCAATGCGATGTCCGTCCCCTGATCTCCCCCACCCATCTTCGACCCTTCGCCCCCACTTATCCGGCCGCTTGCCGTACGCGGGGCCGCCACGTCGAGCGTCTCACGCGCTGATTCTCGCGACGGCCGCCTTGCTGCTCGCTGCTGTTCCGCTGGCGGCGGATGGCAACGTGACGTATCAGAATATCGCCGACGATCCGGCTTCCGGCATCGTCTTCCGCCACGGCGAGCCCCCTCGAGGGGCCATTCTCGACGGCTTCGAGGCGACATCGATCACAGTGCCCGACGACCTTCTGTTCATTCCCCACAAACCGCACGGCGCGCCCGGTGTCGCGATCTTCGACCACGACCGCGACGGCGATCTCGACATCTACGTGACCAATAGCGTGGGAAGCGGCAATGCCCTGTTCAGCAACCAATTGCGCGAGACCGGAAGCATCAGCTTCACCGACGTCGCGACGGCTGCCGGCGTCGATGCAACCGATCACGATTCCACCGGCGTCTGCTTCGGCGACCTCGACAATGATGGCGACCATGACCTGATGGTCCTTGGCGCCATCGGCCCCAACCGCCTCTATGAGAACCAAGGAAACGGCACGTTTCTCGACATCACCGCGAGCGCCGGCGTGGGCGGCGGGAATCTCTCGACCTCGTCGTGCACCATGGGCGATGTCGACAACGACGGACTACTCGACATTGCCGTCGCCAACACCCACACCGACTGGACCAATCTCTTCTCCATTTTCATTCCGTTCGATTTCAACGAGCACAACCAGCTCTTCGTCAACCAGGGCGGCAATGTATTCGCCGATGTCAGCGCGGCCGCCGGTTTCGAGACCTTTGCCGCGCTTCCACCCGGCGCCTCCACCCTCACCTGGGCCATCGCGCTGGTCGATTATGACCTCGACGGCGACGTCGACGCTTTCACCCTCGACGATCAAGGCGGCGTGCCGCCCGCGGTGGCAGGCGGTGTCGACTACGGGCTGATTCACCTCCATGAAAACGATGGCACCGGTCACTTCACCGACATCGCCGACACGGCGGGCATCGCGGTCCACGGCAACTGGATGGGCATCGACTTCGGCGACCTGGACTGCGACGGTGACCTCGACTTCTTCGCAACCAATACCGGTGACTACCCGGCCGGCAACGCCATGCCACCCAACCCGCTCGGTTTCCGCGCGTCGCGGTGGTTCCTATCGAACAACGACGGCACGTTCGCCGATCCGGGCGTCGGTCCTCTGGTCGCGTCAGTCTTTGGCTGGGGCACCACAGTGAGTGACTACGACAACGACGGCGATGCCGACATCCTCTACCACGGCGCCATCGATGTCGGTACGGTGCTGGCGGCCTCGAACCCGGGCGCCATCCTGCAGAATCAGGGCTGCTCGGGCACGTTCACGCGCGACGCCGACGCCCTGGCCAACGGCGCCGATCACCTGCGACGCATCGGCCAAGGCCTGGCCACCGGCGATCTCGATGGCGACGGCTTCCTCGACCTGGTGACGGTCTCCAACCACGACTTCCCCGAACCGGTGCCGCTGACACCGTTGCAGTTCCAGCCCGGCGGTCCGTTCGACGACACCGCCAACGTCATCGTTCCCTTCGACCCCGACCCCAACGACCCGACCTCACTGCTGTGGAACGGCATCGAAGGAACCGACGGCAGCCTGGCGATTGAAATGTCGAGCGGTGACAACGGCAACCGCTCCGCCTCGGTCACCGCTCTGGGCACGATCGGCGTCACCTCGGGCGGCCGGGTCAACCGAGACGGCATCGGCGCGGTCGTACGCTTTCGCACGCCAGGCGGCAAGCAAGCGTTGGTGCCGATCCGCGGCGGCTCGAGCTACGCCTCTCAGCACGCGCTGGCCGCGCACCTGGGCTTCGGACGCGAACGGCGCGGCACGGTCGAAGTGCTCTGGCCCGGCGGTGTGCGCAATCGCCTATTCGGCGTGCGGGCTGGTGAGCAACTCGTCTTTCCGGAGATCCCTTGCGACCTCGACACCGCCTTCGACGACCGCTCGGCCTACATCGGCTGCGTCTTCCGCTCCCTCGGTGAGCTCCATGCGGCCGGTGTGATCGACTTCCGGCAGAAGATCCGCTTCCTGATCAGCGCGCTCCTGCCCTGAAACGGAGCACGTCTCCAACCACGAGCGCCCCGCTGGGCTCCGAGATCACAGCGGGGCGCCGGTCGGCGCGGCGGCCGGCACCGGATGCACAGTGGCTATTCGAGATCGACCCGAATGCCGCCGAAGAAACGCGCAATCAGGTTGTACAGCATGGCGCCGAGCGCCGCGAAGATGCCGCCCAGAATGCCGTAGAAGAGCGGCAAGATGATGACCGCTCCGACCCCGAAGATCATGCTCGTCAGGGCGGCTTCGGCACCGGTGCTCGAGTTGTCGAGGGCGAAACCCATCAGGGCGAGCAACGAGAAGAGCCCACCAAAGAGGAGGCCCATGGCGCCGTACAGAATGGCGGTGACTTTGGCGACGGAAAGGGGATCGATGCGTTTGAGCTCCATAGCGTTCACCTTCTCGAATCGAACGATCAATTTTCTTCGCAGGGTCCCTGAGCCTCACGGACCGGTGACCAGAGTAGCGACTCGGCCCGAATCATGCCGGCCAGCGCAACAAGCGAAGGCTTCGAACGGAATAGGCCGTGAGTCTACCAGGCGACGCAGCCGGTCTCGTCGAAACGGACACGAATCGAGGCCTCCCAACTCCTGACCGGCGGTGGGCACGAAATGGTAGCCTCGCGCGCACCACGCCATGGCCAGCGAGACCTCGACCTTTCAGCTCTTCGGAACCGCGCACGTCATCACGATTGCGCTGATCCTCTGCATTTCCGCACTGCTTCCATGGCTCGCGCGCGCCTCACCGCAGCGCCACCTGGTGCGACCGATGGCCATTGGTTTGGCTGCCATCTTGATTGCTCAAGACCTTGGCAAACTGATCTACAAGGCCGTCGTGCTCCAGACCCCGTGGGCCGAGAATCTTCCCTTTCACCTTTGCGATGTCGCCTTGCTGGTCGGCGCACTTGCCCTGTTGCGGAGCGATCGACGCCTCTTCCAGCTCCTCTACTACTGGGGCCTCGCGGGTACGCTGCAGGCGATTCTGACGCCGGATCTCCCGGTCGGATTTCCCGATCTACGCTATCTGGTCTTCTTCTTCAGCCACGGCCTGGTCATCGTCGCAATTGCCTTTGGCATCGGCGCGCTGGGTTTGCGCCCCACCTTCGGCGGTATCGGCCTGACCTTGATCGCCACCCACGTCTGGGCGCTCGGGGTCGCTGCACCGTTCAACTACTTCTTCGACACGAACTACCTTTTTCTCTGCGCCAAACCGACACAGGCATCGATGATGGACGCCTTCGGCCCTTGGCCGTGGTACCTGGTGGTGCTCGACCTCGTTGGACTGGTGTCGTTCCTCGTCTACTACGCCCCGTGGGGCGTCGCCACGTACCTCCGGAAGCGGCGCCTGCGCGCCCAGCCGGCACTCTTCACCGAAGGCACATGATCGATGCCGTGGCCGGGTAGGTCCACGCCTTTCGTCCCCTCCTCACCAGGCAGCTCACGCGCGCAGTTCCGGTCTTGGCAAAGATCGAGGCATAATCGTCGCTGAACCCGCAACGCGCCGGAACCGTCCTGGCCACTGACCCCAGGTCAGCGTCGAGATGGATGCCGCCGCTTGGAGATGCCATGACCCACCGTACCCCGCGCCGCGCGTTCGGCGTCCGTGGAGCCGTCTCGACCAGCGCCCGCGCCCTGATCGTCCCAGCTCTCGTCTCGATGCTGATCCTCCTTGCCACGGGCGTACCAGCGTCAGCCGCGGTCCCCACCCCGGAGTCCGTGCTCGGCCACCTGCCGGGAGACGACTTCTACCTCGCCACCTACGACGAGTCCCTCGACTACTTCAAGAAGCTCGCCGCGGCGAGCGACCGGGTCGAGCTCCAACACATCGGGACGACCTCGTTCGGTGCCGAGTGGCAGATCGCGATCATCTCGTCGGCGGCAAACCTCGCGAACCTCGAGCAGATCCGGGAGATCGGCCAACGCCTGGCGCACCCGAAAGGACTCGACGACGAGGAAGCCCGGGCGCTGGCGCGGCAGGGCAAGGCGATCGTGCACATCGACGGCGGCTTGCACGCGACCGAGGTCGCGCATGCCCAGCACACCATCCGCCTGGCCTATGACCTGGCCACGGCCGAAGGTGACGCCGAGCTCGACGCGATCCTCGACAACGTCGTCCTGGTGCTCTGGTTCTCGATGAATCCCGACGGCCAGAACATGGTGGCCAACTGGTATCGCCAGAACCTCGGCACGCCCTACGAGGTATCTCCGCTCCCCCGGCTCTACCAAAAGTACGTCGGACACGACAATAATCGTGACGGCTACATGCTCAATACCCACGAGTCGCGGGTCACCACGCGCGTGATCCGTCACTGGGAACCCCAGATTCTCTACAACCATCACCAGACCGCGCCCTTTCCCGCCCGGATCTGGATCCCGCCCTTCGCCGAGCCGATCTCGCCTCACGTGCATCCTCTGATGTGGCGCACGGTCAACCTGGTGAGCATGGCGATGGCGGGCGCGCTCGAGGAGCGCGGCCAGGATGGGGCCGTCCACATGGGTACCGGCTTCGACAACTGGTACCCCGGATTCATGGACCACGCCAACAACTTCCACAATGTGGCCGCCTTCCTCACCGAGACCGGGCTCTACCGATTCGCCACGCCACACTTCTACACCATCGAAGACTTCCCGGACAGCCACAAAGACCTGCGTCCGCGCTCGCTCTACGCCAGCCCGTGGCAAGGCGGTTGGTGGCGGATCGGGGACGCGGTCGACTACATGCTGACCGCGTCGATCTCGGTGCTCGACGTCGCCGCCAAGTACAAGGAAGATGTGCTCTACAACCGCTACCAGGCGGGGCGCGACGTCATCGCCTATCACCGCGACCACCCACCGTACGCGTACTTCATTCCCGAAGCGCAGCGCGATCCCGTGGCCCCGGCCGAGATGCTCCGGCGGCTGGCCGTCAACGGCATCGAAGTCCAGCGCCTGACCCGCGAGGTGACGGTCGAAGGCCAGACCTATCCGGCTGGCACCTGGGTCATTGTCATGGACCAGCCATTCGCCAACTTCGTGCGCCAGCTCTTCTCGATCCAGTCGTACCCTGACCTCCGCGAGTACCCCGAGGGCCCGCCGGACCAGCCCTACGACGTGGCCGGCTGGACCCTGCCCCTGCAGATGGGCGTGCGCGTGATCGAAGCCGCCCAGCCGCTTGACGAAGCCGTGCGCAAGGCACTCGAACCGGTAGCCGGTGAAGCGGTCGATCCGCTGGCCGCGATCGAGGACGCCGCGTCGTTCGACAGCGTTCGCCACGCTGGTTTCGACACCCACCCGGTCGCCGCCGGCATCCGCCCGCCCGCCACCACGGTGCGCGGCAGCGGCGCGTCATTGGCGGTCGACGTGGCAGAGAACAACGCCTTCCGGGCGATCAACCGCACCTGGGCGGCTGGCGGCAAGGTGTCTTTCGTGCCGGGTACCGTCGGCACGACCCCAGGGGCTCCCGGAAAGCCGGGCCGCTGGCTGCTCTCGGGGGTCGAGGAAGATGCGATTCGCGATCTCTCCCTCCGCCTCGAGCGCGCGAGCGCCGGTGGCAAGACAGTCACACGTCCGCGCATCGGCGTCTATCGACCGTGGGCACCGAGCATGGACGAGGGCTGGACACGCTGGCTGCTCGAACGCTACGAGTTCGATTTCGACAACATCCGCAACGCCGAGATGATCGCCGGCGAGCTGCGCGACCGCTACGACGTGATCCTGATCGTCGACATCCATGGTCGCCAGATTGTCGATGGCTACCCCAAGGGCAGCGTGCCACCGCGCTACGCCGGCGGTATCGGAGACCGTGGTGTGCGCGCCCTCGACGCCTTCGTGCGCGACGGCGGCACCTTGGTGGCCCTCAACCAGGCCGCCCGCTTCGCCATCGACCAACTCCACCTACCGGTCAAGCGCATCGCCGAGGACAAGAAGCGCACCGAGTTCTTCCTGGGCGGATCGATCGTCGAAATGCTCGTCGACCCGTCCCAGCCGACCATGACCGGCATGCCCGAGCGGGCCGCAGTCTTCACCGCCCAGAGCCCCATCTTCGGCACCGAAGACAACTTCGTCGGCACCGTCCTCGCCAAGTACCCGGCCTCGGGCTCGCCCCTGCTGTCTGGTTACCTCCTGGGCGAAGAGCACCTCCAGGGCTGGGCCGCCGCGCTTGACGTACGCCACGGCCAGGGCCACGTCATCCTGCTCGGTATGCGCCCGCAGTGGCGCGGCCAGCCCTTCGGCACCTTCCGCATCCTCTTCAACGCCCTGTTGTCGAGCAAGGCCGTCGCCGACGCGGCACCGATGAACGTCGGCTTCTGGTCACCGCCCGAGGAAGAGGCCACGAAGAAGAACGGGGCGCGCTGACCCGACGAGAGAGGTTCGGCGCTCGAGATGCTGCGTTCGGTGCTCTGGCACGCTCACCGCAGCGAGAGTCGGGGCCATGCCGCTTCTCGTTCAGCGAAGCCGGCGCATGTCGGCGACCAAGGCGAGTAGGGCTTCGTCGTCGAAGCGAGTGTCGATCGTCGCGCCGGTCCCGCGGGCCGCGCAGAGGGGACGCTCACCGGCGTCCGCCAGTCGGCGTCGGATGCGATGGTTGGCAGGGTCGGCGGCAGCAGCGCGGTCGAGATAGGCGACGGTGCTCGCGAGCACGCACCCTTCATCCAGCCATGACCGCACATCCGTAGGAATGTCATCGGACTTGCAGGTCATGAGTCGCTCGTGGGCAAGTCGGGCGCGGTAGGCGGGGACCTGCTCGCGGAAGTGGCGCAAGGCTTCGGACCGACGCGCGAGGTAGCGGTCGAGGCGAGATCGATCATGGCTCTCGATCAGGTGCAGCAGAAAGCCTCGATCGCAGTCGCGCAGCCGGCAGCAGCCTTCGTAGGACAGGCGCCGCGTGAAGTAGTGCTCGAAGCCCGTGCTCGCGTCTTCCAGGCGGCCCGCCGCCCGATCGACGCGGGCCAGGAGGTAGGCAGCCTCGGCCTGTTGGCGCGGGCTCGTGCTGTCGGCCGTGGCGACGAGGCGGGCGGCCCGGGCAACGTCGTCATGGCGCTCGGCAGCGAGCGCAATGGCACCGATGCGGAGCACGAGATCGATCCCGTCGGCCCCACGCCGCATGGCCTCGTCCATCTGGGCTACGGCTGCCTCCGAATCGCCCTGCTCGACGGCCAGATCGACGAGCTGCTCGATGGGTTTGGCATTCGCCGGCATGAGCGCCGCCCAGCGCCGGAGGTGGTCCGCACGCTCGCCGGCCGGTGCATCGGCGTTCAGCCGCGCGAGCTCTTCGAGTGCGGCAGCCGTGTCTTTCGAGGCGTCACGGACCGGCGATCTGGAACGGCCTGGCAATCTGTAACGGCCAGGCGCCCTGCCTGGCTTGGATGCGATCGCCTCTTTGAGCTGCGCACGCTGCGCCGCTGGGGAGCGTCCGAGCGCTTCGAGCACTCGCGTGTGTAGGGAATCCTGCTCCGGCACCTTGCAGCCGCGAAGCCGACGCTCGATCTGACGCCATGTGCGTTCGTCGATCGCCTCTTCACCCGACGACATGCTCGCGCCCAGGATCGATCGAAAGCGACCACAGCTCCCCGGGTCGTAAAGCCGAACGTTCACGGCGGCGAGCAGGCGCTCGCGCGGCTGAAGCGACGTCAAGAATGCGTCGATCGCGGTGTCATCGCCGGACTTCGCATGGACCATGATCACTTCCGACCGCGCCATCGCACGCAGCAACTCGGTGAAGGGTTCATCGTCGGCTGCCACGGCGGCCAGACCCTTCCAACACGCCAGCGTGTGCGTGGCATCCACTCCGATCCGTCGCAGCCCCTGGCACAGACTGTGGTGCTCGCTCGGCTCCCAGTGGCGCGTCGCCAAACGCTGAAGAAGGCTCTCGGCCGCGGCGTTCAATCCATGCTCGAGCAGAAATCGCACGTGTGCGAGCTGAGCATCGAGGGTGTCCACGAAGGCGGCAAAGACTTCATAGGCCTCGGCAACGTCTTCGTCACTTGGGGCATGAGCCTGCTGCTGCACAAGCCTGTCGGCAGCGTCGTCACCCAGACGTCGACGGGGCCATGCGACCGTGCCGCTTGCCGAGCCATTCGGTCGGCTCTGGGCGCTCCGCAGATAGCGAATGTAGGCACGATGCGCATCCGCATCCTCGAGATGTCGATCACGAAAGACGCGCATGGTGTCCAGGGCTTCGGCGAATCGGCCCACGCGCGCGAGGGTTTCGGCATGGCACGTCGCGAGGCGGGGCGCGTCCGGCAAACGCTCGCGCCCGGTCTCGATAAGCCTCAGCGCCGCGCCTGCATCCGCTTCGGCCACGGCACTGGCACACCAGGCATCGGGGTCATCCGGCAGGCGCTCACGCCATCGGGCAGCCCAGCTCTGCAGGCGCTCGGCTTGTTCCTCGGGACTGTCGAGCCGAAGGTCTTCGGGAATCTCCCAATCGAAACGCGTCCGGTAGGCTGCCAAATATTGCCGATGGAAGGCTTCCTGCCCCAACGTGTCGTAGAACGATTTCCAGGTGTGTGGCGTGGCGTGCCACGACGAAAGACGCGCCTCGGCCTCGGCCAACGCCTCGAGCCCGCGCTCCGAACGCATGCGATGGCAGGCCACAGTACGGCACGAGGCCAACGCTTCGTACGAGAACGCGACCAGCGCGAGCAGGATGAGCGGCACGTGAATGCGGGCCGAGACATGGAACGTTCTTTCATCCTGCCTCTGCTTGCCCATACGCCGACTCCCTTGCTCGTCGAAGACGTTGCTCGATCGATTGGTCGTGTAGCGAGCAAGGCCCGTTCCAGCCCTTGCGAACAAGCTCCAACTGGGCCGGCCAGGTGATCCTCGTTGGTAAGCCGCAGACACGCGGGGACGACAGCCGTTTCGCGGCTTGCCAACGTTGTCGACTGCTTCCCTCGTTACCGGCCACACCTGCAACGTCTGCGCACAAGGTGACGCGTCGATCGGACATCGACGGTACGAGCAGTGCTCGACAGCCCTGCTTGGAACCATTGCTTCCGAATTTTCGGCGCCATGAGGCATGGTAGCGTCGCCCCTTCTACCATGCGGAGAATCACTCGCACACCACGGACGGAGCAAGTCGCTCGGAACGCCGTCGTCAGGGCATCGTCGCCCTCGACACGACCGCCCCGCACCACACCTCGGTGCTCCCCAGCGTCCGTCGAGCGCGCCGAGAGGCTCGGACACCATTTCCGCGCGATCGCGAAGGTTGGCCAAGCTCATCCACCCCCCCTCGCCTCGGCCCAGCGCAAGATCGCGATTGGCAAAAAGTCTGATGAGAGCGGAAGACCGTGCCAGAAACGAAGCGGGCCGGCATCCCAGAGCCGGCCCCATCAGATAGCAGAAGAAAGGAGAGAGGAGGAGGCGCAACCGACGATGGTTCTCTCATGCGCCTTCAGAAAGAGTAGATCCAGGCAGGGGTCGTTTCGTTACAGACGAAACAAGAAAAGTCTCTCGAATTCCTCGTACGCGTCCAGAGCGGTTCGCTAATCGACCTTTCGCAGCTCGCGGCCGAGGGGCAACAGTGAAAGCGGGATGAGCTTCACGTGCTGCCAGGCAAACGGGATCCCGATGATGGTGATGGCCAACAGTACGGCATGGAGAAGGTGCAAGAGGGCAATCTCCCAGCCGAAGAAGACCAGCCAGATGACATCGAAGCCGAGACGGAGGCAGCTTCCCGCTTCCTCGTGCTCGACGACTTCTTTGCCAAACGGGACGAATGTTCCAAATCCGAGCTTGATCGACTGAATGCCGAAGGGAATCCCGACGATCGTCAAGCACAGGCCGATTCCGCCGATGATGTAGCCGAGACCCGAGAGGAAGCCACCGAAGATCAGCCAGAGAATATTGCCGAGAAGCGCCAACATGTCGTTTCCTTTCGCCGCGCGGTCCATTTGCGCCGGCTCTCCCCTACCCTACGCGGAATGCCCGCATCGTGATTCAGTCTCGGCGCCGCTTGGGATCAATCGTCGGTGGAAGGCCGCTTGCGAAGGGCCTTGGTCTGGCTCTTGCGCCGCTTGTGCTCGACCCGTTTGCGGTGCGCTCGGCGCGGCGTTCGGGTTGCCTTTCGCACCACGTCTTCGTGCAGGGCCTGGCGCAGCAAATCGGCGAAGCGCTCGATCGCCAGCTCGCGATTGCGTAGCTGGCTCCGGTGCTGCTGGGCGTGCACCATCAAGATACCCTCTTGGTTGATGCGGGTAGCCAGACGCTCCCGAATGCGTGCCCGCTGGGCGTCACTCAAGCTCGGCGAGCAATCGACATCGAAGCGCAGGGTGATTCGCGAAGAGACCTTGTTGACGTGCTGCCCCCCGGGACCCGAGCTGCGCGACGCACTGAACGTGAGCTCGTCGAAGCCGATGCTCAGCGTGCGGTCAATTTCGATCGTCGTGTCCATGAATCTTCCTCGGAGAGGCCGGCTCCCGCCCTCGTGTTGCAGAGCCTAGGCTATCGGACGTGCCAGATGCCACGATCGGACGATCGTGGCATCTGGCTCAAGACCCGATGTGGGAGCTTTTCTCGCCATTCGCTCAGTCCCTCCCACATCGTACATCTCGCCCAAGGGTCGGCACGCTTGGTTTCAAGCCGCCCCCCACCACAACCAGTCCCGACAACCAGCGCCGACTCTGGCAAGATCACACCATGCTCGATGTCGAAGAGATTCTCGCCTCCCGCCCCGTCCCAACCGAACCATCGCCCTTGCTGCTTGGGCGTTCCCGCGAAGGTCGTCCGATTCACGGCTTCACGCTCGGCCACGGACCGTTGCGGGTGACATTGATCGCCGGCTGCCACGCGGACGAGCCCGTCGGCCCCGCCATGCTGGAGCGGCTCGTGGCTTGGCTGGCCAGCCGCCCGGCAACGCACCCCGCGCTCCAGGCTGCCACCTGGTACCTCGTGCCACACACCAATCCCGACGGCGATGCGCGCAATCAGGTCTGGGCAGCACATACGGTGTCGAGTCGGCTCGAGCACGGCCGGGAAGGGCTCGGCTACGACCTGCTCCGGTATCTGCGCCAGGCGATTCGCGAGCCACCTGGTGACGACGTCGAGTTCGGCTTTCCCCGCCACGAAGACGACCAGGAGGCCCGACCCGAGAACCTCGCGGTGGCGCGCTTCCTTCGCCAGGCGGCACCGGTGCACCTGCACGCGAGCTTTCACGGAATGGCCTTCGCCGCAGGCCCGTGGTTCCTCCTCGAGCCCGCCTGGGTCGACCGGAGCCACACCATGCGCCAGGCGATTCGCGAGGCTGTTCGGAGCCTCGGCTACATCCTCCACGACATCGACCGCGGCGGCGACAAGGGCTTCCAGCGCATCGACGAGGGCTTCACCACGCGACCGAACGCGCAGGCCATGATCGATCACTTCGAGGGGTTGGGCGACGCCGAGACCGCCGCCCGCTTTCGCCCCAGCTCCATGGACTTCGTGCGCACCCTCGGCGGCGACCCGATGACCCTGGTTTCGGAGATGCCGCTCTTCGTCGCGCCCGCCGCGCTATTTCACGAGACGCCGATCCGGCCGCCAGCGCTCGAGCGATTGCAAGTCGACGCACACGCCCACGACCCGGACGATGCGGTGTCTCACGGCGCGTTCACGCAGCAGGCCGCGCAACTCGGCGTGCGAGCCATGCCGATCGACGATCAAATGCGGCTACAGCTCACCTATCTCACCCACGCCCTGGACACGATCGGCCATGCCCCTCGAGGCCACCCGGTCGGATGACAAGAGAGCTGGCAGCGATCGAGGACGGCCGCAGTGTGCCTGAGCGAAGCGAGTTCGCGGAGGCCGCCCGCAGACGGTGCCAGATCTCGAAAAACACCGCGATTCTCAGCACCAAACGGGCGCACCGTCGCGCCCGGAGGTAGGGTGGCGCGTCGAGGCGTTAGAGCGTGGTTGCGAGCCGTCGGCCTCGATCGAGCACGGCGTCGACCAACACGTCGATATCCGTGTAGCGCGTTCGGTGGTTGGTGATCGCAACCCGAAGGGCGAACCGACTGTCACGCACGGTACTGGACGGAATGGCGACGCCATCTTCCTGCAAAGCGAGCAAGATCTCCCGGTTGAGGGATTCGAGACGCTCTTCGGGCCACCCCGGCTCGACATAGCGAAAGCAAACGACGTTGAGTGGCACCGGCGCCAGGAGCTCGAGAGATCCCTCGGCTTCGATTCGCGCGGCGAGGACACGCGCCTGGTCGACGTTCTGCTCGATGACGCGCCCAATCTTGTCGACGCCGTGGGTCTCGAGCGAGATCCAGACCTTGAGCGCGCGGAAGCCTCGGCTCAGCTGCACACCGAGATCGGCGAACTCGAGTACGTCGGGCTGCAGGCCGCGCCCCGGCGGTTGCAGGTAGCTGGCGCGGGTGCGAAAGGTCGATCGATGAGCCTCGCCGTCGCGCACCAGGGCACAGCCAACTTCGTAGGGAAGGTAGCCCCATTTGTGCAGATCGAATGCGACCGAATCGCAGCGTTCCAGCCCGCGAAGCTTGTGTCGCAGAGATGGCGCGAGCGCCGCCAGAGCCCCAAAGGCACCATCGACGTGCAGCCAAAGATCTTCGTCTCGGCATAGATCGGCAAGCGTGTCGAGATCATCGATCGCCCCGGTATCGACCGTGCCGGCGGTGGCGATCACGCAGATCGGCAGGTCACCACGGCGACGATCCTCGGCCACAGCTGCACGGATGGCCTGAGGCACGACCCGCCCCTCGCGATCGGCCGCAACCCGACGAAACGCGACCCGTCCGAGGCCGAGTACATCGCAGCACTTCTCGGCCCAGCTATGAGTCTCGACCGAACCATATACGCGGAGGCGCGGTCCTCCAGCGAGCCCTTGCTCGCGGAGGTCAAAGTCAGTCTTGGCCTGGCGCGCGACGGCCAGCCCAGTGAGGTTGGCCATCGTGCCACCACTCACCAGCAGCCCACTCGCCGTATCAGGGAAGCCCATCACCTCCGCCATCCAGGCAATCACCCGGCGTTCCACGGCCGAGGCACTCTGGTCATAGCCGGCGAGATGCGGATTCATCGCCGAAGCCAGCATGTCACCGAGCATCCCTTCGGGCGTACCATTGCCCATCACCCAGCCCCAGAATCGCGGATGAGCGTTGCCGGTGGGATAGGGCAAGATCGAGCGTTTCACCCGAGCGAGCACCTCGCCCAGATCCCCCTCCTCACGCGGCAGCGGACCTTCGATGTCACGGCGAGCGTCGGCGGGCAACGGACGCCAAGGCGGTCCGTCCGCGACGGTTCGCATATGGTCGATGGCCGTGTCGAGCGCCTCGTGCGCCTGCTGTGAAAAGGCGTCCCAATCCTCGGGATCGAGGTTGATCTCCGATCGCTCGTTCATCCTGCCCTCTCCATTCGAGCCCTTTGGCATGCATCCAATGCGCACTGCCAGGAGCCGAGCGCCTCGGGAATATCGACGTGTGCGGTCGCCCGTCGCGACCTCGGCGTCAGGGGTCCGGGCCCACCGTGACGAAGACAGTCTGGCGGTCCCAGTTTCCGGCTCCACGGATCCGGACGCGCAGCAAGTACCGGCCAGGTGGCAGGGTATCGTCGCGCATGACATTGGCGACACCAACAGCTGTCTTCCCTTCGATCCGCACGGTCGGTGCGCGGACGAGGTTTTGGTCCGTTGCGATCTCGACAGGGTCGAGGGGAACGATCTGCACCCGTACCTCGCGGCCCTCACCGAACCAGCCCTCGGAGCCCGCCACCGTATCGGCCACCACGTCGAGCGCCCCGCGAATGGGCGCGTCGACCTGATAGCGCGCGTCGTCGACGTAGTGAGACACATCGTCCAAGGCACGCAGTGCTTTCTTGGTCTGCTTGTCGATTCGCTTGGCGACCTGACCGTTTACCGTCACCGCCAGGCAGTGGCCTTCCCGCGGAAAGCACTTGTTCTTCTTCGCCGCAGAAACACTCGGCCACAAAACCATGATCGCGATCGCAACGACACCTGCCGCTGCGCCATGCAGCGACCACCGCGCCAGTGCGCAGCAAGGCTCGAACCTGGATTTCATGGCGACATGGTACCCCTTCTCGACTGCGAGATCACGGATCCGCGCTCATCAGCCCTCCTGGCCGCCCCGTCCGACCCCTGCCGAAACCGATAGAGTGCCGCCAACCATCAACCCCAACGTCGAAGTCGAGGTGCCATGAAGACGATCGCTGAAGGTGGTATCGAGCTGGCCTATGACGAAAAAGGCTCAGGATCGGAGACTGTGGTCTTCTCCCACAGCTACCTGGTCGACCATCGACACTTCGCACCGCAGATCGCGGCGCTCGAGGGCTGCTATCGGGTGGTCGCCTTCGATCACCGCGATCATGGCCAGAGCGGACACGCCGCCGAGCGATACACCCTCGATGACCTGGTGGCCGACGCGGTCCGCGTGATCGAGCAGACCGGTTCTGCCCCCTGTCACTTCGTCGGTCTGTCGACCGGGGGCTTCGTCGGTCTCCGGCTCGCCATCCGGTACCCGCACCTGATCAAGAGCCTGGTGCTGATGGACACGTCGGCCGACCGTGAGCCGTGGCCCAAGCGCTTCAAGTACGAGGCGATGTTCAAAGTGCTGCAGGTCTTCGGCTTCGGCCCGCTGATCAAGACCGTGCAAGGTCTGATGTTCAGCCCGGCGTTTATCACCGATCCGGAACGGCAGGACGAGGTGGCAGCCTGGCGCGATCGGATCATGGCCAACGACCGCGCCGCCCTGGTGCGATTCGGCAAGGCCATCTTCGCGCGCGACAGCGTGCTCGACCGACTCCCGACGATCCAGGTGCCGACCCTGGTCGTGGTGGGGCAGGACGACAAGCCGCAGCCGGTCTTTCGCGCACAGCAGATAGCCGATGGCATTCCCGGCGCCGAGCTCGCGATCATTCCCAACGCCGGCCACCTCTCGACCGTCGACAATCCCGCGGCGGTGAACAACGTGATGCAGCGCTTCTTCGCAGCACTGGACGAAAAGGCTTGATCAGCCGCCAGAGACCGCCTGCAGGACCGTGATCGTGTCGCCGGGCGCAACCGGTACATCGAGGTTGTCGAGCCAACGACTGTTCTGGTCGTTCCAGAAGATGTTCACGTGCTCGCGCAGGGTGCCCGTATCGTCGAAGAGGTGCGGGCGAACGAGGGGAAAATGCGCGAGCAGCGCGTCGATGCAGCCTTGCACCGTCGAAGCCTCGACCCGCACCGCGGTTTTCCCACCGGTAGCTTGGCGCAGAATCGACGGCAGGAAGATCTCGACATCGATGGGAACCGAAGCTTCGTCGCTCATCGCGCTCACGACCGTTCGACGAGCAGGGCCGTGACGCTCGAGATACGGGGAAGCTGGCACGGAATCGCTTCCCAGGAGTCACCACCGTCGGCGCTCCAGTGGACCTGTCCACCCGTGGTGCCGAAGTAGATGCCGCCGGGCACCAAGCCGTCCGCGGCCATGGCGCCGCGCAAAACACCTTGGAAGCAATTGCTTGGCAGACCGCGGGTTGAGGCTTGCCAGGAGTCGCCGGCGTCGCGGCTACGGAAGACCGCGAGCTGGCCATCGATCGCCATGCGGTACTCGTCGCTCTCCTGGGGCATCACGTAGAGCGTGCTGCCGTCCCGAGGATCCATGACCATCGGAAATCCGAACTGAGATGGCAAACCGTCTTCGATCCGCTGCCAGGAATCGGCCGCGTCGGAGCTCCGGAAGACCCCTTGGTGATTCTGCTGGTAAAGCCTGGATGGGCGTGCCGGGTCGAGCACCATCCGGTGGACGCACGAGCCGACACCAGCGTGTGTCTGGTCAGGCAAGACAATGGGCAAGCCCTCGGTCTTGAGCTGCCACGTCGCGCCGCCGTCGTCGCTTCGAAAGGCGCCCACCGCCGAGATGCCGACCCACATCCGATCGGGATCGGACGGATCGAGCAGGACCGTATGGCAGCACAAGCCGCCCGCCCCCGGCCCCCAGGCTTCGCGGGTCGGATGCTCGTTGAGGCCCTCGAGGGCCTGCCAGCTCTCACCGAGATCCGTCGAGCGGAAGAGGCCGGCATCGGCCACGCCTGCAAAGAGCGTCTTTGGCTCAGCCTCGCGCCCCGGAACAATCGTCCAAATGCGCTCGAGCTTGCGCTCGCCACCTTCCGCGAAAGCCGGACGCGCCGCGAGCTGCTCCCACGTGACGCCCCAATCCGTCGAGCGATGGATCGTCGGGCCGTAGACATGGTGCCCGACGCCCGCATAGATCGCCGGTTCCCCACGGCGGTCGACTTCGAGACAGGAGACCTCCCAGCCCTTGAGCAAGGGCCCCTCGACCCGCCAAGTCCGACGATCCCGATCCGACCAAAGGAAGAAGGCCCCCTTCTGGGTTCCGACCATCACCAGCACATCGCGCATGGGCAGCTCCTCACGTGTCGTTGTCTGCTCCGATTCTATCGCCCCTGCGCAGCAACCTCGCACTACAGGCGTG
>CALFAM010000292.1 GCA_937948815.1 uncultured bacterium
TCCCCCAAGGCACCACCCTCGGCCGCACCGGTGAGACCGGGCTGGCCGGTGGCGATCACCTTCACTTCACCACCCTGATCGGCGGCGTGGCCGTCGACCCGCTCGAATGGTTCGATCCTCGCTGGATCACCAACCACATCACCAACAAGCTTGCCGTGGCGGCGGGCGAGGCGGGCTAGCGGGACTTTGACGCCGTCCGCTCACGCGAGGACCAGATCCGGCTGCGTGTGCCTTGATCGCTCGACCGTGCTCTGAATGATCGCGACCATCTCTTCGAACAGGGTCCGTTCTCCGCTGAGCGCAGCCTCACGAGTCCCCTTTCGCCACGCTTCTCCCATCTCGCAACCCTCCGCGAATGGGCGTGGGTACTCCGCCTCGAGGTACGCGACGAGCGCCTGGGACGACAGAGTTCTTCGTGACCGTTCTGAATTGCGCCAGACGATCCTGCATTCGCCGTTGAGACCGAATCCCCCGAACAGGCAGTCGTCGAATCCCAACATCGATCCGCCGAAATAGCCACCGGGACCATTCACGGCTTCGCCGAACTCACAGTAGAAGGCCGCGAGCGAGTCGATCCGGTTGCCGTCGAGCACCACGGTTCGTCCTGGCTCACGGGACGGCTCGAACGCTTGCTCCCTGGCGAAGAAGCGCGCCTTGGCCGCATCGAGCCATTCCCTTCGCCCGTCTTCGTCCAAGGAGCACCACTGGTGCAATTCTTTTGGTGGGTAGTCGTGCATGACGTGCAACGAGCTCCCGCCGCCCAACAATCGACGGCCCGAATCATCGCGCCTTGGACCGCCAGTGTGCCGTGGCGTGTGCCGATGCAACGACATGCTATGTGGATGGTGCCCCGTACGTTTCGCGCGGAGTACGATGTCGTGCCAAAGGCTGTACGCGGAACCTTGGTCTTGCCATGTTCTCCGGCGATTTCGAATCGGCGATCCGCGCTCCATTCCACAGATCTGGCCTTCCGTGCGGGAGAGGGTTACCAGATCCATCCATGCCACCAAGCGCCGGCGACGGGTGGTTCTTCTTCACGCTGGAAGAACGCACCGTCCTCGAGCTGCATGAATGCACCAGCCGTGAGCTTGAACCAGGTCAACGACGACGAACCTGCTTGCGAATATTGAATCATCAGGCCGCCTTGCGTGGCGTTTCCGAAATACGTTCCCCCTCGGGTTGTGGGTGGGTGTTGTTCGCGTTGCGATGTCCATGCTGCATCGGTTGGGTGGGTCCACTCGACCGAGCCATTCGGGGGGTGCCAAGCCAAGGCGTCCCGCACCCAAGGGTCAGTCCAGCTCCCGGCAGCCATCACGGAAAACTCGAGACTGGGCTGCATGTGGATGGCGAGAAGCCCTTCTTCGTCCAAGCGCCAGTATTCGTTTCCGGCCCGATAGCCGTGACTAGAGCTTCCGGCAACGACGACCGTGCCGAGACGTATTCCTTCCTGTGTGAGAATCTCGAGGATCCATACCGGCCGTTCTCCCGGGTCGAACTGTGACGAAACAGCGACCGGTAGGGATAGCAAGAGAAACGACAAAAATAGGGCGACTTTCGATGAGGCTTGCATTCTCGACTCCTTGCCTTGGGTAGGCGGCGATGGGCAGGTTGCGATGTCAGTTGCGACGCTCGATGAGGCCATGCCACCAAAAGCCTGATGACGGCGTGCGATCGCTTCGGATGAAGCGGGCCCCTTCGTGAAGTTGCATGAAGGCGCCCTCGGTGAACTTGAACCAAGTCAAGGAGGCTCGTCCGCCGCGGTCATACTGGATCGACAAACCACCGATCGTTGGATTGTCGAAGTAGGTTCCGTCTCGGATGGTCGGCGGCCGCATGTCAGCATGTTTCGTCCACTCGACGATGGCTGGGTGGCGCCACGCGATGACAGTGTCAGCTGGCCGCCAACGGAGGGCCTCGACGATCCAAGGGTCGTCCCACTCGCCAACGGCGACCGTGTTGAGCTCCAAGCTCTCAAGCCCAGAGACAGTGCGCATGGTCGTCTCGCCAACTGACCAGTATTCATGGCCCGCTTCGAAACCTCGACCCGACCGTCCTGCGACGACAATGATGCCGAGGCGCGTACCAGCGGGATCGAGGATCTCGATGACCGAGGCCGGCCTGACTCCGGGATCGAGCTGTGGGAACGCTGTGCTCGGCAAGAGGATCAGGAGCACGATAAAAAGCAAGAATAGGGAAGTCCGTGCGAACATCCGTTTCCTTTCCTGTCGTTTCGATTCGTTGAGAGCGGCCGGTGAAGACTGTCGATTCAGTGCCGAGGCCGGATTGATCGATGCCACCATGAGGCGCTGGATGGCGGCCGGTTTTCGCGCGCCAAGACCGCACCATCCTGGAGTTGCATGTAGGCGCCGGCGGTGAGCTTGAACCAGGTCAGAGATCCTCGCCCCTCTCGTGTGTAGTGAACAGACAGGCCACCGATGGTCGGGTTACCGAAGTAGGCTCTGCCCGAGACGTTTGGCGGTTCCCTGTTACCTGACTTCGTCCACGTGACGTTCGTTGGATGACGCCACATTATTGGGTTATCGGCCGGAAACCAGCCGAGTGCTTCCATGACCCATGGGTCGTCCCAACCTCCGGCGGCCAGCTGGATGATTTCGAGACCCTTCTTCTTCGGGATTTCGAGCAGCGCCCGTTCACTGAAAACCCAGTACTCGGTGCCGGCCTCGAAGCCCCGGCCGGGCTGCCCGGCCACGACAATGGCGCCAAGGCGAATGCCGGCGAGGTCGAATACGCCCAAGACCAATGCCGGTGCATTTCCTGGGTCGACTTGCGTCGCCACTGCGCTCGGAAACATTCCGAGCATGATGATGAGAATGAAGGAAGTCATTTTTCTTCTGAACATGGTAAGGGCTCCCCTTGGCTCGACAGATCTTCGGCAGGCATCGGCGATGCACTCCAGTGCCGAGCTCCTCCAGCTTTTGACCCTGCCCTCTCCCCTCTTGGGCTTGCTGACCTCGCCTTGTCGAAGACCAACGCTCCGGGACGAGAGCGGGAATCCGCTCACGCTCGGAGGTCGCCATCCCTACCTTCGCTTTCTCGGGCCAATGGGGGCCAAGAGAGTTGTGTTGCGAGATGTCGTCGTTCCCAAAGCCGACTCGGCCTTGACGTGCGGATGCGTAGATCAGCTAGACTTTCGCGAGGTTGGGGAGGGCCGAGGCTCGGAATGGACGAAAATGGGGAGATGAAAATGGTCTCAGCATCTGACGATCTGGCCTTGACAGAAGGCGGACCAAGGCTGATCTGGTCGGTGGTCTACGATGAGTTGCGCCAGATCGCCATGCGTCAGTGGCGCGGCAGTGGCGACACACTGCAGGCGACTGCATTGGTTCACGAGGCCTACATGCGCCTCGCGGATGATGCGCGCGTGCTCAGTCGTGGTCGAGCCTATTTCTTCGCGTCCGCGGCGAATGCGATGCGCCAGATCGCGGTCGACCATGCGCGAAAACGCTCTCGGGTCAAGCGCGGTGGAGGCGAGGCTCCGGTGACGTTGAAGACGAGTGACGCCGAAGTCGAAGGCCTGGCCACGGATGTGCTCGATCTCCATCATGCGCTCGAACGGCTGGCAGAGCTCAACGGCAGACAGGCGCGGGTTGTCGAGTGTCGGTACTTCGGTGGCCTCGATGTCAAGGAAACAGCGGAAGCGCTCGAGATCTCGCCGCGAACGGTAAAGCGCGACTGGACGCTTGCGCGCGCCTGGCTCTTTCGGGAGCTCTGCCGATCCGAGGGCTGCTGATGGCCGAGAGCCGTTGGAGTCGTGTGGGCGCGTTGTTCGAAGACACGCTGGCACTCCCGGCGCGAGATCGCACTGCATTCTTGGCGGAAGTGTGCGGAAAGGATGACGCGCTACGCGCGGAAGTTGAGTCGCTGTTGGCCGCACATGCCGGTGCGCACGGCGCGTTTCTGAAACAGGAACAGGTTGCTCGCCTCATGCAGTGGGGAGACGTCGGCGAGAGCCAGCCGCCGAAGCAGGTCGGTCCGTGGCGGGTGATCGGCGAGATTGGCCGGGGTGGCATGGGTGTGGTCTACGAGGCGCGGCGTGCGGATGGGCAGTTCGAGCAAGCGGCTGCCTTGAAGCTGGTCAAGCGAGGCATGGACAGTGACCAGTACCTGGAGCGCTTCCTGCGCGAACGGCAGATCTTGGCGCGAATGGACCACGCGGGCATCGCACGCTTGCTCGATGGTGGTGTGACAAAGGAAGGACGCCCGTGGTTTGCGCTCGAACGCATCGACGGCGTTCATTTGACCCAGCACTGTACCGAGCAGAAGATCGGCGTGGAGGAGCGTCTACGGCTCTTCAACGAGGTCTGTTCCGCGGTCGAATACGCGCACCGAAATCTGATTGTTCATCGCGATTTGAAACCGTCGAATGTCTTGGTCGATCAGGATGGAAATGTAAAGCTGCTCGACTTCGGCATTGCCAAGATCCTGGGCAGCAACGGTGACGGGCTGGGCACGCAGACGGCGGGTACCAGCCGATTCGGCACACCAGCGTATGGCGCGCCGGAGCTCCTGCGTGGGGGCGCAGTGACGACTGCGACGGATGTCTTCTCACTTGGCGTCATGCTCGGTGAGCTACTCTCGGGAAAGCGACCCGATCTCTCGCGACAAAGCGTAGGTGGGCTCGAAAGATCCGAATCTCGCCCCTCGACCGGTCCTGACTCCACTGAATCACATACGGACGAGCAGGGTAGCCGCTCGCTCGATCGCGATCTCGCGAACATCATTGCGAAGGCGACGCAAGAGGAAACAGAGCGTCGCTATGTTTCGGCGGAGGCGCTGCGCGAAGACATCGAGCGCTTTCTGCGTGGCGAGCCGGTCCGGGCGTGTCCGGATTCGCTGGCCTATCGCGCCGGAAAGTTCTTGCGACGTCATCGTACGCCTGTTTTGGCCGCGGGGGTCGCCGTACTCTCACTCGTCGTCGGACTCGGTACGGCATTGTGGCAGGCCGGTGTCGCGGCACGAGAACGCGACATCGCGCGCGAGGAATCGGAACAGGCGGAGCAAGTCAAGAAGTTCATGGTCGACTTGTTTCGTGCTTCAGCTCCCGAAGACTTGGAAGGGGCCGAGCTGACGGCCAAGAATCTGCTCGATCGTGGCCTCGGGCGCGTTCGCTCCGACCAGGAAAATCGCCCCGATCTTCGGGTCGAGCTCTTGAACGCGATCGGTGAAGTCGCGAGCTCGCTTGGTGACTACCAGGGAGCACGTGCACTGTTCGAAGAAGCGGCGTCGATCGATCTGGGCCCCGACGCCCGCAACCAGCTACGGCTCGCCGGTGCCGTGAACGGCATGGGCACCGCTTCCTCTTATCTTGGGGAGTTCGAGTTAGCTGAGAAGCACCATCGGCGCGCGCTCGCGCTTCGCAGCGAGCACGGCGAGGCGGATAGCCTCGAGCTCGCGGAGACCCTCAACAACCTGGGCGTTGTGCTTGCCAACCAACGGAAGCTCGAGGAAGCGATCGAACGCTACGAGCGGTCGCTGGAGATTCAGGAGCGAACCGTGGGGCCGAATGCGCCTGGGACACTCCAGACGCTCGGGAATCTCGGCGTCGCCTATCGAATGGGGGGCGATCTACTCGGGGCGGAGCGGCTGTTGGGCCGCGCGGTCGACCAGATGAACTTGCTCGATCTGCACCGTGATCCGAATATGGTTTCTTTTCTCAATCATTTCGGCTCGGTCAAGGCGAGGCTTGGCGATGTTCTCGCTGCGGAGCGCCTGAAGCGCCAGAGCTTCGAGCTGTCGCGGGCCTACTGGGGCGAATCACATAGCGACACACGTATCGCGATGGCGAGCTACGCGATCATCCTTCATGTTCTGGGGAAGCAAGATGAGGCCGTACCCTTGCTGTCGAAGGTCCTCGCGGGCGATGTCGAGCAGTACGGCTGGGAGCATCCGTTCGTTGTGATGGATCGAAACAACCTGGCCAGCGTGTTGCTGGAAGCGGGGCGAATCGATGATGCCTTGGCCGAGTTCGAGGAGGTTGCTGCCCTTTACGAAATGCAGACCGATCCCGGGGGGCAGGCAATCCACGAGGTTCGCTATGCTGCCGCGCGTCTTGCCGCCGGCCAGCACGAGGCTGCCCGCGAGCTCGCCGATCGAGGGCTCGAATCGGAACGCCAGAACACGCCGCCCAGAAATGAGCGGCTGACCATCGCGCTACTGGCAGCGGCATCGGCTCGAGCGGCGCTCGGGCTGTCTGTCGAGGCAGAGGCTCTGTTCGACGAAGCACTGGTGCTCATTGCGCAGCGCGCAAACCCGAACCATCCAGATTCAGGTGTTGCACACTATGGTCTCGGTACGCTCTACCTTGATCAGGGACGGATCACCGAGGCGTGTGCGGCTCTCCAGCGCGCCGCGAGCGTCTGGGCCGCGGCCTTACCGGATGGTCACTGGCATCGAGCAGAGGCGAGGGTTGCGCTCGGCGCTTGCAAGATTCGTGATGGCGATGCCGAAGGCGGCCGCCCGCTACTCGATCACGGTCTGAATCAGCTTCGACAAGATCGTGGCGAGAAGCACTGGCGCACGCTCGCCGCCATCGATCGCAGTGAAGCGTGGCTCGGTGGCGTTTAGACCGAAGGAGAGCGGTGAGCGTTCGACACGCTCACGGTCTCAGGGGGGGAGCGTAGCGCTCGGACGTTCACGATGGCGGGCAGCCTCCCAGCCGAACGATGTGAAAGCCATCGCGCTCGATATCGTGGAGGACTTCGGACTTCGCGTTCTCGGAGCGACAGAAGCTGCACCGTGACTGCTTGAGCGTCGCGTCACCATGACCGACGGATGTGAGCCACAGCTTGGCGAATTCGAAGGCGGCGCCCGCCGTGCAACTCGACTGCACCAGGAGATCGAAGTGCATCGTGGAGCCTGTGCGGGACGTCGCGTAGGTATCGTAGACATCGACTTGCATCGCGTGACCTCATGCATGGTGGAGGCATGATCAGCATCGGGAACGAGGCCCGAAGAATCGCTCGACTCGTCAGGGCTCGCCTGAACAGAGTGGTTGATCGCCGCAGGGGTGAACCCTGTGTCAATCATTGATTATTCGTATCGAGTTGATGCCCTGGATTGCCGGCAGCATTGCGAATCGGGGACAAGATGCTTTTTGCCCCCGGTGGTGAGCGACACGAGTGGTGAGCGACACGAGTGGTGAGCAACGCCCGCGGCGAGCGAACGACGCGTGAAGCGACTCTGCGCTGCAAACGACCTACCATCGCGCACGGCGATCGGTCGATGTCGCTGACCGTTGGCTAGGGTGCCGGTGGCGCGGGAGCGGGCGTCGCTCCTGGGGGCATTTCGAAGAAGGTGCGGGTGTCTTTCCCACCGCAAACTTCGCCTGGGGGATTGACGAATGCGCGCTGTTGGCCTGTGGCGGTATCGGTCACCGTGATCGTGAAGCCGACATCAGAGAGTCCGCCGTAAAACAGCCAGAAGTGATCGTTGTTGTTGCGTCCGTCGAGCATCTTCACGACCAACTCGGTGTTGAGCAGATTGAAGAAGTAGAAGAAACCGGTCTTGTCGCCGCCGATGATGGTCTTGCCGACGCCCGGTGTGTCGTCGTTGTGCTGGTTGACGAAGTCGACGCGCACGGAGAAGCGGCCGTCGAGCAGGCAGAGGGTTTCGTCGTCCGGCACGCAGGGATCTCCAGCGCTCGACGGGGCCACCGCAGGCAGGCTGCTGGGCGCCCGCGCGGCGTCGGGCCAGAGTGCGATGGCCGAGAGGTCAGGTGTCGGGCTTGTTACGGCGACCGGTGGCGCCCCGGTGCCGTTCGCGGTGGCATCGATGATTGGGAAGGCCCGTGTGTCCGCCAGGCCGCAAAGCTCGCCAGCTGGATTGTGGTAGGTCCGCGTGGCACCAGTCTCGGTGTCGAGCACGTCGATCCAGTACTCCAGATCCGAGAGCCCGCCGTAAAAAAGCCAGGCGTGTCCATTGGCCGAGCTGCCGTCGATCATCTTGACGATGAGCTCGGTGTTGGCCGAATTGAAGAACCACATGCGGCCGGTCTTGTCGGTCTCGGAGACCGCGCGCGCCGCGTTGACCGCGCCACCCTGATTGGGATTGCTGAAGCGCACGGAGACGGCGAAGCGACCGGAGAGCAGGCACAGCCGCCTGTCGGTGACGGTGCAGGTCGTGCCTGGGTCGAAGACGCTCGCCAGCGACGTATTCGACGACTGCGAGTCGCCGAAGACACCGACGGCGCGTACGCGGAACCGGTAGACCAGGCCGCTTTCGAGCCCGCCAACGACGACAGACGTGGCATCGGCAGGAAGGACCTGAGGAAGGGCTTCCCAGGTACCACCGATTCGGGATTCGACCCGGTAAAAGAGCTCGTCTCGAGCGTTGTCCTGCCACGATAGCTGGAGGCTGCTCGTGGTCAACGGCGCGAACCGCAGGTTGGATGGACGGGCGGGAACGATGGTGCCGGCGGTGGTCACGGCAGACTCGCTGCTGTAGCCCGAGCTCCCGTAGACGTTGAAAGCCTGCAGGCGGTAGGTGTACGTCGTCCCCGGCAAAAGATCTGGGTCGTGGAAGGTTTCGACCGCGCCGACCGTCGCCCGCAGCATGAATTCGCCGTCGCCGACCTGTCGCTCGATGCGGACGCCGGCGGTGGCGTCCGGCAGGTGCCAACCGACATTGGCTCCCGAATCTGAGAGCAAGGCAACCACGGAGAGAGGCGTGGGGGGCGGGCCGCCAGGTGGCTGGGCACCGTCCATGACTGGGTACAGCACGCTGAGGCCGGCCAGCTCGTCCCCACCGAGTTGCGCGCCGCGGCCGTCGTCATGAATCAGGCGATACATCAGCGCCTCGGTGTCGTCGCTGTGGCCGAATCCGAGGGTGTGTCCGATCTCGTGAGCGAAGACCTCGCGGGCCGCTGCTTCGGGCGCGGGGCTGGCCATGAAGAAGCGCTCCACGCCATCTTGAATCACGATGTCGCCTTCGAGAATGGGGTGGAATTCTTGGCCACCCCAGGCGACTGTGGTGTCGCAGTCCAGCCAGGCACCGCCCAGTGCGAGCAGGCCGGAGCCCTCGAACGTACCGGGCAACGTGTCGTTCGGATCCTCGAACAACAAGGTGTTGACGCCGTCTGGGCCGAGCAAGCCCGTGACATCGTCGGTGGTGCCACCATCTCGCAAGGAGACCGCGCTTTCCGCTGCATTCCACGCCGCAAGGGCTGCGGCAAATGCGGCTGCGCCGCCGTCGTCCAAGCTGGGCAGGCCGTCGCCATGGCGGCGCCACGGCACGGTGCCACTCTGGTCGAAAACGGGCCAGCGAATGTTTCGCCCTCCTTCGGCGCCGCAGCCAAGCGGTGCTGGCAGGGTGCTCGAGCCGGCGAGCGTGAATTTTCTGGCCAGGCCAGATGCAGGAAACGCGATAGCGGACGAACCGCTGCCCGGGTTAGTAGAGGTGCCTTCGGGGGCCGCGACGAAGTAGTCCTTGGGGCTGGGGATGCCGTGGGCCTGGTCGACCAGCCAGCGTCGAAACTGCACGAGGTCCCGGGGCGCCTCGGCAGTACCGCTCCCGTCCGCGCGCGACATCAGGCTGACTCCAGCGAGATCTCGGTAGGCGATGTCTCGCTCTCCGATCGTGGCGATTCGGAAGAGGCCGAGCATCAAGTCGACCGGTACATGACTGCCGTCGCCGCGCGGCATGAGGAAGGCGAGCACGCGGTCGCCAACGGCCAAGGTTGGTATGCCGGCGAGCGCGAGGCCCAGGCCATTCGGGGTCATGCCACCGGGGAGACGAACATCGAGCTCGCGGCTGGTTGTTTCGCCGAGGACGACATCGATCTCGCCGAGACGATAGTCGACCGCCGGCACCGCTTGGCGCACCGTCTCGCGCGCCACGACGGTTGCCAGGACAGCGATTTGGGCCCGACTCGCGAGGGCCTCGTCACGCGGCAGAATCACGGTGGTGGCCGTGGCGGGAGCACCTGCTGTGAGCGCACAAGCCCAGGCGGCTGCTGCTGCCAGTCGTCGTCTCCACATCGCTCGCGAGCCAGATCCCATCCAGGCTGGCAGGTGCCATGGCCGTGGTGTCGGTCGATAATGGCTTCTTTTCAGCATGATCGATGTCAACGAGCATCGGCCGATGCCGAGGCTCCATCGCCGGCATGGACCGAAAATGCCTCTCTAGCATAGCACGAGGGCCTGGCTCGTCCAGGCACCTTCGCGTGCTCGCGGCCTTTAGCGCGTGAAATCAGCCGCTGAGCGGGCGTACGGCGTGCCGCGACGGCGTCTGCTCGACGAGCTGATCCTCTGCCGCGGTACCGGTTCGTTGACGACGTCGAACCGGTAATCCTGCTACGGCTGTGCGGTTGCGTCCGGTTTCCTTGGCCACGTACATCGCGGCGTCGGCCAGGCGCAGCAGGGTGTTCTTGGTGCGATCACGCGACTGTCCGGAATCAACGTGCTCGTGCAGGGTCGCGACTCCGATCGAGCAGGTGATGCCGGTGAGCGACAACACCTCTTGCAGCAGCTCGCCTGGTGCCGTGCAGAAGCGGCTGGTGAGCAGCGTGGTCCGGATCTTCTCCGCGGTGTCGATCGCGTGCTCCAAGTTGGCGTCTGGGATCACCAGCACGAACTCGTCGCCGCCGTAGCGCGCGGCGACGGTGCCAGGGTCTCGGACCTTGGTACGCAAGAGGTGGCCGACCTCACGGAGAACCTGGCTGCCCGCGAGGTGACCGTGGGTGTCGTTGACCCGCTTGAAGAAGTCCAAGTCGAGGAAAATCACCGCGAGATCCTGCCCTTGGTCCATCGCGCTCCCGATGGTCTCGCTGAGGGCGACGTGCAGATAGTGGTCGTTGAACAGGCCAGTGAGGTTGTCGCGGCGGGCCAGCTCGTGAGCGCGCCGGCCGTCGAGCACATTCTGGATCGAGACCGCGGTGTAACCGGCGAAAATCTGCAGCAGGTTGCGATCGTGATCGCTGTAGATGTCGTTGCCCTGGCGATTGATCAGCTCGAGCACGCCACAGACTTCGTTCTCGATCAGAATCGGAATGGCGATGACCGAGCGCGTTTCGTAGGACGTCATGCGGTCGACGTCTTGGTAGAAGTACTGGTCGTCGCTCGCCTCGGTCACGTGGTAGGCCGTGCCAGTCGTATAGACATGGCCGACGATGCCGTGGCTGGCCGGAACCTCTTGACCGATGACAT
>CALFAM010000293.1 GCA_937948815.1 uncultured bacterium
GTTCGCGCCAGTTCGAGGGCGATCACCAATACGCCTGCCGACACAGCTCTCCTCGGCACCGCACGCGCCATCGCCGCCCTCACTACAAAGATCGGCTTCGGCTCCCTCACCGTCTCTCACGTCCCCGGCCTCCAATCCATGGGCCTCGGCGCCAGCGGCACTGCCCCCGCTGCCCTCACTGTCCTCCCAGCGTCGCTTCCGCTACTCGAAAAGTGGCGCGTTCGCCGCTGAGGCAATCGAGCCTCAGAAGGACCCACGAACACAGTAAGATCCCGGCTGTCTCTCAATCGCCCGACTCGCGCGGGTGGTCATTCGCCTGGGCGAGCTGAAGCAGGTGCCCCCAAACTGTAGTCGAGAATCTCTTCGCTGCCGACTCCTCCTACTTGCAGGATCTCTTCCGGCGGGTCAATGAAGAAGGCCAAACGCTGATGCCTGTCATCTGCCCACACTGCGAGAGAACGTTCGACGTGCAACCACCAGGCTCGGTGGAATAGGATGCTTCCGTTCATCGAAAACACCTCGGCGAATCCGTCACGCCACCGACCGGTACAACTCGCGCCGACCCTCGGTCAGTCGATCGCGCGCTGGACGCGTCGATTGATCAACAAAGGACGCGCCTTCCTCGTACATACCTATCGCGACCGTCTCATGCAGCGGTGAGCCAAACGATACGAGCAGCCACGGCCCAAACCGAAGAAGCGACGCCCACATGAGCCCCGATGCCCAGCCTCAGGTAACATTAGCCTTGGTCAAGCGCTTCGCTCGGTCTCCACAACCCGGACTTCTCCCAAGAGGAACGTTGCATGTTGTCTAGCCTGCGGCCGTCGCTTCAGCTCTAGGTCGTTGAGTCGCATGTTCGATTCATTGTCGCCGAGCAGGCGCCATTCAACACACAGCTGCAGCCGTCGAGCTCAACGGTCGGCGTACGCGTTTCCTTCTTGCATCCGCAGCTGAGCTACCAGACGTTGTAAGCGTCCAGGATACGATGATCATGAAAGACTTCATTCTTTTGATGCACTCTGACACAAAGCGAGAGGTAGAGTCAGCAGACTGGGAAGCGTACATTGCCACGCTCACGTCCTCTGGCTGTTTTCAAGGTGGAAGCACCATCGGCAGCGGCAAGTGCTTGAGAAAAGCAGGCCCTATTGGCCCTCTGCACGAGGTTCTTTGCGGCTTCATTCGAATCACTGCCAAGGACCTTGACGAGGCCAGCATCTATGTTCACGGCAATCCCGTTTTCGAAGCCGGTGGCACCGTCGAGCTCCGCGAGCTTCCTCGTTCGTAGCTTCTGTGCCCAGGTTGCACGAGACTGTAGGCGCTGCGCTACTGTTCTGCGGCACGTCGGGTTCAGAGCGATGGGAGGATTCCAGAGCTAGAGCTGTGTCCCTGGGTGTTCGGTGCCAGCCGCATGCGGGTAGCTTTAAAGGCCGTCAAATGCCCTGCCGCCGCAGCTTGCGATTCGTCTGACACCGAACCTTTTTCCGAGCAGATTCATGCGGTCGTAGATGACTGGCAAGCGCCTCGCGATCGACCGTCAACTGGGAGCACTGGTGTTCCCTGCATGCTTCTTCAACGGTGCCAGACGAGCCGGGAGCGAGCTCGCCACAGCAATCAGGTGGCGCGAGCGCGATCCCTTGCTGTTGGCGGGGGAACCCAATCATAACTCGAACCTGTGGGCGGCCCTTGGTAGGTTACCGCTATTGCATGAGGACTGTGGTGAAGATGACGGCGGGTCGCTGCCCGGTTTGTTTCGTGTCGAGGCTTCGTGTTGGGTTGGTCCGTTCGACCGCGGTAGGTCAAGCAAGCCCACGTTCCGTGGAAGACCAGTTGGCAATGAGTTTGACCGCCGCGAGCGGTCAACGTAGGCTCCTCATCGCGAGAAGAACTGAGCGTACGGAACAACGAGGCTCCTTACGATGACGCAACCGGCCCATACCATCGACGAGGTGATCGACCACCTGACACAGATCATCGACACGTCCAAGCAGGAGTCCTCCCGCCTCGGCTACTTCCCTGGGCTCTACCGTCGGGTAACGATTGAGGTCAAGCGTGGCATCGCCGACGGATTCTTCGAGGATGGGCCGCGAATGGAAAGGCTCGACGTGATTTTCGCCAGCCGGTACCTGAGCGCCTACGAGGAATTCCGAGCCGGCGGCAACCCGACGGCATGCTGGGCATACGCATTCGAGGTGGCGGGACAGTGGTGGCCGATCGTGCTGCAGCACCTTCTGCTGGGCATGAACGCCCACATCAATCTCGACCTCGGGATTGCCGTGGCCCGGACCGTGCCAGCGGAGGAGTTGCCTGCCCTCAAGAACGACTTCGACAAGATCAACCAAGTCTTGGCGAGCCTCGTCGGTGACGTTCAGAAACAGCTGGCCGAGATCTGGCCCAAGCTAAGGTGGCTCAACAAGCATCTCGGGTCAGTAGAGGATGCCATCATCAACTTCAGCCTGGAAAAGGCGCGGGACCATGCCTGGTCGGTAGCCAATACGCTGGCCCCACTCCCGATCGAGGAGCAGGAGGAGGAAATCGTTCGGCTGGACCAAGAGGTGCGGGCCTTTGCCGAACTGATCCGCCACCCAGGCTTTGTGGGCGGCGTGGTCACGAAGCTGATCCGGCTCGGTGAGCGGGGTACGGTACCCGACATCATCGATATTCTGTCTGGGCCCACGGTAGAAGTGGGGGCGACCAGTCGATAGGTTTCGTGCAACAGCACCGGTACCCATTGAAGCAGGCCCGATTGAGGCAATCTCTGTCGCCGTACCCGGGATTCTGAGAGTCCATCAGGGCGACGTGCTGTGGCTGAGGTGCTGCTCTTGGCTACCGAGGAGCCTATGCATCCAGCATCTCGACGGGACGATCGCGCAGCGCATCGCGTCCTGGAATGATCGCTGCCAGCATAGCGGTCGTGGCCAAGGTGAGCACGATCGCGACATAGACCCACGGGTCGGCGGCGCCGACGCCGAAGAGCATGGCTCGGAGCGCGCGGGCGAGAAGGAAGCCGAGGCCCAGGCCAAGGCCCAGGCCAGCGCCCACCTGCCAGGCTGCCGTTCCGACCACGAGACGAAGAACCCGGTTCGGCAGGGCGCCAAGCGCGATGCGGATGCCCAGCTCCTTCCGACGTTGCCGCACGGTAAAGGCCATGACGCCGTAGAGGCCGATGGCCGAGATCACGAGCGCCACGAAGCCAAAGGCGGTGAACAGCGAAGCGAAGAAGGCGAATGCCCAGGTCGAGTCGACGATTTCTTCTCGCAGTCCACGGACCCCGAAGAGCGGCGCTTGGGGGGCGAGCGCTTGCATTAGCGCATGGGCCTGCGGGATCAGTGTCGTCGGTGTGCCCGTCGTCGCGCGCAGCAAGAGTGTGGCGGACGAATAGGGCGCGACACCCCAGGAAATGTACATCTGCTCTCGGGGGCCTGACCGCATGCCAATGCCACCGTTGGATGAGCCGATGTAGGTATTCGAGACCACGCCGACCACCGTGAGCCAAGGCTCCTCGGGTGCCAGGCGAATTCGGCGCCCGAGCGGCTCCTCGCCGAGATGACGGCTGGCGAGGTAGTCGTTGACGATGACGACGGGCTCGGTTCCGAAGCGTGTCTCCGCCTCGGTGAAATCTCGGCCGGCCAGCAACGAGATGCCCATGACATCGAAGTAGTGATGGGCGACCGGTACCCCATCCGCCACGCGCTGGACGTCCTCCTGCGCGCCCTCGACCTCGAAGTCCCAGCCGAAGGTCGGTCCCGTACCCGGTGCGCTCCGCGCGAAGGAAGCGCTCGCCACCCCGGGCAAGGCTTCGGCGCGTTCCAGGAGTTGTGCGAAGAATCTTCCCCGGCGCTCGCCCGAGGGGAAATCGGAGACAGGGAGGTGAAAGCGGCCCGTGACCACCGCTTCAGCGGAGAATCCCGGGTCGAGCGTTCGGAGCTGCACCAAGCTCTTGGCGAGGAGACCCGATGCGATCAGCAATGCGCAGGACGTTGCGATCTGGGTCGTGACCAGGCACGCGCTGGCGCGACCGAGGCGGTTCGCGATACCGACACCGCCCCTGCCGAAAAGCGAGGCTTGCCGACGCGTGGCGTGGAGGGCGGGCAGCACGCTCGCGGCCACCGCGACCGCGGTCGTCACCACCATCGTGGCGAGCGCCGCTGGTATCTGCAGCTCCATGCGTGCCCAGTAGGGCAACGAGATGCTGCTGATCAGAAAGCGCTCGAAGGCCTGACAGCCTAAAGTGGCGAAGGCCAATCCCACGATGCTGCCGAGCATGGAGAGCAAGAATGCCTCGACAAGGAACTGACGCACGAGAAACCCACGGCTCGCGCCGAGCGCGAAGCGTGTGGCAGCATCTTGACGACGCGCCAGGGCGCGGGCCAGCAGAAGGTTGGCGACGTTCGTGCAGCCGATCAGCAGAAGCCCAGCAGCAGCTGTCAGCATGACGAGCAACATGGACGTCAGGCCTTGGGGCACATGACGTTGCGAGAGCGGGAAGACACGGGCGCTCAGGGGCGGATGGAATCCCGGATTTTCGGCCGCGATACGTTCGGCAATCAGCCGCGCTTCTGCCCTGGCGGCATCGATGGCGACACCGCTGCGCAGCCGACCGAAGGCGTGAAAGCTTCGGCCGCTGCCGCGGTCACTGACCGGGAGATCGAAGTCCATCGGAATCCACAGGGCCTCGTCGACCGGGAAGCGAAAGCCTGGCGGCATGATCCCGAGGACCTGGAGCGGTCGGCCATCGATTCGAATCACCTGCCCGACGATGTTCGGACGGCCACCGTACCGCTGTTGCCACAGGTCGTGACCGAGGACCACATGTTGGATCGAGCTCCTAAAGTCCTCGCCCTGTCGAAACGTTCGGCCGAGGACCGGCGCCGCGTCGAGTAGGGCAAGCGCCCCAGCGGTCACCACCCCGGCCTTCACACTTTGGGATCCACCGTCGTCATCCGCGACCACGACACGACGCTGGAAATAACCTTCCAGGTTTTCGAACGAGGTCTGACTGCTTCGAAAGTCGCGCAGGTCGAGCGCTTCGAAGTCGACACTGCCGGCTGCTCCCTGCGCCGTGGTCAGCTCGACGGCCATCAGTCGTCCGTCCCGTTCGGAAAGGGAAGGGCCTCGGACACCATTGACCGTGCTCAGCGACATGGCCGTCAGACCGACGGTCAAGGCGATGGTCGCCGTCGCAACCGTCGCGTGCATCGGCGCACGCCGAATCGATTGTGCTCCGTATCGAACCTGACGCCAGAGCATCGGTAGGGGCGCCTCTCTTTCCCGGGGACGGTATGACTGGATCGGCGAGTCGCGTCGATGCGTCCGCTCCTGAGCCAGTGGGGCTTCCCAGCGCAAGGTCAGTGCACTGACGAAGGTGTCCGCGAACGCACCAGCGCAGAATCGGAGAGATCGCAACCATCCACCGTTCCGGGCTTCGTGGGCCAATGCGAGCGCGAAAACGTCGACCATCTCGTCCGGGTCGCCGAGCCGGTGCATCGGGCAAAGGCGCAATGCCTGTCGATAGAGCCAGCCCGCGAATGCCACCGCGCGGCCGCTCACGAGTCGAATACCCGTTTGCGGAGCGCGATCTCGATCGTCTGTTGTTTGCGCCGCACCTCGGCCGCGAGGACCGCGCGCCCCTGCGGATTGAGCGCATAGAAGCGACGACGATCGCCGAGCTGCTCGGCCTTCGACAAGGCGTGCTCCTCGATCAGACCTGCTTCGAGCAGCGCGCGCAGCGCTCCGTAGAGTGACGTCGGCCACAGCCGCATGGACTGTCCGGTCTGCTCGAGCACCTCGGCCATGATGCCCTGACCGTGCTTGTGCCCGTCGGCCAGCGCCAGAAGAATCTGAAACCACTGGGGCTTGAGCCTTTGCTCGGACACGTTGTTGCCGGCTCGCATGCTGACGGTCTCCTCGGTGGATCTTCGTGAACGCGATCGCTACGGTACTCTCCGGTATCGCGAAGTATCAATCAGTATAACTGGGTACGGATGAGTACAGGCAGGGTTGCAATGGTTCGTGGCTGGCCCGGAGGCCCAGTACCGGAGGCCCAGTACCGGAGGCCCGAGACCGGGAGCCAATGCCGTAGGCCAATCTTCCTGCCTCGGAACCGGGGCAAGGTGTCCAGAGGACGCGGAGGGGTCCGACGCTACGGACAGGTGGCGAAGGCTCGGGTGTCGGTGATGGCAGGGGCGGCTTGGCCTAAGGAATTTTCGTAGATGGCCTCGGTGTCGGACTGAAGGTCGGTCACGGTGAGGCGGTATTCGAGGGTGGTGGCGGAGGAGGCGAAGACCCAGAAGTGGTCGGTGGATGTGCAGCCGTCGAGGACTTTGACCATCATTTCCCAGTTGCTGGCGCGGAAGAACCAGAAGACGCCGGTGGTGTCGTCGCCGCCGGGAATGGCCATGCCGGGCCCCTGGCGGTCGCGGGGATCGCGCCAGGTGACTTCGGCGGCGAAGCGGCCGTCTCGTAGGCAGAGACGGGTGGCGGTGGGGAAGCAGGGACCGCCGAGCTGGTAGCGCTGAGCGAGGAGGAAGTCGAAGGCGTCGGGCAGGGTGGTCAAGGGGAAGGTGTTGTGGCCGTAGTCGGGCTGGCGTTCGAGCTGCCAGCCGACCTCGAGGCGGTCGAGCATGTCGGTCAGCGGTTCGACGATCTGCACGTTCGGATCGTCCTCGCCGTAGTAGAGGCGGACCGGCGGTGTGTAGGTATCGTCGCCCGTGCTCAGGACGGTGCGGAAGGGCGCCGACATCGAGAAGATCCCGGCGTAGCGCTGCGTGCCTGCCAGGCCGAGGACATAGGCGTAGGCCCCGCCGGACGAGTGGCCGGCGATCGAAATGCGCGCCGGGTCGAGCATGACTTCGGCAGCGAGCAGCTCGCGGAATTGGTCGACCGCCTGATCGTCCGCACCGACGCCGAAGCCGAAGGGTGAGAGGGCGTTGGGCAGCAGCAGCACGACGCCGTGCGATTCGGCAATATGGGTCAGGAACGGGAACCAGACCTCCGGTGTCGCCCCGGAGCCGTGGAGAAAGATGATCGCTGGCAAGGGTTCACCAAGGGGCGCGGAATCGGGAACGTACCAGCGTGCATAGGTGCTCGCAGCCGGACCGGTTTCGGGGGCGAAGCGCTGCCAGGCGGCCGCGGACGCGCCGATCGCCGCAAACAGGTAGACAAGTGCGAACAGCACGACGAGCGCGGCGACGCGATGGTGACGCGCGGCCGCCAGGGAAGCGGCCGAGTGGGAAGCGGCCGAATGGGAAGCAGAAGATCTCATGGCGGCGATCCTTGACGTAGGGCTTCGAGCGGGCGGTCTAGGCTCGAGGAGACTGTACCAGCCACCCTGGGTGCCTCGCGGGGCGTCGTTGTATCCTGGGGGCTCGCAGGTCGAGAAACCAGGCGGCACCACAGATTCCGGCAACCGCCGGGATCGACACGGAGACGGGTTCGGGAGGCTGACGATGGCAGCGGATTCCCCAGATCGTCCTGTGGGTGGGCCAACCAGCGAGGAGCCTGCCTCGGATACGTCATGCACCTCCGCCGAGACAGATGGCGGGTGCACCGACGACCGCACCGAGATTCAGCCGCGCCCCATCTCCACATCGCCCACACCAGCCACCGCGCGGCCGGTCGCCCACGAATCGGTCGCCCCGGTACCGGGCACGCCGACCGAAGATCACGAGGGACGCCGCCAGGCTTCGGCAATGCTGTTCGCGGACGACGCGAACGATCGCCCCCAGCGCATCGGTGCCTACGAGATCCTGGGCGTGTTGGGCGAGGGGGGCATGGGCACCGTCTACCTGGCCCAGCAGGTCGAGCCGCTCGCGCGACGAGTCGCCCTCAAGCTCATTCGTTCCAGCGGCCGCCCGAGCGCCGAACGCGTTCGGCGATTCCGTACCGAGGGGCAGGCACTGGCGCGCATGAGCCATCCGTCGATCGCCCAGGTCTTCGAGGCCGGCACCAGCTCCTTGGGCGAGCCGTTCATTGCCATGGAGCATGTGGCCGGCGACACGATCACGGTCTATGCGGATCGGCATCGTCTCGACCTTGCCGCCCGTTTGCGGCTGTTCTCACGCGTCTGCGGCGGCATTCAACACGCCCACGAAAAGGCGGTGGTGCATCGTGACGTCAAACCCTCGAACGTGCTCGTCGCCGAGGTCGATGGCAGGGCCGTGCCCAAGATCATCGACTTCGGGATCGCCAAGACCCTCGACGTCGCGGACGAAGGCGGGGGGGCCACCGCCACCCGTCGCTGGATCGGCACGCCGGCCTACTTGAGCCCGGAAGCGATTCGCGGCCGCGACGCTGGGGCAGACATCGACACCCGGGCGGACATTTACAGCCTCGGCGTCCTACTCTTCGAGCTGCTGGTCGGCGAGCAGCCGTTCGGTACCGGCAGCAGCCTGTCGGTGCTGCGGCGCATCGTCGATCAAGACGTGCCGCGCCCGAGCACCTTCCTCCAGGGGCTCAGTCCTCGGAAACGGACCAAGCTCGGCCGCCGCCGCCACCTCGACCCGCGTGCGCACGCGCGGAGCCTGGCCCGCGACCTCGACTGGCTGGTGCTTCGCGCCATGGCGAAGAAACGACAGGATCGCTACGCGTCGGCCGCCGAGCTGGCCACCGACGTTCGGCGCTTCTTGCGCCACGAGCCGATTCTCGCGGGGCCGCCGAGCGCGCTCTACCGGGCCCGCAAATTCGTACGCCGTCATTTGCCCAGTGTCGTGGCAGCGTCGGTCGTGATCACGGCCCTGGTCGGGGGTTTTGCCCTGCGCAGCCACGAGGCGCGCCGTGCGAACTTCCAGGCTGCACGGGCCAGCCAGCAGGCCGAGGCCTCGCGGCAGGTATCCGATTTCCTGGTCAGCCTGTTCGAAGGCGCTGATCCGAGTGGTACCGGGACCGGTGGGCTCTCGGCACTGGAGCTGCTCGATCGCGGTGCGGAACGCATTGATGCCGAGCTGCGGGATCAGTCGTTGGTTCGTGCGCGGTTGCTGACCACGATCGGCAATGCCTACATCGAGCTCGGGCGCCTCGATCGTGCCGAACCGCTTCTGCGCGAGGCCGTGGCCAGCGGGGAAGGGTCTGCAGTTGGCGAGCCGCTGTTGGTTGTCGAGAGCCTTCAAGGGCTCGGAAGCGTGCTACTTCGCAGTGGTCGCTATGACGACGCCGAGGCGGTGTTCGAACGCGCTCGCGCCCGCGTCGATGCGGCGCCCGCGGCCGAAGAAGGGACACCTGCGGAAGCCGAACATCGAATTCTCGAATCGGGGGTGCTGACCGGGTTGGCCAGTGTCGAAAACGGCCGTGGCAATACGAAAGCCGCCGAGCCCTTACTGCGCCGGGCCTTGGCCTTGCGGGATGCATACGAGCCCGACAGTGCAGGGGTCGCGGCGATTCTCAACAACCTCGCCAACCTTTGCTTCGACGAACGGCGTTTCGACGAAGCGGAAGCGCTTCACCGGCGAGCGGTCGAAATCAAGGAAGCGCGTCTGGGTCCGGATCACTTCCATCTCGCCCAGAGCCTCAACAACCTGGCCAACGTCTACCTGGAACAAGGCGACCACGAGCGTGCCGAGCCGCTGCATCGTCGCGCGTTGGGGATCAAGCGGCGTGCACTGCCGGCGGATCACCTCGAGATCGGCGTCAGCCTGCACAATCTCGGTGATCTCGCGAGCAAGCGCGAAGCGTGGCAGGAGGCGGCGGATCGCTATGCCGAAGCCGCGGACGTGTTTGGTGGCGCGCTGCCCGAAGACCATCCTTTTCATGGCTACTCGGGTGTCGGCCTGGGGATGGCGAACCATCGGCTCGGACGCCTCGACGAAGCGGAAAGATGGTTCCATCGCGCCTACGTCCTGCGTGCCAGCTTGCCCGACGACAGCATCTACTGGAAGGAGGTCGTGGAAGGTTATGGCGCGTTGCTGCGGGAGCTCGGCAGAGAAGTGGACGCAGTCGCCCTCGAAACGCGCTCTTTGCCGCGCCCATGAGGTCGGTGGCCGCGGCAGACCGCTCGCCGCCAGATGATCGCGTCCTGCCAGCACGAGCTTTCGTGCGGAATCTTCGACGATCGCCGAATTGCCTGCGGACGTCCGCCTCGATTCAGCTCGCAAACGCATAGTTCTCGCGGGCAGCAAGCTCTCGCCGTGCGCCATGTTCACGACCACACCCATCGCATCCCGGCCGAGCTGACCCGTCCGCAAAACGTTGCGCGTTCTCGACCGTGACCTCAGCCTCCTTCCCCGGTGACATCCACCCTTCGCGACCTCCCGCGAAGGACATGCGAAGGTCGCGCGAAGGCCGCGCGAAGTATCCTGCGGCCAGCTCCTTCTAGCCTTTCTCTACCGTCGGTCCTCGACGGCGAATCGCCCAAATGGGCTTTCGAGTAAGCATCGGCCGTGCGTTGTCCACGCGGTCGAACCTTCCGGATGCGAGGCTGCGTCGTGTGGTCTCGCAACGATTTGGGAGCACCGCTCCTGAACGCCGAGGTGCGAGGTCGGGTTGCGCCTCGGGCATCACCTTCATCCCGACATGGAGAGAGGAACAAACCATGAAGCTTCATTCGAATCGCTTCGGAGCCCTCGTGGCATTGGCGATCGCAGCGCTCTTGCTGCCGGCCGTGGCTGGCGCCCAGGCTGCTGGCAACGCTGATGAGTTCTACACGATCGACGACGAGTACCGGGACATCTCCCGGGAATTCCCCGGCTTTGGCGGGCTCTTCGTCGACGAAGAAGGCGTCGCCAACATCTACGTGACCGAAGGAGCCGAGCGCAGCCAGTTCGGTCGCCTGGCCGAGGGTGAGATCAACTTCCTGCCCGCCAAGTACACCTGGAGCGAGCTTTTCGACGTCCGCCAGCGCGTCAACGACGTGATGGCCGAGCCTGGCGTGGTCTTCCTCGATATCGACGAGCGGGTCAACCGCGTCGTGATCGGCGTGAGCGATGCGGAGGCGGCCGACAAGCGCAGCGCGCGCGGTGCTGACATCGCCCGTCGCTACGGTGTCGATGCGGGTGCGGTCACGATCGTCCAAACGGCTCCGGTCGAGCGGATGGTCAGCCTTCGCGATCAGCGTCGGCCCATGCCCGGCGGCATGCAGATCGAGTTCCCCGGTTTCCTCTGCACGCTCGGCTTCGTCATTCGCCAGGGCAGCACCCGCGGTTTCGTGACCAACTCGCACTGCACCAACACCCAGGGCGGCAATCAGAACACGCCGTATACCCAGGGCGGCGGCTCGACCATCGCCCGCGAGATCCGCGATCCGGGCTATGGCAGCATCAGTGGTTGCCCGAGTGGTCGTCGCTGCCGGCGCAGTGACAGCGCCATGGCGCGGTTCAACAACAACAGCAACACCCTCGGTCAGTTCGCCCGCATCGCCCGTCCGACCTGCCGCAACTGTGGCAACCTGACGATCGCCAACAACGGCAACCTTCGCTTCAACATCACGGCCTCGGGCAACAGCGGCGGCACCCTCCACAAGGTCGGTCGCACCACGGGCTGGACCTCGGGTCCGAAAGTCGGTACCTGCCAGACCACCAACGTCGCCCAAACGAACATCACGTTGATCTGCCAGGATCGCGTGCGCGCCGGTGTCAACAGCGGTGACAGCGGCTCGCCCGTCTTCCGTCGGACCGGCGGTTCCAACACTCGCCTCGTCGGCATCCTCTGGGGCGGTGGCGGAGGTGACTTCGTCTACAGCCCGATTGCCAACGTCCGCCAGGAGCTTGGCAACTTCTCGGTCAACTGATCCCGGAAGATCGATCGAGCGCCCCGGCGGCTGTGGCTGCCGGGGCGCATTCGCATGTGAACAAAAAGGCGCTGGTGGCGAGTGTGGTCAAGGGCGCTCGATTCGAAAGTGATTCTCTGCAGTAACAACCGCGTTCTCGGAAGCGTCGGTGGCGCGTAGGGTGAGTCGGTAGTTTCCAGCGCGCAGGCCATGGGTGGCGATGCTGCCGATCAGTTGATCGCGAGCGCCTACTTCCGAGGAACGGTCGCCAAGTGAAACTCGACCGGGGTGACGGGTACCTTGCGCGTCGACCACCTCACCGGTGATCCGCGCGTCGGACATGGGTGAGGGAGATCCTTCAGGAGCCGTGAGAACAAAGGAGAGCGAGCTGCCCGGCGTTACCTGGGGGGCCGGAGCGGGCACGAAGCTACGCTCGCCGAGCACGAAGGGATCGCCGACAAGGGCGCGGTCACGCGTTAGCAGCCATGAATTCGTGGCGTCGAGCCACAAGGGTTGCGGCCACGAAGTTGTTGCGTCAGCGGGGACGATCAGTGATTGTGAGGCGAGGAACGCACGTGGGGCGCCTCGGCGTCGGACCAAGGTACGCAGCCGATAGGGGCCTGGTGGTAGCGTGAGCTGCGTGACATGACGCAGGCCCGTTGCCGCGAGGCGCTTTCGGACGTCCGCGAGATCAAAACGCATTGAGTCGATCACGAGATCACGAACCTCTCCGTCCGACGCCAGGGCGTAGACGTGTATGTCGACCTCGATGCGTTCGGCTCTCGGTGCAAGGTCCGCGAGCAGGTCAAGACCATCCACTTGAATGACAAGCGGGACGATGTGGTCGTCTCTCGGCGACGCGACCGCAAGCAAGGTCACGTCCAGGTCGTGACGCTCTCGATCACCGAGGAGCAGCTCGGCGTCCGCGAGGCGGCGTTCGATATCCGTATTCTGATCCAGAGGCTTGGGGGCAAAATAGCCACGACGGTGGCGAATCCTGGCTCTGGGAAGGTCATCGCGCAGCTTGACTTTGATCTTTCGAAAGGCGCCGTCGGCGGCAATGTCGCTGCGTTCGAAGCTCAGGTGATAGGTGACGCTGGTGCGCTCGATCAGTCGAGCTGTCGCGCGACCGATCGCGTTCTCGTTCTCGATGATCCAGCCGCCGGTTTCTTCGGCGAGATGAAAGAGTGCATCGGCGGAGAATCCGCGCATCTCCGGCGAAGACGGTAGCCCTGTCGGTCCGCTGAACGCTTGTTTGATGTTGCCACTGGCGGCCGGCACGCCGTCGAGGTCGATCGCCTGAATGATCCAGCCGCTTCGTTCGAACGCCTCGAACATGGCGTGGAGCGCTCGGGTGACACGGGCGTTGAGGAGCAGGCTCGGCGGAAATCCCTCTGAAACAAGAATGAGGTGTTTGTCGCCCTCCACGTCACCCAGGAGCGTGACGAGCTCAGCAAACTGTTTCGTCATGCGGATGACCCGGCTGATCGCGTCTCCTTCGGCAAGCTTCCGTGTGAGCTCGAGTGGGTCGTTGTTGACAACCCTTTCCACACCACCCACATCGAAATCAGCGCGCAGGGCTCGACGGTCTTCCACCCGCCGGCTGCCGTCGTCGAGAATCGAGGCTCCGAGATCGCCGCGGGCTTGTTCCGCGCCGAAGACATGAGACGGGCCGGCGAGGGCCAGTGCTGCTCTGGGGCCGAAGTGGTCGAGCAGCTCCTGAAGCTCGCCCTTTCGGCCGGACGCTCGGGTCGGTTGCAGATGGGAAAGCGCTGTGGCGGCCGTTCGGATACCCTGGCGACTGCCATCCACAATGGCCTGAACCAGGTCCAATGTACCTTCATGTATCGGCCGACGATCGGTCAGGCCAGAGAGCATCTGTATGCTGCCATCAAAGACCGCCACGGCCGCACGGTCGTGGGGATGAAGCTGTGCGGTGAGCATCGTTCGGATGCCATCGATGGAACGAGCCAGTAGGCCTGGTCGGCTGTAGACCGCGTCGAAGAGCACGACGAAGCTTCTTCCCACCGGCTGTGCTGGAAGATCGGAGGCTAGCGGTGCCGCAACGCCGTCCCGCTCGCCGGCTGAGCCGGGATGCGGCACGTCGGTGCTTGGCCGCCTCAGATCGCGGACGTCGAATCCGGTGAGCGTCTGCTCGACGCCGTCATCCAGCACGACGAAGTCGTTGGCCGTCAGACCGAGCACGGGCGAGCCCTTGCGGATCACCCGGACCGGAATGTCGACCGCGACGACCGAGATCTCTTCGGTGAAGTGTCGTTCTTGCGGGGCCGGCGGCGCGGTGGACGCAAGGTCCGCCATGAGCGTGAAGAAGAGCCACAGCATGATGTGTGAACGAGCGAAGTTCGGGCCCTGAGTCATGAAGAATCTCCTGATGTCGGAGTTCCTGAGTAGCAAGAGCAATGCCGGGCCTGTAAACACTCCTCGCGTGCAGAAAGAGGCCTCGTCGTCGCCCATGCAGGACGCGCTGTCTCCTGCAGGATTCACGGGTGCGACGGCGAACGGAGCTGCGACGGGATGCGTGGCATGCGCTGTTCGGGGGACGGTAGGGTCCTTGGGTTGCCCGCGTAGGAGCTGCCGACCTCCACGAGGTGGTGATGCGGCGGCAAACGATGGGGGGCGAAAACGATAGGCTAGGCCGCATGAACAGATCCACGATGACGACCCGGGCCCGAGCCGCAATGGTTGTGACCTTCCTGGCCCTGCTATCGAGCATCCACGTAGCAGCAGATAGCAAGGACGACAAGCGGCGCAAGCTCGATCAGCAGACGAAGGAAGTTCTCGACCAGGTGCTCGGGGAGAGTGAAGAGGCACGGGAGCTCTTCGGCAAAGCCGTTGGCTATGCGGTGTTCTCCAATACCAAGGCAGCACTCGGTGTCAGCGGTGGCGCGGGGCGCGGTATTGCGATCGACAAGTCGTCTGGCGAACGTACGTATATGAAAATGGGTACCGCGGGCATTGGATTTGGAATTGGTGTCAAAACTTTTCACATTGTGATGCTGTTCGAGAATCCGACCGTATTCACCAACTTCGTCGAGAAGGGGTGGCAGGGCGATGCGCAGGCCGGTGCTGCTGCCGGCACGAAGGGCGCGGCAGCCAAGACCACGTTCCACAACGGCATGGCGGTCTTCGTGCGGTCGAAGAAGGGCCTGATGGCGAGTGCCGACATCTCCGGAACCAAGTATTGGAAGAGCAAGCTCAACGACTGAGATGGCTGGCTGACGACGCGGGCGATCGACACCGAGGCTCTTTTTGCTCTGCTGTCGCCCAAAGGGGCACTGGCGCGAGGAGATCGTCCAGGTGTTCGGCAGTCGCGGACTGCCAACGAAGAACCGGTCGAAGCGGCGCGCTCGAAACCAAGGAGCGCGACCCGAGAATGTGTCGCAGCGCGTGACGACTGAGGCCGGTCGCCCGCGAGGGCGGGGTAAGGAAAAGGGGCGGCACGTGCCGCCCCTTTGTGCGTCATGGGTGATCCATCGATCAGCCGATGGGCAGTGTGTTGGGGCTCCGGCACGACCATGAGCACGTGCACTTGGTGGTGTTCGACGGGCACCCGCTGCCGCCTGGAAGCGAGCAGTTGATCGACCGTGGTGTGTTGCCGTTGGCGCAGGTGATGTCGCCGTTGGCGAGTCCGAAAGCCTCACACGAAGCAGAGGTGCCACCGCTTAGGCTCGAGTCGCAAAAGGTCGCCTCGTGGGGGCCTCCGACCACCATCGGACCCTGCGACTGCGCTGCCATCGGCGTCATGTTCGCCATCTGCTCGGACGCGGGTGCGCAGTCACGCTTGGGCAGTGCTTGGGGGCCGGCGTCGATCGGAGCTGGTTTTACGACCACGGTTTCATGGTCTGTGACTTGGTCATCCGCGGTCACTGAGATGCCGAGGCTCAGCAGTCCGAGGGCCGCGAGGGCGAGAGCAATGCGAGCGATCTTCTTCATAGGAGCTCCTTTTCGATCGAGGTCGTAGGTCGGTCGGGTTGTGGTGTGGCATGAATGCCGGTTCTCTCTCATCCGTGCAAGGCAGACCGAGAACGGGTCAGGAAAAGAAACGGTTGGCGGCCTGAGCCGCTTTTCTTCCGAACTGCACGGACGGATTGACGACACTTGTTTCACCGATGCGACGAGGAGAATCTTGTGAAGAAATTGCTTGTACTTGGATGGGTGATGGTCTGGGTGGCTTCGGGTGGATTGACAACCTCGGCACGTCTCCACGCGCAGTCCGTGATGCCGGCTGTGAAGCCGACGGCCAGCGAGCGAATGGCGGGGGACGAGAGGCTCGCCGTCGTGCATGATCCGTCGGATGGCTCTCTCGTTGTGGGGGGGACCCGTTGGGTCGCGTCGCCTTGCGGACGCCTGCCGCGTGCTGATCTCCGACGCCTCACGGCCCGTGGTGCGCCCCAATGGCGTCTCGGGCACGCGGAGCTCGTGGAAGCCGTGGGTAGCCTCGACGCCCGCTATGTGATCGGGACGGCGATTCACGACCTCGCGCGGGATCCGCTTCTGGGTGATGTGGTGGTCGCTGTACAGACCTGGACCCTTTGGCAACCGTCCCCGGACGGAGCGTGGCCGCGGCCAGCCACGGAATCTGCGTCTCCCACGGTACGCGCCGGCGTCGTGATCGCGCGCGTCGGAACGGATGGGGCGATTACGGCCGACGCCGCGCTGGACGGCCCGCCGGACGGGCTGCCGGTGGACCTGCTGACGGCGTGCGATGCGCTGCGGGCTCTACCGCGAGCCGAGCGCAGCGAGGTGTCGATCGAGGATGACGGGTCCTTGGCGGTGACCCGCTGGCAGCGGACGCTCCACCGACGCGCGGGTGGTGAGCGCGGCGCCGTGACGATCACCCGCCTGACGTCCGACCTGGCGCTGGCCTTCGACAAAGCGATCGCGCCCACTCCACCGCCTTGCCTGGGTGTGCTGGAGACCGGCATGGTTTCGGTCCAGCCCCAACTCGGTACGCGTTGGCTGGAAGGAAGCGTCGACGACCTCCATGGAACGGATGGCTGCTTCTACCGATTCGACTCGGGCGCGAGCCCTTCCATGGGTATCGCCAACCTGCTGCTCAAGTTTCGGGTGGAGCCGGACACACCTACGAAGAGCAAGTTGCTCTTTCCGATTCGCCTCGAGCACATCGGTGGTCCAGTACTGGTGGAGGGGCAGCTCCAGGTCAATGATGACGCGGCCTGTGCGCACCTGAGCAGCTGGGTGCCAACTCATAGCGTTGCCTCGACTCCTGAAGGGTTGGTCGACGGTACCTTGCGCACGAAGGCTGGGCAGCCTCCTGCGTGTTTCGTTCACATCGATGATCCCCAAGACGATGACCTCGATCTGCCGCCTGGCGCGATGGTCGTGCGGATGCGGCTGTCCGTGGTGCCCAACCAACGGGTCGGTAACGAGCAGACGGGAGGGCCATGTGAGGAGACGGACCTCGACTTTTGCACCTGCAACGGCGTCTAGCCCGACCTCCTCACTCGGTTTCTCCTACGAGAACCCACGGGCCTGAATCTACGGGTTGTTCCATCTTCTCGCTCTTCGACGTACCTCGCGTACGCCCGTGTCGCTACGAGGCTGGATGCCTTGGATCTCCAAGCACCTGCGTCCTCTCGTGACGAATTCGGTGAGACGTTCGGGCTAGTGTGACGGATGCCCTGTCCGGCTACCGCGGCGTTTCAGGGGAGCGCCGCGAGCTGGGCGCGCAGGGCCACGGCGTGTTCGGAGACATCGTCCGCCGGAAGCTGTGCGAGGGCGCTCGTGGTCACCTTGCGCGCCTCGTCCGGGCGGTTCATCTGTGCCAAACAGGCGGCGAGTGGCACGGCTGCGGCGGCAACCAAGCTCGGCGCCGACTCACGGTCGTTTCGAATGGTCCAACCTTGGCGAAACAGTGGCTCGGCGTCAGGGCAGTTCCCGCGGGCCTTCCGCACCTTGCCCAGCCGGAGCAGCGTCGGCACCCGGCGCAAGTGATCCGCATCGAGTTTCTGCTGCTCGATGCGGAGGGCGGTTTCGAGAAGGCGCTCCGCTTCTTGATCGGCACCACGGGCGACCAGCGCGTCCGAGAGCAGGGCGAGCGTGCCGGCTACGCGGAGGTGTTCGTTCCCGAACACCGTGTGGAAGGTCGTGAGCGCCTCGCGTAAGAGGCGTTCGGCTTCGGCCCGCTCGCCCATCCGCAAGAGCAGCTTGCCGAAGAGCGCCTTGACGGTTGCGACGTCAGAATGCTCCTCACCGCGCAGCGCGGTCATCATCGCCAGGGCTTCGCGGTGTACCTGGGCCGCGGGCGCCAGCGCGCCTTGTCGCTCGAGCACGACCGCGAGGTTGTTGAGGGTGGTCGCCAGGCTCGGGTGATTGCCGAGCATGCGACGTTGGATACCGGCCGCTTCGCGGTAGAGGGCTTCCGCTTGCGCATAGTGCCCGAGCTGGCGGTGCAACCTGCCGAGGTTGTTGAGACTGCTCGCCACGCGCCAGTGATGATTGCCGTACAGCCCGCGACGGAGCTCAAGCGTTTCCTCGTGCAGCGCTGCTGCCTCGTCGAGTCGACCGCGGTCTTGGGCCACGGCGGCCAGGCTGTTGAGCGTTTCCGCGACATCTTCCTGGTCGCCAGCCTGTCGGCGTAGGTTCAGGGCCTGGCGGTAGAGCAGCTCGGCGTGAACAGCCTTGCCTTGTCGTCGGTGAATCTGCGCCAGGTGGTGAAGACTCTCGGCGACGTCCGGGCCGGCTGCGCCCAGTTGATCGCGTCGGAGCACCAGGGCCGCGCTGACGAGCGACTCGGCATCGGCGAGCTGATCCTGCTGGAAGCGCATGAAGCCGAGATGATCCAGGCTGGTGGCCACGTCGGCATGATCCGGACCGAAGTGAGCCTGCCGGAGCATCAGCGCTTCTTCGAGCAGAGGCTCCGCCCGATCGAGGTGACCGAGCCGGCGATAGACCTCGCCGATGGCATCGAGCAAGCGGGCTTTGGCCGGTGCATCGTCCGCGAAGGCGCGATCGAGATCCCGGACGCCGGTGTCGAGCAGGTCGAGCAACGGACCGAGGGTGGCGACCTCGCTCTGATCGGGATCGGCCAGCTCGAAAAGCTCGACCAGGAAGTCGAGGGCACGCTCGGCAGTGCGCCCTTGGCGGGCCGATTCACGCGCCTGGAGCACGGTGGTCACGGTGCCGATCGCCAGGCTGGTGACGATGAGCAAGGCTGCGCCCAACGCCATGGCATTGCGGCGCACGAAGCGACCGAGTCGGTAGGCAACCGTCGGCGTTCGCGCACGGACCGGATGGCCGGTGCGCGCGCGATCGAGATCCTCGGCCAATGCGCGGACCGAGGGGTACCGCTCGCGCGGGTTCTTGTGCAACGTGGCGAGCACGATGGCATCGAGATCACCCACGAGCTGCCGTGGCCGGAGTGTAGGGCTTGCTCCGGCCGCGGCGCTCGCCTGCACGGCCTGACTCGGTGTGCGTGGTGAATGGTCGACGACGGCCCGCTCGACCTCGGCGCGCGAAGTCTCCCCGGTGGGGTAGGGGCTCCGCCCGGTGAGCAGACGGTAGAGCACGACCCCCAAGGAGTAGACGTCCGTGGCCGTGGTCAGGGGCTCGCCACGGACCTGCTCCGGGCTGGCATAGTCCGGGGTGAGCGCGCGCCGCCCTTCGCTCGCGGCCCGCAGCGCTTCCGATTGGGTACTGAGAAGCCTAGAAATGCCGAAGTCGAGCAGCTTCACCTGGCGATCCGCGGTGATCAGGATGTTGCTGGGCTTGAGATCGCAGTGGACGATCAGGGCCTGGTGTGCGGCATCGACAGCTCGACAGACGGTTTGAATCAAGTCGAGCCGCTCGGCGAGGGGTGGCGCGTGGCGATCGCAATAGCGGTCGATCGGCTCGCCCTCGACGTGCTCGAGCACCAAGTAGGGGCGGCCGTCTGGCGTAACGCCGCCGTCGAGCAGACGGGCGATGTTGGGATGCGACAGGTTGGCAAGAATCTGCCGTTCCTGCTCGAACCGGCGACGCAGGTCCTCGCCGAACGGTCCGGCGCGCATCAGCTTGATCGCAACCTGGGCCTGGTAGGTGCCGTCCGCGCGCTCGGCGAGAAAGACCTGGCCCATGCCGCCGCGGCCGATTTCGTGGATCAACCGGTAGGCCCCCAGACGCGTGCCCGCGGTGTTGGTCCGCGCTGGGGGGGCGGAAGGCGTTGGAGGCGCAGCGGCGAGCAGATGCAGTGCATCGCGGGCGGCCGGTTGATCCAAGGGGGTTTCGGCTTCTGCGTCGGCCGCGAGCAGGGCTTCGACCCGCGCCCGCAGCTCCGGTCGGTCCTTGGTGGCGTCGTCGAGAAAGGCGTCGCGTTCGGCGGAGTCGAGGGCCAGGGCTCGTTCGAGCACATGGCGAACGTCGGACCAGGGAATCCGACTGCTCACATTCCCTCGGCAGCGCTTCCCAGCAAGTCGACCAGGTAGGCGCGGGCCAGACGCCACTCGCGCTTGATGGTGCTCGCCGAGCGCCCGAGCGCTTCGGCGGACTCTTCGACTGTCAAGCCGACGAAGAATCGAGCCTCGACGACCTCGGCCAGTGCTGGTGCTTCCCGCGCCAGCTCGTCGAGCGCCTGGTCGATGGCGAGCAGCTCCGTGGCGCGTTGCTCGCTCATGGCCAAGGAATCCTCGAAGGTCACGCGCGCTTGGTCGCCACCGCGCTTCTGTGCGCTCAGCTTGCGAGCGTGCATGATGGTGATGCGGCGCATGAGCTTAGCGGCCACGCCGAAGAAGTGGCCGCGCCCCTGCCACTGCATGCGGTTCTGACGCCCCAGCTCGAGATACGCCTCGTGGACCAGCGCGGTGGTGCCGAGGGTGTGGTTCGGCCGCTCGCTGGCCATCAAGCGACCTGCGACCCGGCGCAGCTGGTCGTAGACCAAGGGCACGAGTCGGTCGAACGCTTCTTCGTCGCCGGCGCTCCAGCGCTCGAGCAAGGTGGTGACATCGACAGCGGGGGTGGTCGGTCTCTTGCTTGGACGCGAGGCGTCTGGAGGCGATGTGGCCGAATGCTTCACATCCGTAGCTTACTACTATGCGTTGTGCGCATATGTACGGGCTGTCGTAGCGCCCTACCCATATGGAGTGTTGGTTTTTCTAAGTGTCGGGATGGGCCGAGTACCGGAAGAAGCACGTCGCCATATGCCGATTTCGAGCAGCGGGCTGCGTTTCTCGCCGATGGGGTCGTCTTCAAGGGTGCGTACCACGCAGTCACGCCGCGACGTGCGTCTGCCGCGTTTCGCTTGCCCGAGCGCCCTCGAGGGATCGCTGCTACGCCTTCGTTTCCTTTGCTGACAAGCCCGGAAGCGACGAGCGTCTATGCGACTTCGCTTCGGGCGCCATGCGTTCTTCGGCCTTGCCCTTCTTTCGCGAAGAGCCCTTCTCTACGGGCCGAAGATCTTGGGGTCGAGATCGACACTGATCGGGCAGTGGTCTGATCCTTCGACGTCCGCGTGGATGCTGGCGTCGTGGAGGTAGGGCATGGCGCCCGGAGAGGCCATGATGTAGTCGATCCGCCAGCCGACGTTGCGCGCCCGGACGCCGAATCGTTGGCTCCACCAGGTGTAGTGGTCGGGCCCGGACTCGTAGTGCCGGAAGGTGTCGCACCAGCCACTCTCGATCCAACGACTGAGCTCGGCACGCTCCTCGGGGCGGAAACCGCTGGTTTCGCGGTTCTGTTTGGGCCGGGCGAGGTCGATCTCTTCGTGGGCGGTATTGAAGTCACCCATCACCAGCACCGGGGCACCGCGCTCCTTGAGCGGCTCGAGGGCCTCCCACAGGGTGCGATAGAAGTCGAGCTTGAAGGGAATCCGGCTGTTGTCGCGGTTCTTACCGTTGCCATTCGGAAAGTAGCCGTTGACGACGGTCAGCGCGCCGAAGCGCGCGAGCTGCAGGCGCCCTTCGGCATCGAGCTCCGGATGATCGAGGGAAGACTGCACGGCATCGGGCCTTTGGCGCGAAAACAGCCCGACACCCGAATAGCCTGCGCGCTCGGCGGGCGTGATGTGCAGGTTCCAGTCGGGGTGCTCGGCGAGATCTTTGGGGACTTGATCGGGTTTCGCCCGAACCTCCTGGACACCGACGATCTCGGCGTCACAGGCGTCGAGCCACTCGACGAACCCTTTGCGCGCAGCCGCGCGGATTCCGTTGACGTTCCAGGAGACGATACGTGTCGATTTCTTGGCCATGCGGGCCGATTCTTACATGAGACGCGGCCGATCTGCGTAGCCGCTCGTGCCCGTTTGGGGCACCCGGCCAGCATGGTTCGGACCAGCCCGATGGGCGCCTTGGCATCCGCCCTCCTGCCCGTTACGGAGCGGTCGCGTCCCAGCGCCCGGTGGCGCCACTTTCGAGGCCATCCGCGTAGATGATCAGGCTGCGGACCAGGTGCCACGGGCCTGTGTCGGTGAGTGAACCGACATCCTCGAGGATGGCGCCGAGCAGAAGATCGTCGCCCGCATCGCCCGTGGGGCCGGCCGCGAGCACGCTGCAGAGCTGGTCGTTTGGCTCGGCGGGTCCGAAGAGGCTGCACAGACTCGAAATTATTATGGGTACCTCCTTCGTGCCTGCTTCTGCCACGACGTGGGCAACACACGTATCCAGCGTGCTTGTTGTGGCACACGGCTTTTGTTACCCGCCGAGGTGGGGCTTTGGCTTGCGAAGGACTTGGTGTAGTCGTTCACGCGAACGCCGGCTCCGTGTGCGCTCGCGCGCTTGGTCCGTCCCCATCGTGGCGGCGGTTGCTGATGACGAGCTGGCTCGGCGTCCGGGTGACTGGTACGCTAGATCCATGGTTGGCCGCGAAGTGTTGCGAAGTCTTTGGCATCCCTGCCTGCTCGCACGCGAGCGATTCGCGAATGGGCGCCACGCCTGAGGCCCGGCCATGACGACATCGCGCCAGGACGGAGGCCAGAACGGAGGTGAGCAACCGTTGCCTCGGCGCCGCTGGCGCCGGCGCGTGCTGGTGTTCGCGGCGTTGCTGGCGCTTCTCCTGACACTCTTCCTGCTGGCGCCGGTCGTCCTGCTGCGCAGTGACGGGTTTCGCCAGATGGTGCTCGCCCGCACCGTGGGCGCCCTGCACGACGGGGCGGGCGTTGCTGCCACCGCGCGCGACTTCGAGCTCGATTTGAGCGCTGGCCACCTCGTGCTGCACGACGTGACGATCGGCGCGGCCGGCGCCGGAGAGCCGTATCTGACCGTGCCACGCGCCTCGGCCGAGATCACCTGGCGCGATCTTCTCCGTGCTCCGCGGGTCATTCGCCGGCTAGAGCTCGCGTCTCCGGTCTGGAACCTCGACGCACCGCTGACGGCCGAATCCGCCCCGCCTGCCGACGCTACGCCCGAAAGCGAAGCAGCGGAGGCAGACGGGCCAGCCGCGCTGGAAGTCCACGAGATCATCATTCTCGATGGCACCGTGCGCTCCGAGCACGGGCCGCCTGGCCTCGAGACGTGGTTTTCCGCGCTGCGCTGGCACGGGCTCCAAGGCACTGGCGCCTTTCGCGACGGCTTCCGCCTCGGTTTCGGGACCTCGCCACTTCGTCTCGAGAGCGTCCCAGCGCTCGCTGAGCACCTCCGCGCGCCGCCCCTCGATCTCGAGCTTGCCTTTGGCTTCGATCTGGCAGCCGATGGCGCACTGCGATTCGAGCCCATCACGCTCGCGGGTGAAGGAATCGCCTTGGCCGCGGACGGCAACGGTCGGTTTGGTGAGGGCGAGACCTTCGACCTCCGATTCGAGCTGGACAGCCAGCCCGGGATGTTGCTCGCCGGTGTGCCGATGACCAGCAAGCTCACGGGGCAGGGCGCCCTCGAGCTGAACCGACTCGAAGGCGCGGTTACGCTGGCCGCGCGCGAGGTGCCGGCCGAGATCGTCCGCCCGTGGCTGGGTGAAGCGGAGGATGCGCTGGCTCTGAACGGAAGCGTGCTCGGCCTCGATGCCGATCTCACCCTCGGCGGTCCCGACCCCACCGCCAGCCGCGGCACGGCTCGCCTGACCTGGCGCCGCGACGACGAGATGATCGCTCAGGTCGACGCCAGAATCGAAGAGCCTTCAGAGACCGTCGCCGCTGGCACCGAGGCGGTTCGCGTGGCAGTCGATGCGCGCGTCTTTCCCACGCGTCCGGATCGTCTACGTGTGCACGGCGCACTCCAAGCTCCGGATTTCGCCACGCTGGATCAGCTTCGGTTCGACGACGTTCGCCTGGAGCTCGACAGTCCGGATCTGATCGCCCTCGGACGTGCACTCGAGCGCGTCATGCCGGCCTACGTCGAGCGGGTGCCGCTGGCAGTGCGCTCGGGCGCCCTCGACCTACAGGCGGCGGTGACCGGCCCGCTCCGGTCACCAGAAATCGATCTGGCAGGCGCGTGGGCGCCAACGCTGGCTGCCGCGGCCCCGGACGCGCGACTTACGATCGCGGCACGTGGCGCACTGCTCGCTGCGCGCGGCGATTTGAAGATTTCGGCGCGCTCGCTGGACCTGGCGGCTCTCCTTGATACTGGGGCTGGCGACGCCGGGGCTGGCGACACCGGGGCTGGCGACACCGGGTCCGGTCGAACCCTCGAGCGGCTGGATCTTGTCGTCCACGACGAGTCGTCCACCCGAAACGACCGTGCGCCCGCCGTCAGCGCTGGCACCGCACCAGGCGTCGGCCATCGGCTGGTGATCGAGACGTTGCGTGCGGAGATCTCTGACGCTGCAGGCACCAACCCGAGCTTCGAGGCCGACGGATCGGTGTCGATCGATGCTGAGTCCGGCGCCCTTCGGCTGGCAGAGGCGACGCTGCGACTTCATGCCTCGAATCTGCTTCCGCACCTTTCTCGTGTGGTGGGCATTGCGCGTCTGCGAGAAGGTGTCCTCCGTTTCGAAGAAGGCGAGGTCGATACTGCGGCGGGTCGCGCAGACGTGGACCTGCTGATTCCAACCGGAAGCCTGATTCAGGAAGGACCGGGCGGCGGCGAAAGCGCCCTCAGTGCCTGGGTGCGGGATCGCATCGCCGCGCCGGCGCCGACATCCGCAGATGCACTGGCAGGCGCTTCCGGACCCATTCGCGTCGGCCTGGCGATGCCCGAGCTGGACACCGCGGGGCTGCTGCCCGAAGCGGAGCGTGCGAGCGCGAATCGCGCGACGGGCCGGGCGCATTTGGCGCTGAGCCTTGATCTTGCCCAGCCTGCGCGCAGTGAGGGCACATTGCGGATCGACGCGTTGATGGCGGCGGTCCGCGGTCGACGTTTCGTGGCCGAGCAGCCACTCGAGCTCACACTCGCCGAAGGGCGTCTGCATCTTGCGCCGCTCGCGCTCCGGGACACCGGCAATGGCGACGTCAGTCTTGGTGACCGTGGCGTGGTGCTGAGCGCCGAAGCTGCAGCGGATCTCGATCCGGGCTGGCAGATCGGCAGCGACCCGTTGGCGGCATTGGGGCCGGTTCGCGCCTCGATCCGCACCCACGACGGGGCCTCCGAAAGGAGCCAAGTCGAGAAGCCCGCAGGGCCGCGTCTCTCGTGGGCCGCGTTGGCGAGCCTGCTCGGACAGGATCCAGGTGAGCTCGTAGCCGCGGCCGACACCCGCATCGATCTCTCGGTCGATTTGGCCCGCCCTGCCGACGCCGAAGGCGAGGTCACGATGCAGGCGATCGAAGCGTCTTTCGCGGGGGCGCCGTTGGCCATCGATAATCTTCACCTCCGGCTCGAGGATGGGGCCTTCACCCTGACACCGGTCCGGATCGGCTTGAGCGGACAGCTTCTCGAGCTCGACGCCCACGTGCCGCTCGATCGGACCTGGCAGCCTGGGCAGGCGTGGAGCAGCCTGCTCGGCCCGGTCGAAGTCGCGCTGCGCGCGGGGCCTGCAGCGCTCGAGCCTGGCGCGCCACGCCTCGAGCCCATGCGGCTGCTGAGCATGCTGACCGGGGACACCGATGACGCGGTCGCGCGTGTGTTGTCGACCAACCTCGACCTACGTGCGCAAATCGACCTGCGTGATCCGCTGGCCACCCGTGCCGAGGCGACCCTCGACGATCTGCGTCTTGCCACGGCCAGTCGCAGCTTGCAGACCACCGTGCCGCTGCGGGTGGAGCTAGCGGATCGGAAGCTCCGGCTCGGACCCGCCTCGTTCCGGGGCGATGATGGTGAAGCGCCGCTGACGATCGAGGCATCCGCTGACCTGGCGGCACGGTGGCCCACCGATGATGGGAACGCGGCGCTCGTCGAGCACCTCGACCTGGCGGTGCACGGCACCCTCGATGCGGCCTTGCTCAGCCCTTATCTCGCCGCAGCGGTCGCTGGTGCTGCCGTCCGCGGGCCGGTTCGTATCGATCTGGATCTTTCGGGCCCGCCTGCCGGCCTGCGTGGATCGGGCCAGATCGCGGGCCCTGAAGCCGAGTTGTTCCTGGTCCGTCCGTACTTCACCCGCGTCGAGAAGCCTGACCTTCGCTTCGTGCTGGCTGATGGCGACATTCGTTTCGAGCCGAGCACGCTCGTGCTCAATGAGGGCACGGTCGAGTTGGCGGGACGTCGCGCCGCAAACGGCGCTCTCGACCTCACGGCGACCTTTGACGACGTGCGCTACCGCCTGGACTACGGCCTGTCGCTGACCCTCGACGGCAACCTCGGCTACCGCGCCCCCATCCAGGCCGAGCAGGCGACGTTGTCGGGAGAGGTGGTGGTCGAGCGAGGGCTGGTGCGCCGGTATCTCGATGCCGATCGCCAGCTCCTGCAGGCCATCTTCGCGGGGACGCCGGCCAGCGGCTCGGATGACTCGGCGTTGGCCGGGGTCGGGCTCGATCTGAGCGTGCGGACCGAGGACGGCGTTCGGGTCAAGAACAACCTGGCGGATCTGCGGGCCTCGTGGAGCACGCTCCGGGTGCGCGGCACGCTGGCGGCACCGCAGGTCGTGGGGCGCATCGACACGGATCCGAACGGCTACATCTTCGCGTACGGCCAGACCCTGCGCCTCGACCGTGCCGCCCTGACGTTGAGCGGAGATCCGCTGATCGAGCCAGATTTCGATTTTGTGATCACCTCGGCGACGGAGGATCCATCGGTGCGGCGCGAAGGTGCGTCGCGCTTCCCCGCTTCCCTGCGTCCCGAGGACGACGGTCGGGGCGGTAGCGGCGAAGGCGCGGGGAATGCCGCTGACGAAGCTGGGCGCGGCGTGGCCGACTACTACTTGAACCGCATCGCTGGCAGCCTCGGCGGCGCATTGGGTTCGTTGAACGTAGCAATCGGGCAGGACCTCCTGGTTTTCGGTGAGTCTGATCCGACCACCCGTTTGACGGTCGGGCAAGACGTGTCCCCGAACGTCTCGATTGCCGCGTCGTTCGCATTGCGTGATGAAGGAGACACGACCTACGTGCTCGATTTCCACGACTTCGGGCGTGTGGAGCAGCTCGTGGCGCAGGTGTTCACCACCGACGAAGAGGATCAAGGGCTGACCTTGCAACAGATCGTCGAGGTCGGCAAGCGTCGGCGCAACCGTAACCAGCCGCGCGTGCACGCCTTGACGCTGAACGCGCCGCCGGCGGTGGCTGGGCGCGGCCTGCGCCGCGCCGTCGGCTTCACCAAAGGGGATCGCTTGCCGCCGGGCGCCGACTTCGACATCGAGCTCGACGTCGCGGAGTATCTGCGCCGCGCTGGCTACCCTGGGGCCGATGTCTCCGTCGTCGTCGTCGATCCTTCAAGGCTCGACCCGATGGGACCCGACCCGATGGGACCTGACGGGGTGTCGCTCGACGAGGACACCACACCCAAGAAGGGGCGCATCGCTGAGGTCGCGGTAACGGTCGAGCCCGGGCCACCGGTCGAGATCGTCTTCGATGGTGATCGTCCACCCTCCCGGTCGCGTCGGGCCATTCGGACCATCTACCGACCCGACCTCTACGAGCCGGCAACGCTCGACGAGATGCGCCTGGAGAGCATCAAGGCACTCCAGGGCGAGGGCTTTCTCGATCCACAGGTCGAAGTCGTGGTCGAGACCCCCCACGGCGAAGGCGACAGGAGCGGTGACGGAACGGACCCCCCGCGCAAGGTGGTGGTGCGGGCGGCCGGTGGCATGCGGGAGAAGCTGGATCTGCCCCGCTTCGAAGGCGTCGACAGCGAGATCCGGACGCTTCTCGAGGCGCGCTTCGGCGATGCGCGCTCCCGGGTTCGCTGGCGGACCGACGACGAAGCCCTGGCCCGGCAGCTTCGCGACACCCTCGCACGCCTGGGCTATCCGGCCGCCCAGATTCGCTCGGTGAGTGTGGAGTCGAATCGTCCGGTCATCCACCTTGATCTCGGACGTCGGCAGACCCTGGCCAGCGTTCGCGTCGAAGGGCTCGACGACAGCTTGCGCGCGTCGCTGCTCGCCGCGGTCGATCTGGGAGCCTTGCGGCCTGGCGCCCCTGCCCGACGTGACGTGCTCGGCACTGCCGGCCTGCGTCTCGAGCGCGCTCTCCAAGCGCAAGGGCATGCGGCAGCGCGCGTCGGCGTGGCGCTGGAGCCGGTTGAGCCGGGGCCGGGCGAATCGGAGTCTACGGGCGCAGAGGTGCCGTGGACGTTCGACGCGGTGCTCACGGTACGGGGGGCGCAGCGATACACCCTGACGGACATCCAGTTCGAGGGTCGCGAGGGCACGCGCCGGCGATGGGCCGAGCGCGCGACACGTCTCGAAAAGGGCGCGGAGCTGCGAGAGGAAGCGGTCGCGGAAGCACGGCGCCATCTCTATGAGATCGGGGCGTTCACCGCAGTCGTGCCGCGCACCGAGCTGCGTGACGACGGTACCGGTGTGGTGGTATTCGACCTTCAGGAACGATCACGCTTTCGCCTTGCCTTCGGTGGACGCTGGGCGAGTGACGAAGGGCTGTCGACCGTCGCCGACGTGATCGATCGCAACGCCTTCGGACGCGGTATTCGGCTCGGTCTGCGGGCGCGCTACGCCGAGGACGACCAGAGCCTTCGCGGCCTGGCATCGATCCCGAACGTGCTCGGTACCCAGGCGACCCTCGATCTCTTCGTGGTCGGTCGCGACCGGGACGAGGACGGTTTGCTCACCAGTGGTGTCAACGGCACGATTCAGGTTTCCGTTCCGCATGGCAAGAACACGACCTCGCGGTACTACGTCAGCTACACCGATCAGACCACCCGCCAGCAAATCGATCTGCCGATCATTGGGCCGGTGGATATCGAAACACGCATCGAGCTTCCGATTCTCGGGTTTCAGTGGCTTCGTGACAGCCGCGATGATCGCATCGAGCCGAAGCGCGGAAGTTTTTTCTCTCTCGATCTCTCGGGTACGAACGAGACGCTGTCGAGCGACCTGACGTACCTCCGCCTGCTCGCCCAAGGGCAGCTCTTCCGGCGCGTGGGCACGTGGCGGCGACGGCCGATCGTCTGGGCGCAGTCGCTGCGTGTCGGCCTTGCTGACACATTCGACGAGCAACCACTGTTCCGGGATCAGCGGTTCTTCGCCGGTGGCGAGTTCTCGGTTCGCGGCTATGAGGAAGACAGCCTGGGGCCGCTGGACGATCTGGGCGACGGGCGAACCCGTGCCCGTGGTGGCGAAGCCCTGTTCGTGCTCAACGAAGAGCTGCGGGTGCCCCTGACGGACAGCTTGCTCGGTGTTCTGTTCTACGATGTCGGCAACGTTTTTCCAAGCCTCGACGACCTCGATGGTGATCTCTTCTCGTCCGTTGGATTCGGTCTTCGCGCCCGCACGCCTGTTGGCCTGATTCGGGGCGATATCGCCTTCCCGTTGGATCGCCGCGAGGGCGACGACGGCACCCAGGTCTACCTCGGTTTCGGCTATACCTTCTGAATCATCGCGCAGCCTGTGCCGGTCACGGGCGCGGTCACGGTCGCGGTCGCGAACCTTGGCTTCGGCAGCGACCGTTCACTACCAGGGGCGCGCCTGTCGTGACAGCTCGGAATGGTTTCGTGAGGTTCTTGCAACGTCTCTTTTCTTCGATGAGTCGTAGCAGCACGTTGACTGGACTGAACGTTCTGACCCAGCGAGCTCCGAGACGACACTGCCTGCCTGGCAGGCGAGAGAGGACACGCAGATGAACCCCATCGATACGCACGAACGATTGACCGGTGGGCGGACACGGACAGCGGCTTTCGTCTTTGTGGCGTTGGCGCTTCTCTTGATCTTCGGCAGCGCCACACAAGCGCAGAGCTCGAAGCACGCGGGTGCGGCCTACGCCATGAGCAATCAATTCGACGGGAATGAGATCGTTGCCTACGGGCGCGTACGCTGACGGTACGCGAGAGTTGCTCGGTTCGTTCGCGACCGGCGGACGCGGCGCGAGCTTCGATGGTGGTGAAGGGTTGGGTCCCTTGATTTCCGCCAACGCGTTGGTCACGTAAGAGGACAATCGCTCAGCTTCGACCATGGTGAGATCGAGCTGATCAACTGGGTCGAGGTCGCCGGCACGGGGCCGATCCCCGCGACCTCTTCGGCACCACGGACGGCTGGGGCGATCAGTGGAGCAGCGAGGATGGCCGCTTCCTCTACTAACGCGCTACGTTCTCGACGGCACCATCGGCGCCTTCTAAGGCAAGCTCACGCTGGCTCGGTGCGGGCCTTTTTTGAAGCTGCCTTTAGAACTTACCGCTGTTTCCCCACTGATCCTGGGGAAGGATCGGCTCGCGGACGTCCCAGTGCTCGACGATCTTGCCGTCGTCGATGCGGTAGAGATCGATGAACGCCCAGTCTTCACCATCGACGTGGGTATGGCTGAGTGTGGCGACGAAGTTTCCTTCGCCGACCATCTTGTGGAGCTTCTGGTAGTGCACGTTCGTCGCGCTGCCGTCCAAGGTGTGAGTCGTCGCTGGCGAGTGTTCGGTGTACCCGCTCACCGCAACAAAGTTGGAAAGGTGAGTTGTATTCCCGCCGATGAGTACATCATCGAAGAGTTGGTCGATGAGGGACTTGTTCGCGTCGGTTCGTTCGTGGTCGACGACGTCGGCCGGGCCATCGATCATCGTCGGGCCATCGCCAGTACCCTCCTCGTAGGCTTGAATGATGTCCCAGTGCTCGACGATCTTGTCATTGGCGTCGGTGTCGAAGATGTCTGCCGTGACCCACTTGGTCTCGCCGTTGTTGATGTCCTGGAACGCCTGCAAGAAAACGAAGGGGCCGTCCTGCAACGCGCGAATGATCTTGATGTCTCGGACGGGATTCCGCTCGAGGAAGGGCTCGAAGAAGGCGACGAAGCCTTCGATGCCGTCCGCTACACCCGTGCTGTGCTGGGTGTAGCGGTCTCCGGTGTACTTCGTGACGGCTTCTCTCGCTCTGCCCTCGAGGATGCCTTCGAGATAGAGGTTCTTGGCGTTCTCGACTTTCCGATTCAATGGTCCTGCCTCCTTGTGCGATCTCGAGACGACGCTGCGACAACCTGCTTGGTCCCAGCTTGTCTCGTGCGGCTCGCTTGGGGGTCAATGCCCACGGCTCACCCAGGGTCGCGGGTGAGCTGACCCAATTTCGGGCAATGGGTGACGTTCCGCAACTGTACCCCGACTCACGAGCGGTATCCGCGGCAGAAGTCTGCCCGAGATGCGGCACGGAACCTGCCTGTGCCGGGGCAAAAGGCTGTGTGCGTCGCGACCGGAGTCGCGTCGCGGGTCGCGTCGCGACTCCGGTCAGCGAAGCGCGGCCAGGATGGTTCGTGCCGTCTCGGCTTCAGGGGCCGTCGGGGCCATGGCGATGAAGTGGTCGAGGTCGTTGAGCATGGCGGCGGTTTGCTTCACTTTCCCTTGGGTCAGGCCGCGGAAGAAGTAGGCGTAGGCGAGATGATCGTTGTGGGTGATGGCCTGGTTGAGCGCTGCGAGGGCAGCGTCCCACTTTTCCTGCTGGTAGTAGGCCGTTCCGAGGTAGTAGGCGGGCAGGGCAAGGGCAGGGTCGAGCTCGAGGGCCTGCTGGTAGGCGCCAACGGCTTTGGGCAAGCGCCCGAGACCTTGGTAGGCCTGGCCCAGGCTGTAGAAGGCCTCGGCATTCTCGGGCTCGCGCTCGCACCAGGCGGTGGCGTGGTCGAGGGCGGCACGGAGATGGGTCTGGGCGGGCCCGCTCTGCTCGGCGCGCTGGTGAGCGCTGGCCAGGCGGAGATGGGGCTCGGGATGCTGCGGGGCGAGGTCGGCAGCGGCCTGGAATGCCTGGAGTGCCGCGTCGAGCGCGCCTTCTTGTTCGAGCAGGCGCCCTTCGAGTAGCCGGACGGAGGGGTCGGCCTTCTTGGCGTTGGCCTTTTGGGCGCCGAGCATCGGCGTGAGGGTTTCGCGAGCCGCGGCGTTGGACCACGCGAGGAGCTGGCGGTCGGCACGACGCTGGGCGCGACGCTCACGCGCTGCCTTGCGTGCCTCGGCGCTCTTCGTCGTCTTGCCTTGGCTGGCGCTTCCTTGTGCCTGGGCGGTCCCCTCTTCCTTCGAGGTGTTCTGTGCCAGGACGGCATTCGGTATGGCCAGCAACGCGCCGACGGCTGCGAGAAGGGCCAGGCGCGGAAGATTCTTCGTGCTCATCGTGACTCCTTTTGGCCCGTCCACGAGGCGCGGGCCAAGGTCTTGGTGCCTGGTAGATCGCCAGGACACGACACATAGAAGAAGCAAACGCAATGCCAGGTGTGGGGGTGGTCGCGCTTTGGGGGGTGAAGAAACTTGTTCGAAGCTGCCCTCTGCTTGCGTGTAGAGGAGGGTGGAGCGCCATTCTGCACTCCGTTTCGTGAGGAGAATCGCCATGAAGAAGCCTGAACGATCTCGACGACCGCATCGCCGCACCGACCGGGTCTCGGGTTCGGGCGGCGGTCGGCCAAGCGTCGCTGCGCATCGAGATGCACGGCTGGCGCGCTGTGCGCGGCTGGCTGCCCGCGGGCGTATGCGGCGCGCTCTCGAAGGCTACCTGGGACTCGCAGAGGAGATGCCCGAGAATCTCGAGGCACGCAATCGGGCAGGCGACTTGCTCGTCCGGGCGGGACAGATCGCACGGGCGCTCGAAATCTTCGATGCGGTCGCCGAAGCCTACGAAGTCCAGGGCTTCGAGGACAAGACTTCGGCGATTCGTCGCAAGATTCTGCGTCTGGCGCCGTCGCATGATGCGACTCGGCGCGCGCTGACGGGGCGCTAGATGGTAGGGCGAGGTGGGGGGCGCTCTACTCGCGCTCGTAGGCGTCGACCAGAAACTCGAGCAGATTCAGCCGATCCTGGAGTGCCCATTCGCCGAACAAGACACCACCGCTGGCGCCGTCCTTGTGGCGAACGCTCCCGCTCACCTGGCCGAGCTCGATTTCGTCTGCCAGGCGGAAGCTCATGAGGACGTTGGTGCCCTCTGGCAGCTCCGGTGGCAACACCAGCCCGATGCCGTGGGCGTTGATGTCGATTGCATCGACGACCCAGGGGTGCGGCGCCACGTCCGGTGCGTCGACAGCAACCAGGATTCCGGGAATCGGTAGACGCCGGCTCCGACGCGATGGCGGCCCACTGTCTGAGCGCGCTTCGTTCGCGGTCGAGCCGGGTCGGTTGGGATCGATATCATTCTGGTCGCCCATGAATCTCCTGATCGTGGCGGAATCTTTGGGTCGTGACGGGCCACATACGCCGTGACGCGGGCGTGAGTCTATCGTAGCCTAAGCGCCGCGCCACCCTGTACCTTGAATCCTGTATCTTCCTGCGGGTGTGTAGTTTACTACCCGTTCTGAGGCTGAAGGCAGGGCGGCGGTAGACGCTGCAGCGGCCTACGCAGGGGGTATGCACGTGCTCGTGACGGTTGGTGGACGAGCCGCCGCCGGAGAGGCACCGTGGTAGTGTCGCGATGACGTTTCTGACCATCTTCATCGAGCGTAAGGGGAAAAAAGTGCGCCTCAGCTTGCCCGAGTTGACTCTCGGAATTGAAGAGGAATACCAGATCATTGATCCTGAGACGCGGGAGCTGCGCTCGTACATCCAGGAGATGCTCGAGCAAGGCAGACTGATCCTCCATGATCAGATCAAGGCGGAGTTCCTGCAGTCGCAGGTCGAGGTCGGTAGCCACATCTGCCGCGACATCCAGGAGCTTCGCTCCGAAGTCATTCGCCTGCGCCGGCAGGTGGTGCGGTTGGCGGAACGCAACGGCCTGCAGGTCGCGGCGGCCAGCACCCATCCGTTCTCGAGCTGGATGAAGCAGGAGCAGACGATCGGTGAGCGCTACACCCAGCTGCGCACCGACATGGGCGACCTCGCGCGCCGCATGCTCATCTTCGGAACCCACGTGCACGTCGGGATCGAAGATCCGGAGCTGATGATCGACGTCATGAATCAGGCACGGTACTTCCTGCCGCATCTCTTGGCGTTGTCGACCAGCTCCCCCTTCTGGCTCGGACGGGATACCGGTCTCAAGTCCTATCGCACGGTGATCTTCGAGAGCTTGCCGCGCACCGGCTTGCCGCCGACCTTCCGTTCGATGGCGGACTTCGACCGCTTCGTCGATACCCTGGTCCGCACGCGCTGCGTCGAGGACGGCTCCAAGATCTGGTGGGACATCCGGCCGCATTCCAAGTTCCCGACCCTCGAGTTCCGGGTCTGCGACATCTGCACGCGGGTCGAAGAGGCGGTGTGCCTGGCGGCGTTGATCCTGTCGATCGTGGCCAAACTGATCCGACTGCGCCAGGACAACCAAGCCTTCCGGCCGTACCGTCACCACCTGATCACCGAGAACAAGTGGCGCGCGGTTCGCTACGGCACGGAAGGGAACCTCATCGACTTCGGTCGCCGCGCAGAGCTGCCGATGCGCCAGCTCACCACCGAGTTGCTGGAGTTCGTCGACGACGTGGTCGACGATCTCGGGGTCCGCGAGGAGGTGGCGTACGTCAACACCATCCTCGAGCATGGAACCAGCGCCGACCGTCAGCGCGCGGTCTTCGAGCGGGAGGGCACGGTCGAAGCCGTGGTCGATCATCTGGTGGCGGAAACCCGCGAGGTCTTGGACTAGCCGCTCATTGACGCCTTCTCGCCGACTGGACGATCGGTGTAGCCTTGGACCATGTCGGCAGCCTCGGCACCCTCTGGAGTGGGTCAGCTCTCGTTCTCCTTCACGCCCCCGATCCGGTCGCGCGCCGCATGCGGCGGACAGACGACTGACCGCGCAGCCGCCGAAGTTTCGCAGCGGTCCGCGCCCGTGGCCACGCCATCGCCCGAGGCGCCTTTCCGGACACTGCACGAAGCCTTGAGTGAAGCGATCGGCGAGCCGATCGCCGATGTCGTGCTGACGAACAACCATTCCCGCATTCTGAGTGCCCGAGCAACGCCGGCTGGCTTGCGGGTGCGCGTTCATCGTTGCTTCGAGCACGCGCCTGCCCACCTGGTTCCGCCACTGGCCGTGCTGATCAGCGGCCGAGGCGGAGCGCCCCGCAGGGAAGCGCTGGCGATGGTTCGTGCGTACTTTGCGGACCACGCCACGTCCGCGGTCGCGCGGCCAGTGGCGCTACGCTCGGAAGGGAAGTTCTTCGACCTGGAAACGCTGCGCGACGAGATCAATCACGCCTACTTCGACGGCGCGTTGGACCTCGCGATCACCTGGGGACGCCACGCTCCCCGGCGTCGCGGACGCCGCAAATCGCGATCGATCCGTCTCGGAAGCTGGGACGAGCAGCGTCGGCTGGTGCGCATCCATCCGGTGCTCGATCAGCGGTTCGTGCCACGCTACGTGGTGGCATCGGTGGTCCATCACGAAATGGTGCACGCCGCCCTTCCTGCCGAGGTTCAGGGTACGCGACGCCTGTTGCACGGTCCGGAGTTCCGGCGACGCGAGCGCGAGTTTCACGATTTCGAGCGGGCCGAACGCTGGATTGCGACGCACCTCGATCGATTGCTCCGCGCCGCGCGCCGGCCGGCACGCGCCTGACGTAAGCCGCGGCATCTCGTCCGGCCGGGCGCCGGCTTCAGCCGAGGGGCAAGAAGATCAAGCCGTGGAAAACCCCGAGAACAGCGATACCTCCGCCCGCTTCGATGCGGTAGGCGACGCGGAAGTTGCCGTGGACGAGCTGGCGTAGCGTGGGATCGGCACGGTGAGGGTAGGGTTGGCCGAGGCGGGGCTCGTCGGCCAGGGAACGGATCCGCCCGATCAGGGACTCGATGGTCCGCTGGGCAGTCGTTGGGCGGTTGCGGGCGATGTGCCCATAGACGTCACGAAGGGAGGCGACGGCCTCGCGGGTCCAACTCAGCTTTGCCATGAGCGAACCTCTTGCAGCACGGATTCGGTGTCGAACATTCTGCCGTCGGCGAGATCGTCCAGTCCTCGACGCACCATGCGTTCGAACGCGAGCTCGCGAAGGATGTCGTCATAGGTGGCGCCGGTATCGAGGCTGCGGACAATGGCCATGATGCGCTCCCGCGCGGGCCGATCGGCCTGGGGGGAGAGGAGCGTGTACCCCTCGACGGCCTGCGTATCGACGAGGCTGCTCGGCTCATCGCGACGCTGCTCCGAAGGCGTGCTTGCGAGATTCTGATCTTGTGGCTCGTCGGGGGACGTGAGGCGCGAGTGCGGCGGCCCATCATCGGTAGGCGTATTCGCAGATGCGGCGCCAGCAGACTGGTCAGTTGCCGCGGGAGCAGCTGGCTGACGGTCCGAGCGCTGGTCTTGACCAGCGATGGGGAACGGAAGAGGGTCGCGCACCGTTAGGCCTCAATGCCGCCTCGCGGGCTGCCGCAAGTCGATCGTGCAGCAGGCTGCGGGGCGCGGTCGTTCAGTCTGCGAGCGTCAGGGTCTTGACGCCGTTGGCATCGACGCTCTCGCCAATGTAGCCAATCGCTCCGACATTGCTTTGGACGAACGCGATCACGGCCACGTCGTCCGCAACTTCCGGTGGCGGTACGTCGCGTCCGGAAAAGATCTTGCGCTGCCAGTAGTTCTTGATGCGGTCGACCGTGCGGCCGTGGATGGCCATCGAGACGGCCTCTCGCACCGAGGCGCTGCCGGGTTGGTCGACGGGCTTCACGGGCTCGCCGTCCGGCCACCGTGACGTCTTCTTGAGCAGGAAGTCGGAAATTTCGGCACGCGTGAGGGTCGTCAGGGGATTGTCCGCGTGGACGATGACCCGAAACGACTGAGCTGAGCCTGACTGGGCTCGGCTGACGCTGTGCACGGCTGCCAAGGAAATCAGCAGCGCCGTGATGAAGAAGAAGACCTTGCGCATAATCGAGATCGTACCGTGAATCGAGAACCAATTCCCGATTCACAAGTGATGAGCCTAGCACACCCTCGATCGCTTCGGCTGGTGGCGGGTGGCCGTTCGAAGAGTATGATCAGGCCGGCGCTGGAGGTGCCCATGCCGATTTCGATTAGCGATCTTCCGACCGTCAACGCGACCCTCAATGGCCTTGCCGCAACTTTCTTGGTGATTGGCTTCGTGTTGATTCGCCAACGCCGCATCGAGGCGCACAGACGCGCGATGCTGACAGCCTTCGGCTGCTCTGTGCTGTTCCTGATCTCCTACCTGATCTACCATTTTCATGCCGGCTCGGTTCGGTTTCCTGGTCAGGGGACGGTGCGGACCGTCTACCTCGGCATTCTCCTCACCCATACGGTGCTGGCCGCTGCCGTGCCGTTTCTGGCAGCTATCACGCTTTTTCGCGCGCTCCAGCGCTCGTTTCCCCAGCACCGTCGCATTGCCCGCTGGACCTTTCCGATCTGGCTCTATGTCTCGATCACCGGTGTGATCATCTACTGGATGCTCTACCGCATGAGCTGGTGAGAATCTCGGCCGGCAAGATCTTTGACCGGCAGTGCCCGCGGGTCGATGCCGGTGGTCATCACGCCGCCGCCGAGGCACACGTCTCCGTCATAGAGAACGGCGGGTTGCCCGTCCGCCAAGCCCGTATCGGCCTCGGCGAGCTCGATCTCGAGGGCATCCTCGCCGGCCATGGCCGTGCTGTAGTGGTCGTCATCGGCCTGGGATACGAGGCACACACGGCAGGGCACGGCCACCGGTGAGTGGCGCACCTTGACGGTCAAGCTGACGCCGTTTGCCAGTCCAGCCGGCGGTTCCGTGATCCAGCGTGGCGACGGGATTCGAAAGGTCCGGGCTTGCCAGGACTGCAGGGCGTCGCCGTGAACCACCCAGACGAGATCCTGTTCGACATCTTTTGCGACGACGTACCAGGGGCCGCCTCCCAAGCCCAGTCCGCGGCGTTGGCCGATGGTGTGAAACCACACGCCCCGGTGGCGGCCCAGGCGTCGGCCGCTCACGGCGTCGCGCACCGATCCCGGCCGCTCGCCGAGGCTGGCACGGACGAAGTCGTCATAGCGAATGCCGCCGAGGAAGCAGATGCCCTGGCTGTCGGGCCGCGCACGGTTGGGTAGCTCGAGCGATTCGGCAAGAGCCCGCACCTCGGCCTTGTGCAGGTGACCGAGCGGAAAGACCAGCCGCGCCACTTGCGCCGCATCGAGGCGATAGAGGAAATAGGTCTGGTCTTTGACCGGGTCGACGCCGCGCAGCAAACGGGGCTGCGGTGTGCCGTCTCGTTCGACGCGTGCGTAGTGACCGGTCGCGACGCGGTCGAACGTTTGGCCGAGGCGGTCGAGCTCGGAAAAGAACGCGCCAAATTTGACATGGCGGTTACAGCCGATGTCCGGGCTCGGGGTGCGTCCGGCCGCCAGCTCTTCGAGAACCGTTGCGACGACCTTCTCGTGGTAGGCCTGTTGCAATGGCACGACGGTCAGGGGGACGCCGATTTGTTCGCACACGGCGCGGGCATAGCGGAGGTCGTCTTCCCACGGGCACGTGCCGAGATGGGCCATCTCGTCGGCCAGCCAAACCTTGAGATAGAAGGCATGCACCTCGTGTCCTTCGGCGGCGAGCAGACGGAGCGTGACCGAGCTGTCGACGCCGCCCGAAACGAGCACGGCGATGCGCATCGGCCCTTGCTGTTCCATGAGATGGCTCGGAGATCGGGTGCTTGGGAGCAAGGCCATGCGAGCCGCTACCTCACGCGTCGGCCGTTGCCTGGGATCGGGCCGCCAGGCGGGGAAGCACGAGCAGGGCACAGGCGGCGGCGGCCAGCGTTCCGAGAGTCACCGCCAGGCCGAAGCGCTGGGTGGGCGGAAAGCTCGACAAGGCGAAAATGCCGAAGCCACCCGCCAGGATCGCCGTGGCGCCGAGAATCGGTCGACGCATCGTGGCGCGGGCGGCAGACCATGCTTGCGCGAGGGAAAGCCCTTCTCGCCGCCCGCGGCGAACGGCCGAGACCAGGTGGATCATGCCGTCGATGCCGAGCGCCAGCGCAACATTGGCCGCCGGCGAAGAGATGAAGTCCACGGGCCAGCCGAAGAACCCCATCGACCCGAGCAGCAGCAGTGGCACAAGCACCAGCGCGCCGACCATGGCCGCGGCGATCCGCGCGTCACCGGCGACCACCGCGGCGATCAGCAGGAAAAGCACCAGCAGACCGCCGAGGCCGCGCACCAGGCTGTCCTTGACGAGCGCGCCGAGGGAGGCCTGGAGTTGGTAGATGCCTCCGACGGTGTCGAGGGTCAAGCCCTCTTCCGCGACCGCGTTGCGGAGCCGGTCGATGATGGCCTGTCGTGACGTGTCGCGACCGCTTTCGCGCATGCGGACGAGA
>CALFAM010000294.1 GCA_937948815.1 uncultured bacterium
CGCTGCTCGTCCGGCTCGCTGCCGATGGCCAGCCCGCCCAAGAGCACGACGCCTTGCGTCAGGTCCGCGGCGGTATCGCCCGGGTCGCGACAGCGACCTTCGTGCTTGCCTTGCTGGCCTTGGTCATCGCGGCCGATCGCACCGTGCTGCGGCGCAGTGAGACCATGATTCGGGGCGTCCTCGCGATCGGCTTCGACGACGCGGTGTTCATGCGCTACGACCCACGTATGCGCGCCATCGCGCGCCAGATCCGGCGTGGCGAGATTCATGACCGGGAAGGGTTGCCGATCGCGGGAACCGATTCGAGCGGCGCACGAACCTATCCTCTCGGCAGCGCCATGGGGACGCTCCTCGGCATCCTCGACCCTTCGATCGGAACACCGCCTTGGGCCCTGGAAGGTGTGCTCGACGCGCGCCTGCGCGGGCTCCGTGAGATCGACGATCCACGCAGCGTATGGGTTCTTCGCCGGCCAGACGAGACCTTGGCGGATGGCAGCCAGCGCATTCGACGCGACCGAATTCTGTTCTCCGTACCCACCCACGTACTCCGGGACGAGGATCTGCTGCGTGCTCGGCAACGTCAGCCACCGAATACCGAGCTCCTCTTCTCCCGACTGCGACGGATCGATCACAGTCCCCTCGTGCCCATCGCCAAACGCGGCGGCGCGGCACGCGAAGCAGCGATTCGTGCCATGTCGGACGACCTCGCTCCGCGCACGGTGCGCCTCTCGATCGACAGCCGACTGCAGGAGGCCGCGGCGCGCGCCGTCGCCTCAGTGGCCGAAGCAACCGGCCCGGCTGGCGCGGTTGCCGTCATCGACGTCGACTCGGGACAGGTTCTCGCCCGTGCCCAATGGCCGGACTTCGATCCAGCACGCGCCGAGGCTTGGATCGGATCGGTTCGGCGCACCGACCCCGCCTTCACCGGCTCGTACGGTCCCTGGAAGGACAAGACCGGCGTCGCGGGCCTCTATCAAGCCGGCTCGATCTTCAAGCTGTTCACGGCACTGGCCTGGGCGCGCCAAGATCGCGGCCAGGCGTTGGTCCCCAACGATTTCACGCGCGCCCCGGACACCACCGACGCCTGCGGCGTGCGTGCCACGGCAACGTTTGCGTGTACCGAGCTCAACAGCGAGGGCCCCTTCTTCACACGCCCCGACTGGCTAGCGCCGATCCACGACGCGCACCCGCAGCCCGACGGCATCGTCGAAATCACCCGCGCCTTGGCCGTGTCCTGCAACGTCTTTTTCGGGCAGCTCGGACTGGCGCTCGGTCCAGAGCCGCTCGCCGAGCTTGCCGCCGCCGGCCTCGAGGTCGACAACGGCCGAGGCTTTGTCGATGCCGGATCCGGCCCGTCGGTAGCCAGCTCGTTCGAGCCGGGCCAACCCGGCAGCCGACGCCTGGCGTCCACCGCGTTCGGCCAAGGCGCCGCGCGCCTGCATGTGGTCGAAGCGGCACGCCTCGTGGCTGCCGTCGGCGCCGGTGGCATCTATCGCCGCTGCCCGCCGTCCATGCTCCTCGACGCACCGTGTGACGAGCGTGTGCTGATCGATGATCCGAGCCGCGTCGCACCGATCCTCGCAGGCATGCGCCGCGTGGTGACGGAAGGAACCGCACGCCGCCTGCGCGCACCCGCAAACGTTCGCCTCTATGCCAAGACCGGAACGGCCACCGATCCCGGCCGCATTGACGAAGTGCCGTACGGTTTCACGCGGGGCGAAGAACATCGCGAGCACTCCTGGATGGTGGCACTCGCGGAGCCGGCATCCAACGACCCATGCGATACACAAGCAACCGGTCGCCTAGCCTTCGCCGCCGTCGTGCCACGGGGTGGCCAGGGCGCTGGGCCGGCACTGACCATCGTCCAGCGGCTGATCGATCAAGCCGTCGCGCTCGGCTTGCTCGACATGAGCGCTGCTGAATAGATCAGCGGCCCGGGGCGCGCGAAGACGCCCCGGGCCGCTATCGTAACAATCCCCGAACACCGTTCATCCCAGCGGAACGAACGGTCTCTCTTGTAACGAGATCAGTTACCGCACTGCTGGACCTTGTCCGAGCAGCAGTCCCCAAACCGGACACAGGCATCATCGCACCAGCAACCACCAGGCGCCTGCGAACCACAGTTCCCTGCGCACGAGTTCGGATTGTTGGTCGACGGATCCAAGAACTGCTGAATCGACGAGAACGTCACAGCGAAGGAACCATCCACCGTAGCGTTTCGATTCGAATCGCACACGTCGTCTAGGTTCGTGCCGCAAGCGCCGAAGAGCTGGCCAACGACCTGTCCACTGCTGTTGACGACCGGCGAGCCGCTCGAGCCGCCTTCGGTGGCGCCTGACGTATCACGGCTATAGATGAAGTTGCCGCGCGGCAGGGTGCCGCAGGTGCCGGCAGAGGTCGACACACGCTGGGTCGAGTACGCCTGCGGCGCGCCCTTCGGATGGCTGATGCGGAAGAGGTTGGTGTTATTCGAGAACGCCACCGGCGACGTCGTCCAACCCAGCATCACGCTCCCTGCCGGCGGGTTGCCGTTCAGACGCAGGAAGTTGAAGTCTGTGTTCGCCGAATTTGCCAAGATCGTGGCACCGAGCACGCGCGGCGAGTTTCCGTCGGGGTTGAAGCAGCTACCGTTGCAGTTGGTGGAGAACTGAAAGAAGGCCTCGAGACCATTGGCGGAAGCCTGCGAGCTGAAACAATGGTTGGCCGTCAAGAAGTAGGGAATTGTCGTGGACGCATCGGTGTCGTTCATCAGTCCACCGCTACAGATGAACGTCTGGCTACCGACCGGGAACTGCAGGTGTGCAATGGCATTGCGAACGGGCTGAATCGCACTGGGAATGGACGAGCACGAAGCATTGTTGACGCAGCTCGCGTTGAACGAACAGAAAGCCTTGCCATCAGGGCCGTCAAGACCTGTAGCAGCCGGATGATTCACCTTCGCGTAGAGAAAATTCTCGCCCAGGTGCACAGCCTCGGCCACCACAAAGCGCGTTGCACGCATGGCGCGGTCGACGTTGTCACCTTCGTACACGACCTGCATGTGAAGATCGGGCCCGGCGATCGTATTCGTCCAGAAGTCGCCGCTCTCCATGACGCCTTTTCCCGTATACGGACCAAATGCTTCGCCATGATCGTTGTAAACATAGAGACCAGCACCGGCGGGCAGCGAGAACTCGCTGAGGTGGAGGCGCGTGGCAGTGGCCCCTGGCACGCGAATCGTGCTCCACCACACAAAACCGTCGCGGGCAGCGCGGAGGTTGCCACGGGACACGCTGCGCGTCGCCCCAACTGTCTTGGCAAGATCGACGTTCTCGAACGCGACAGGATGTCCGACCGGAACATTGACACCGACCAGCATACGACCTTGGTTGGTCGGCGCATCGGCGAGCTGACGCTTCTGAGTCGGACTGGCTTCGACCACCATCGGCGCGGTGCGAGCTCCGCCCTCGGCATCGATCAGCCGCGCGTTGAGCGAACGCATGGCGTTGGCTTCGACAGCCTTGTCAAACAGTCCAGGAACGACCTCACTTGGCGCTTCGAAAACCTGTGCCGTAGCGGGTACGGCGATCAACAGCGACAGAACTCCCAGAATGCACAGTTTGCGAAATGACATGAACGATCCCCTTTCGGTTGTAAAGGTGACTTCGGTCTCGCTCGGCTAATGCCAAGCAAGGCGTGGTCTTCGCCGGACACCGACATGTCGATAGCAATCCTGATGCCAGCCCTCCTTGAAGGGTCACCAGAATCGATCAAAGGTGCTGAAACAAACGTTTTCGTTCAAGTGGGAGCAGCAATGCTGAAAACCCAAGTGCCCACAATTTCGCAAGGCTAGGAACACACGTTTCTCAGGGCTGCGAAAATGGCACCCGTGACAACGACTCGCCTCGCTCCATCCATATCTCTCGGACCAGGACCGGAAAGCAGGCGGGCTGAATCGGAGTCGAGCAAAACGAGAAAAGCCCGGGGCGCTCTGTAGCGCCCCGGGCTGTAACCGTTACGATCCACGAATTCAGCTCAGCGGCGGGGCTGAGCTGCCTCTCTCTCGTGAAGCTCTTGGTTGTGAATCTTGCTGCGGGTGTCGATTCACTTCACGTCCAACGCTGGCGCTTCCCCAATCCGTGCTCCGTTTCGGACGACAGGGATACGCCAACGGACTCGGCGTGTAACCAGTATGTAACCTAAGCAACTACAGTGCCAACCACCCATTGATACACCCTTCGACAACATGAAGACACCAAAGCACCTCCCATAGCTCCGCTGAAGCAACATCCACGTCACCAGGCCCAGAAGCTATCTCAACTATGAGAATGATCGAGTCTCAGACTTGAGAATTCACCCAAATTCGAGTCATCACTGCTCGCGGGACCTCATGCTAGGGTCCGCGCCATGCCAGATCAGCATTCAAAGCACCCTGGGGCTTCACCTTCGCATCGGTCCGACGAGGCCCCACGAGACAACCCATTGGCCGGGAAGATCGCCCTGATTACCGGCGGAGGCACAGGCATCGGGCTGGCAACGGCTCGATCCCTTGCCGAGGCTGGTGCGGCAGTCGCCATCACCGGCCGCCGGAAGCAGCCGCTCGACGATGCAGTCGACATGCTGACCAACCGGGGAGCCCGTGCGTTGGCAGTCAGCGGCGATGTCGCCCAAGCCGCGGACGCCGAGCGCATGGTGAACGACACCGTTGCCGCCTTCGGCGGGCTCCACATCTTGGTCAACAATGCCGGCATCGCGACGGGTGGCCCACTCGAAGCGATGGACCCGGCAACCGTCGACGCGTTGATCGATATCGACCTCAAAGGGCCGATCCATATGACCCGCGCAGCACTCGAGCATCTGTCGGCACATGCTCGAGATGGCGGCGCGGCAGTCGTCAACGTGTCCTCATCGGTGACCCAGCACCCGCTGCCCGCCTACAGTGTCTACTCAGCAGCCAAAGCGGGACTCGACATGCTCACGCGATGTTGGGCACGTGAGTTGGCGGCGCAGGGCATTCGCGTCAACGCGGTCTGCCCGGGTGTCGTGCGGACGCCCATTCACGATGGGCATGGCGACTCGAGCGCGGTTGCCTCGTTTCTCGCCACGATCGGTGACCAGACGCCGCTGGGACGAGTCGGCGAAGCGGACGAGATCGCCGGCTTGATCCGCTATCTCGCAACACCCCAGAGCGCCTGGATGACCGGCGCAGTCATTCCCTTCGACGGTGGCTTGAGCCTGACATGAGCGACACGCTTTGGATTCCGGACGCAACCCGCATCCGCGCGGCTCGCAAAACGCTTGGCGACAATGTGGTCACGACACCCGTGTGGCGCTGGCAGGGGCGCGAGCTCGACAGCCTGATCGGCGCCGAGACCGAAGCCTGGCTCAAGCTCGAGCTGTTCCAGCGCGGCGGCACCTTCAAACCACGAGGCGCGCTACTCAACATGCTCGCCCTGGACGAGGAAGCCCTCGCGCGAGGCGTGACCGCGGTCTCCGCCGGCAACCATGCGATCGCGGTCGCCTACGCGGCCAAGGTGCTCGGAACCACCGCCAAGGTGGTGATGCCCGAGACCGCCAACCCTGGACGGGTGGCTGTGTGCCGCGAATGGGGCGCAGACGTCTGCCTGGTCGCGGACGTGCACAGCGCTTTCGAAGAAGTCCGTCGGATCGAGCGTGAGGAGGGCCGTGCGTTCGTGCACCCCTTCGAGGGAGAGCGCACGGCGCTCGGTACGGCGACGGTGGGGCTCGAGCTCTCGGATCAGGTGGCCGGACTCGACGCCGTGATCGTCCCGGTTGGCGGCGGCGGCCTGGCCGCAGGGGTCGCCATGGCGGTCAAGCAGCTCCAGCCGGCCTGTTACGTCTACGGTGTCGAGCCCGCGGGGGCCGACACCATGCACCGGAGTTTCGCGGCAGGCTCGCCTCAGTCGATCGAATCGATTCGTACGATTGCCGACAGCCTGGGCGCGCCTCACGCCGCGCCCTACACGTTCGCGCTCTGCCGACGGTTCATCGACGAGCTCGTCAAGGTCGACGACGACCAGCTGCGATCCGCCATGGGCTTGCTCTTTCGCGAGATGAAGCTCGCCGTCGAACCCGCAGGCGCCGCGACCACCGCGGCACTGGTGGGTCCGCTGGCCGCTGCCCTCCGTGGCAAGCGAGTCGGTGTTGTCGTTTGCGGCGCCAATACAGACGTGGCTTCCTTCGCATCGCAAGCAGACGCGTCCCCACCATCGACCGGATGAGTGCGCGAGGCAAGGCCGCGGTTGGCGTTGCGATCAGCCCGAACCGCTGCTCGAGACGCTAACCAGCTTCCACCCATCGTCGGTGCGTGCCCAGACCTGTGTGCCGCCGCCCGTGGCCACCACGACATCGCCGGAGACGAGCTCGACCTCAGCGTCGAACTCGTTGACCAGGATGGCCGTACGGTCGTCGATCACCGAGATTCTGACCGGATCGAACGAGAGGGAACGATACGAAGCAACAGCGGCGGCTTGCTGACGATACGTGCGTGCGAAGTCCTCGAAGGTGTGGACCGTGGTGCCGTCTGCGTGTAGGCCGACGAATCTCGTGCGATCAAAGTAGCTCAGATAGCGGTCCGTATCGCGGGCCAGAACGGCGGCGACCAAGCCATCGAACGATGCCTGGATTTCGACCTGGACCGCATCCGCGTTGACGTTCGGCCCCTCAGAAGGAGCCGGTCGACAGGCCAGCGCACACACGAGGACGAGCCAGCCAGTTCCCGCGCCCCTGCGCGCCCACCTTCTCGCCCGTACGTTGCCTGCCATTCGTCTCCCGATTCCTCGGCGCCGTTCCGTCCGTGCCGTTCTCCGGAACAACCACAGTGCGTTCCAGACCGTGTCAAATGCTACAGGACGCGGGCTGCCACCGGGCTCCCGCGGGGATGGGCGATCGAATGTCTCATGCCGAGCGCTCAGCGCCCGCGAGGCGGTGCCCGTCCCTGAGCGCACGCTCGGGTGTGGAACAATGACGAGTACACGCAATTGGAGGCTCACACCGATGTCCAGAAACGTCGTCACACTCTCATCGATGATCGCGGCATGCTGCTTCCTTGCGATCTCCCCGAAACCTTCGCGGGCAAGCGAGTTCGAGCGTCTCACGGGAGAGCTCAGCATTCTCTGGGGCGATTCCGCACCCTTCGCCGAGCCAGCGGCGCCGATCCGGTACCTCCTGGCCACCGAAAACGGCGCCATCATCGAGCTGGCCGTCAGCGAGGCCATGCGATCCGCGCATGGTGGATTCGTCAGCTGGAATGGTGCACGCGTCGAAGCATTCCTTCAGTCCCGAGAAGCATCGGCTAGCCTCGAGTCATCCCGCCGTGTCGCAGCCTTGCGGCTACTGGCCCAGCGCGACCCCGGTGCGGGTACGGTGAGCGGCTCCCAGCCATGGGTATCCATCTTGTGCAAGTTCTCCGACAAGAATGCTGAGCCGCAAGACCTCGCCTTTTTCCAGAACATGTACGGCGACACGGCGGGCGGGCTCGATCACTTTTGGCAAGAGGTCTCGTACGACGCGATCAATGTGGCGGGGAGCACGGCGATCGATTGGGTCGATCTGCCGCAGCCGCAGACCTTCTACGCGCCGACCCCAGGCTCGAACTTCAATGCCAACCTGACGGCGCTGTTCAATGACTGTACGGCCGCTGCCGACCCATTCATCGACTACAGCAACAGCGGCAGCCCCTTCGTCGGCATCAACATGATGTTCAACGACATCCTCGACTGCTGCGCGTGGGGTGGAAGCCGCTTTGCCACCCTCGATGGCGTCTCACAAACGTGGCGCGTCACCTGGGAGCCACCGTGGGCCTATGCCAATGTCGGCGTGATCGCGCACGAGATGGGGCATGGCTTCGGCCTCCCGCACGCGACGAACTGGGACGACGACGACTTTCCATACGATAGCCCCTGGGATGTGATGAGCGACGCGACTGGCTACGGTGTGGGTGACCCCGTCTACGGCCAGCGCGGCAAGCACGTCAATGCATTCCACAAGGACTCACTGGGCTGGATTCCGGCGGGCCAACGTTTCGAGGTTCCCGGCCCGGGTTCCTACACGCTCACCCTGGACGGAATGGCTGTCGCGTCCACGGGCGGCCACCGTATGGCAGTGATCCCGCTTCCAGACGGCGCCTTCTACACGGTCGAGGCGAGGGTGAGGAGCGGCAGCTACGAAGCCAACCTACCGGGTGATGCCGTGCTCATTCACCAGATCGTTCCGGGCCGCGACGAGCCATCCTGGGGCTACGACGAGCAGCAGCCACCGGCTGACTACAGCGATAACCCTGGGACCATGTGGACGGTCGGCGAGACCTTCGTCGATGCGGCCAACCAGATCTCGATCAGCGTGACCATGGCGACCGCCACCGGCTTCGAAGTCGAGATCGTCTCCGGCCCTTCGGTGACCGTCTTCTCAGATGGCTTCGAGAGCGGCGACGCGTCCGCCTGGTCGGCGACGGTCGGCAACTGAGCTGCGTGCCGCGGCTGGAGAGGGCCGCGGCTGCCCGCTAGAGCTGCTCTGTTCGACGACGAATGGCAAGGGCTCGCGACGCGTCGATCGTCTCATAAACGCCCAAGAGGCCCACCGCACTGCCATCGCTGGCGAGAATCGGCGCCTTACCGGTATGGAGCCAGAAGACGCCGTCTTCACGCTCTTGACGTTCGAGAATGTCGAGCTTCGGCTTGCCACTCGCCATGACCTCGCGGTCGTCGCTCTGGTACTTGGCTGCCTGGCGTGTCCACGGAATCTGGTCGTCGAAGTCGGTTCGGCCGAGCATCTCCTCTGCGCTGGGGAAGCCCGCATCGCGCGCAAAAGGTGCGTTGGCACCCGCGTAGACGAGATCCGGCGCATGCTTCCAGAAGACGCGAATCTCCCGCGGCGGCTGTGCGGCATCACGCAGGTAGCCAGCCAGCTCGGCTCGAAGCGCGGCTTCGCTCGCTTGCGGCCAGCCCTCGGCACTCCCAACCAAGCCTCGATGTACGTCCGCCCAGGATGTCGTCATCACCTCTCGATAGGCGCGGAGTACGTCTCGCACGCCCGAAACTGAACCACTCACCATGCCACCATCCTCATACGTCCATTGCCGAGGGCGGCCTCCGGTTTGCCGACCTGAGCGCTTGCTAGGAGTTGGTAGGTTATCGAAAAGCAGGACCCACTTTGTCGAGCAGCCATTGATCGAATGCCCACAAGAGATCTTCACGATTGGAGTAGGGCCCCGGCTGGTAGGCCGAGGACGATACCCCCCTCTGCGCTCGCTCGCACAAGGACCAATCCTGGCGGTTGGTGAGATCCCAGAACGCGACCGCGGGTGAAGGATCAAACCCTGGCGTGTCGCGCGTCTCGGGATGGACGTACCAGGTGCAGTCGACGTCGGTCTGCCCAGGCGAGCGCGGCTGGAGTCGGAACGTCAGCATGTAGTCGGGATGCAGATTGAGCAGCAGATTGGGCAGCACGGCATAGTAGGCAACGATGCGACGCTGCGCGGAGGAGAGACCGGGCAAGGAGGCTGCCAAGGGAGCGCCCGTGGTGGTCAGCGATTGGCTCTCCGGCCGGAGGTCCATCCGCCCGCCCAGGTAGGTTTCGTGTGGTGGATCGTTCTCGCCGCTAAGGTAGTGCGATAGCGCCTGGAGCTGCGGGTGGGCAACCGGACAGTGAAGACACTCGGAGTAGTTCTGGATCAGCATCTTCCAGTTCGCGGCGACCGAATAGGCCTCGCGATGAACGGGGACGAGCTCACCCATCCCCCAGGCACCGAGTTTGGCGGGGAGATCATCGAGCACAGGCAGGAGAGGCTTGGGACTCGTTCCCAGGTGCATGAAAACATGCCCATCCCAGGAGTCGGTGGCCACCGAATGCAAACCATGTGCGGTGCGCTCGAAGCCCTCGGTCTTGTCCATACCGGGCGCTGCTCTGAGGCGTCCATCGAGACCGTAGGTCCAGGCGTGGTAGGGGCACTGCACCGAGGCAGTCGTCAACGTGCCGCGAAGGCCGTCGATCAAACGGGTTCCACGGTGACGACAGAGGTTGTGAAATACACGAACGACTCCATCCTCTCCGCGGACAGCGAACAGATCGTCACCGTCGACCACGAAGCAGACATAGTCTCCACGATTCGGAAGCTCGGAATCGTGAACGACGAATTGCCATCTGTTGCGGAACAAGCACACTTGTTCCTGGGTGAAGATGTCCGTGTCGATGTACCAGCGCGCATCGAGCATGCGGGCTGTATGCGGCATAATTGGACGAGTATTGTTGTCGTGCATAACGGTACCTCGCGCCCCTCTGCAAGGTACCGCGCACCAGCCTCTTGCGTCAAACAAAACGCGGCGCCACAGTGTGGCGCCGCGTTTTCGAGCCAACGAATCGGGTGCTAGAAGTCGACCTGCAATCGGATCGCTGCAAAGTCCGCTGATCCAACGCCTTCCCTCTCCGCATCGACATAGTTGAAGGTGACACGGGTCACGGGATTGAGGAGCCAGCTCACCGCGAGACTCAGGTCTTCGAGCTCACCCCCGTTGATCCCACCATCATTGAGGTCGAGGGTCGAGTACCGAAGTGCAATCTCCCAGGCCCCTTTGCCACCGTCTTTGCCAACACTGTTCTTGGGTGACAGGCGCTTGAACCCGCCCTTCTTGGTGTCGTAGTTGCGATGCTCCCCGGTGATGTAGTAGCCCGCCTGAATATACCAGCCGTCGAAACTGGGATCGCCAGCCACCGACGAGTCGGCGTCAGCGAGCATGTATTCGCTCTGCGCGTGGAAGGAGCCGACATTGACTGCAACCTCCAGCGCCGCCAAGCTCACCGAATCAGCGGCAAAATTCCGCGTATCGACAAAGCGCGGTGTTTGGCGCGCTTCAGGACGCTGACGAAAGCGGAAGGGGTCGTCGCCCAGATCTTTGGAGGAGAGAGACAAACCAAGGTGGAGAAGTTTCCGTCCCTTATCTTCCCAAATGGGCAGGCCAGTGACCCGTCCCGTCAAGTTGAGCTTGCCGCTTCCGCTGCTCATACCGAAGCCATCTGCCTCGCGAAACGCACCCGCTGCCCACGTGAACCGCTCACCCACGTGATCATGGAACATGATGCCGACGTTGCGCGCGGGCACGAATACGTTCGGAAGGGCGCGTTCGAGGAATGTAATGTACTTGGAGCTGGTCAACTGCTCGAGGCTGAAGGGCTCAAAGAAGTGTCCGATGCGAACGTTGCCGACCGGCGTGTCTCGAAATCCAATGTAGACATCGTTGAAGTCGGCATCGCCGCCCGCGAAGTCGTATTGAGCCTTGAACTCGACATTGCCATAGATCGTTCCAGAGACGAAAATCCGTGCACGCCGGAACTCAGTGCCTTCCCCCACCGGACCAACCAGCGCTTCGATTGCATCGTCCGCGCTTCCGGCTGTGAAGTCCATCTGGATGCGACCACCAAACTTGAGCTTGAAGGCACCATCGTCGGAATTGAGAAGAAACCCCTTGCTCCACTTGGCCGTCCAGTCCTCGGCATTCGCTGGGGCAATCGCGAGTACCAGTAGCAGTCCAAATATTAAGATTAGGTTAAGAAGGGAGTCCATGCGTGTCGTGAAACGAAAACCGTTCATTCCTCTCTCCGTGGAATCTAGTCAGATGGCTCGACAGCGTCTCGAAGCTGTCGAGATGGTGCCCCACGCCTTCCCCCGGACGGCGTGGGCATTGGGCTACGAACGTGCGATGCCGCGGATCACGCCACCCAGGGCGCGATAGAGCGGATTGACGGTCAATGCCTCGAGCTTGGCGAGGAACGAATCGAGCCACGTGCCGAGCAGTTCCGCACGCATCACGCGAGCCGGCTGCCCCTCGGCATCAGCCACCTGCCAAGCCTCCGCCAAGACGATCATCAGAACGCCGAGATGGTCTGGGGGAAGGTTGTCTGGCGTCGGTCCCTCGAGGCCGAGGGCTTCGGCCGCGGCCTCGCACTGGGCCACCACTGCATGCCCTTGGTCCGTGCCGTCCGCCAGCCAGGCGCTGACGAATGGTGGCGCGCCGCCCGGCAACAGGAACAGACGACAGTACTCCGCGGCCGCCGTCTCGATGGTCTGCTCGCTCCATGGCGCTTCCAGGTAGGCGGCGCAACCGGGTGCCAGCTTGTCGAGCACCTGGTGCGCGCCTTCCTCCAACAGGGCAGCGCGCGCCGGTTCGTCCATCTCGCGCAGGAGAAGCCGCGCCGCGAGCAGGCAGAGAGCAGCCTGGGCACGGTGGTCGAGATCGACCGTCGTGCCGTCTGCTGACGCTGCACCCTCTTGCGGATCGACGCTGGCAGCGGGCGTGGCGATGTCTAGACCTTCCGCACGCGACATACGTTGTCGTACCAGTTCTGGCCGCCGACCAGCGGTGCCGGGTTGATGGGCAATGCGTCGTTGATGTGGACGCCGCCACCCGAGCCCCCACGCTCCTTGGACCACCAGATGCGGTTCGGAATATCGGCATCTTCGAGCCCGGCAGCCTGGGCGTCTGTGCCTGGGAAGTCGGCATCCGCCTTGTCGGTCGACGACCGACCGACCGCGCCGTGCTCCCAGTGCCCCACATGATGCGAAGACGTGACCACCCGCCGATGGATTCCGCGCAGGAACCGTACCCGATTACGGAACGAACCGACCGGCTCGGTCTCGCCAGCCCGGTAGGTGCGGCCCTTGGGTCGGAACGTCGTCACTTCCACTTCGTCGCCGTCCTCGATCCCGAGCTGGCTACCGGTATCCGGGTGCATGAACAGCGGGTTGGTGTGCACGATCTCAGCCTGGTACTTGAGGTGGCCGCTGCGCCCCTGGGTATGAACGTTCCACTTGAAGGTGGTCAGGATGAACTGATCGTCGGTCAGCTCGTCGAACCCTGGAATGCCGTGGAAAATCGGCAAGGGGTCGGCGAGCGGATCGTCTTCCGGGATGCCGACCGCCCGCGCGGCCCGCTGCAGAATGTCATCGTACACCTGGACCTTGCGGGTCGGCGTGTCGAACCCACGGACGGCCTTACCATCCTGCATGATGCCGATCGCCTTCTTTCTCGACGAATCCGCATAGATGATGCCCGTCTCGCGGTCGGTGACGGAGTTCGCCAATTCTGATTCCGGAACCGGTCGTTCGTAGAGCTCGTAGTCGAGCGGACGGTCCGGATCCGTCCACACGCCGCGACGCTTGAGCTCCTCCCACGACATCGGTACGTCTTTGTACCACTCGCGGTAGAAGTCTTCGACGTCTTCGAAGTCGAAGTACTGCTCCATGCCACCACCGATCCGGCGCGCCAGGTCGCGCAGAATGATCTGCAGCGGCCGTGCCTCGCCGGGCGGATCCACCAGTGGCTGGCGAATCGCCGTATACGGCCGCAGGTTGTAGGCGTTCTGCGAATGCGCGTCCCAGCGCTCGAGGCTGGTGGCCTCCGGCAGGATCATGTCGGCCAGCGCCGTCTGCTCGCCGTAGCCGATATCGATGGCCACGTGGAACGGAATCAGCGACTCGTCCCGGAACACCTCGCGGACCAGCTTGGCTTCGGGATAGCCGTAGGCTGCACCGTAGGTGTACGACATGTAGACCTCGACGTCAGCACGCCCTTTCTTGATGTAGTCCTGGACGAGCTGTCCGACCCGCATGTTGTACCAATGCCAGGACAGTGGATACTCGCTCGGTGTCGCGAGCTCGCCGAAGTACTTTTTCTGCCACTCTTCGGGGAATCCCTTGACGCGCTCTTGCACCTCGGCAGGAAGCGACTCGAACTTCGGCGTTCCCGGTAGCCAGGGCTCGAGCTTCGGCGGGCGCGGCTGAGGCTGGCTGATCTTCGGCAATCCTTCTTGGCCGTAGCGGCCGGCCCACATGCGCAGGCTCGAGAGGCAGAACCCACCCGGCTTGCCGACATTGCCGACCAGCGGATCGAGCATGCGAATGATGCGATCGGCCTGCACGCCGTTGTAGTGCTTGGCCGAGCCGCGATTCGACATCGTGGTGCAATACGGGGCAGCAGCCGCGAAGCCCTTGGCAATGCGCTCGATCGCCTCCGCGGGCACCCCGCTCTCGGCCTCGGCCCACTCCGGCGTGTACTGGGCAAAGCGTTCACGAATGGGATCGAGGGGTACGTTCACCCAGCGGTTCCAGAAGGTCTCGTCCTCCAGGCCATCCCGCAGAATGACATGCGCAATACCGGCTGCCACCGCGCCGTCGGAGCCCGGCATGACCGTGTGGAACTCGTCCGACACCGATGCCGTGGCCGAGGGTCGAACCTCGAAGGTGACCATCTTGGCGCCGTGGTCGACTCGGGCATCCTGGATGCGCTGCATCATGAACAGTCCGCCCTGATAAGCCTCCATCGGGTTGGCGCCGAAGTTCACGATGTACTTGGTGTTGGCGAAGTCCTGCGTCTCCCACTCGAACTCGCGGCCATAGAAGCTCATCAGCGGCACACGCCGGTTGGAGCTGCAGATCGAACGCCGGTTGAGACGGTTCGGCGTCCCGAAGGCATTGGTGAACCGTGAGCTGAACCCCTTCGTCTTGTCACGCCCGTAGTGGAAAATGAACCGCTCCGGGTGTCCCGACTCGCGGACCTTGCGGAGGCGCGAGGCGATTTCGTCCAAGGCGACGTCCCACGAGATTCGCTTCCACTGTCCCGAGCCACGTTCACCAACCCGCTGCAACGGGTAGAGCAAACGCTCGGGGTAGTAGGTATAGGCGATCATCCCGTTGGCTTTCGCACAGATCTTGCCCCGGGAGTTCGGCTCGAGTGGATTGCCTTCGATCCGGCGCACACGACCGTCCTGGACCCAGCCAATCACGCCACAGGCCGTCGTACAGCCGAAGCAGACGGTCGGAATGGCCTTGGCTCGGGTGTAGTCGATTCGGCCGGAGCGAAGCTTGAACGTGGCATGGGGCGCGTCGCCACGCATGCGTTCGAAAACGGGTACCGCCAGGGCGCCGGACGCAAGGCCCACGGTAGCGGCTCCTGCGAGCCGTAGAAAGTCACGTCGATCGAGATCTGCCATTTCTTCTCTTCCCTGCTCGAATGGGTTTCGACAATCGCATTGAAACGGGTTCGGTTTGCCGGCTACCGGTCGTCCCGGTTGGACGGCTCCGGTGAGCCAGACATGGTCGGCCAGCCAAGGTCGAGAGGATCGCGAGCCGCGCTCAGCGCACGGCTGCGATCAACGCCTCGGCACCCTGACCACCAAAAACCAACACGGCACGAAGTGCCAAAACGCCGATCAGAATCGCGATCGCGCGCCAGGCAGCCAGGCCGACACCCGAATCGCCTTTGTCCGTACCGCCTCGACGCGAGAGCGCCAGGGGCACCAACCAGCCAATCAACACCACGCCACCCCACAGCCAAGGAGCGAGCGAGCCCGTCATCAAGCGAGCCTTCGCAGCACCATAGGCAGCATCGATCTGCAGCAAGTAGAGAACCAAGACCACTGCTTGAAGGGCGACCAGGCCGATCTCGAGCCCGGATCCTTGCCACCGTCGTGCACCACGTCCCAGCAGATGGACCGCAACGCCTGCGTGGATGGCGGAGAGCAACAAAAGCGGCGCGAGCAAAGGGCTCGCCCAGAGCGGCCGGGCAGTCGACTGCGCCAGCACCCACGCCGGGTAGAGACCGATGAACACGGAGAGCAGAGCGATGAGCACCAGCGCCACCGGCAAGATGCCGCGGACCCGCGGCGCTCCGGAGGCATCCGTGTCGCGTCCGAGCGCCCACCACGTGAATGCTGTGAGCAGTCCGAACACGGTAATGGCCCGCGCTCCCCAGGCGATCATCGACGCCGGGTTGAAGTAGCGGAGGATGTACGTGAACAGCGCTGGAGCTTCGAGGTCGAGAATCAGGCTGCAGCCGCCGATCGCGATGGCGAACGTTGCGACAAGCAAGCCACGCCGCCCGGCGCTCCGTTCTGCGGAATCTCCGCGGAACAGCAGCCAGACAGCGAGCAACGCCGTGCCAGCTGCGATCGCCGCGAACGTCAGGTAAACGACGATTGGAACGCCGAACGGAACAAGAACGATCTGAGGGTCCGAAATGCCTGTGGCCTGCACCGCGTCACCTCGTCTCGTAGACGATCTCGTCGTCGTCGGACGAGACCTGGATACCAGTACGCGCCGCGTCGGTCATCCAGTCCTCGAGGCCAACGTAGACAACGCTCGGACGCGTCCCGGCTTCGGGCTTGAATGCTGTGGCCGCGTGCTTCTGTACGTACTGAGCAACCGGATCATCCGCATCACCGAGATCGCCGTAGCGAATGGCGTCGGTCGGGCAAGCTGCCGCGCACGCCGGATCGAGGCCAACTTCCGTGCGATGGGTGCAGAAGTCGCATTTGTCCGCCAGCCCCCCTTCGTCGATGAAAATCGCTTGATACGGGCACGCAGCAACGCAAGCCTTGTTGCCACAGCAGCGATCACGGTCGATGTCGACGTGACCATCCGCATGACGGGCAATCGCGCCCGTCGGGCACGCGTCGAGGCACGGAGCGTCCTCACACTGCATGCAGAGGAGCGGCAGAAAGCGGATCTGATTGCCTTCAGGCTCTTCCAGGTACCGCACACGGGTTCGAAAGCTGCCCAGTGCAACTTCGTGCTCGGTCTTGCACGAAACGCTACAGGCGTGGCATCCGATGCAGCGGCGCAGGTCGACGACCATGCCTGCGCGCTTCTTGGGCGCACCAGCACCGGGCTGATGGATCTTCTCCCACGGAACTTCAGTCATGAATTCCCCCCCTTGAGTTCCTCGATGTCGTCCGTCGTGACGTTGGAGTGAGGATACACAAAGCACTTGACGCATGACGTCCAAGGGAGCTGAGCCATCGTCAACTTTGCCCAGAAACCAAGGCTTACCCCCACTTAGTACATTTTGTTTGCATATCTCAAGAAGAAGACGTAATAAGCATCGGTATTTCCAATGCAAATCATTAGATCAAATCGTCAATGCCGATGAGCATGACAACAAGGCACCGGACTGCGAACATCGATCCGCGCACGGAAGCGTCGCGCAAACGCTTTATTATGAGACGTTAAGCCGCCTCGGCTCGACTGCTGGACGAGCCGAGATGACCCATTGCACGAGCATGGATCTGTCGAACCGATTCATCAGACCGCCATCGATCGGGATGGTTTTAGGTCAACCGAAAACGGAGGGTACACACCGTGCACCCCCCGTTTCGAAGCTCATGTCCCCGTCAGCGTATCGACGGGGGATCCTGGCAGGAGAGCGTCAGGCCACCCGTCCCCGCCCTTTCCCTTCGGCACGCATGCGGCTCGAAAGAAATTCGAGGAAACTCGAGCGTAGAGGCGAAGCGGCTCGCCGAGTATGAACGACGGTGAAGAAGTCTCGTCGATTGTGGTCGAAGCCACGCAACTCGATGTGACGCATCGTTCGGTTGCTCAGCTCTTCTCGAACCGACAAGGAGGACAAGAATGAGGCACCGATGTGTGCCTTGATCCCTTCCTTGATCGCTGACGTGCTGCCCAAGGCAGCCACGACTCGAAAGTCACTCACACTCAGATTGTGTTGCTCGAGCGCCCGCTCGAGCATCATGCGCGTGCCCGAGCCGGACTCACGAACCAAGAGCGGCTTGGTGCGAAGGGTTTCGAAGGTCATGCTGTCGCCGGTCGTCTTCCAAGCTGGCGTCGCGGGTGCCACCAGGATCAATCGGTCTGACGAGAACGGCTCGAACATCAACCCTTCGTCCGGAAGTCGAGCGCCAACGAAGCCGATGTCAAAATCCCCTTCCTTGACACCTTCGACGATGGCCCGCGAGTCGCGGATGATCAGGTTGACTTCGATCTTTGGAAAAACTGATCGGAAAGCTCCGATCGCTGCCGGCAGCAAAAACTCCCCCGGCACGGTGCTGGCACCCAAATACAACCGACCCTCCAGCCGGTTGAGAAAGCGTGCCATCGCCTCTTCCGCTGTTTGCTTCAAGTCGCCGATTTGCCGCCCGTACTGATACAGCAGCTGTCCGGCTCGCGTCGGCTGAATCTCTCGACCCAGGCGATCGAACACCCGCGTATCGAGCGATGTCTCCAACGCCTTGATGTGTCCACTGATTGTCGGCTGGCTGAGATCCAGCCGGCCTGCTGCTTTGGAGAAGCTTCGCTCCTCGTAGACAGCACAGAATATCTCGACCAAACGTAGGTCCATGGCAGCCCCCATTTCGCAAAACAGCAAAGACGGTGAATCCCGTTTTGGGTTCACACATCCCCACTGGCGCTACCTTGTCGGGCGCACCAATTGCTCTTGCTTCCGAAGCAGCACCCGAGAATCGCCAGCGCGCCGAAGCGCGCTACTCCCCTACCCACGCTCCCCGTCACCACGCATGCGAATCTCGGTTCCCACGTGCTGCGACCGACCGTCCGAGCCGAGCTGCACGCACCGATCTAGCGGCGCAAATCCTTCTTTCCGACCTGAGCTACAGGTCTATTCGATCATTATGACGAAATCCACCAGGCATGTCGACAAATTAGACGAGTCCTGGGTCGAAGGCATCAAATCATGCCTTTCGACTTTGCCAATCGCATGCATTGCCGCAACGCTTACCGGCATAAGTCTCAAACCATCCGCAGCATTTCGCACGCTGATGCTGCCCTCACCAACATCGCCATATCCACCTATAACCATTTTGTTAGCTCGCTCTAGCTGGCATTGTGCTCTCTCGCAAGTCGGCGTGGCCGAGACGGCGCGCGAGCACCAGCGTCTCGCGTTTCACGGCTCAGCGCGCCTGCCGTGGAGGGGGGATCGAACCGCAATGTATTCCCTTCCAGACAACATCCACATGCCCGCCACTCACCCGTGACGACGATCCGACGCGAGCGTCGCGCACTGCTTCGGACCTAGCAACCTTTTTCCGTCTTGCCCCGAAGCTGCCACGAGAAAGGTGTGAATCTCGACAAGAGACCTGTATCCAATGCGGCAATGTTCGGGGCGGTGAATCGCGCGCGCTAGATCGATCGGCAAGCTGGTCCTCTCCGAGGAGAAGTACTCCGCCCACGATTCGCAGGGTGTCTCGGAAGCTGTGTACGGGGCTCGAGTTTGCGCAGGTGGACGCGGCCGGCCATGCGTTCCGGCATTAGCGCGCGAATCGACCGAGGCAATCGACGATGCCGCAGTCGTTCGTGTGCGGTCCTGTCACAAACTCTGAAGGAGAGATGTAGTCGTCACCCACGCCGCAGCAGGGCTGTGGCTCAGAGCTCCGCCACCGGCGATCTCCGAGCCACAGCCGAGATGTCCGTGGGACGATTCGCCCTCGACATCTCACGATTCCCTCTACTCCCCGTTGCCCGCACAATCCCCGAACGCTCGAAGCGTCACAGCCCACGCTCGGGATCCGCACGGCGGCGCAGTGTGCGATCACGACCGTCGCGCCTCGGTCGGCCAACCTCGGACAGCCCAACGATCCTCTCGTGCAATCGAACCCAGGTGTAGCAATGGGCGTGCCGAACATCTCAGTGTAGGCCGCCAATCACCACGTGCTGCCTCGGTCCACCTAGAAGGCGGCTTTAGCCAGGAAACCAGGCCCAACCCGCACGTGGCTCTCGCGGCAGCGGCCAAAGGCCATGTAGCAAACAGGCCACAGGGCGTATCGCCAGGTCTACAGGTGTTTACCCCTTCGGTCTGGCGGAATCTGCGTCGCGTTCCGCCACGCGCGGATAGCGGTCACCCAGCGCAACCTCTATCATCACGAGCATGCGCGAGGGCGAGCGAACGTCGGCACCGGAGGCAACAGCACGAGCCTACCCGGCCACCGTGGCGCTGCTGCTCTTGGGGTCGGGCTTCTGCGCGTGGGTGCTCCTGCTTTCCGGGTTCAGCCTGCTCAACGCAGTATTCGGAGCCAGCACTGCAGCGTCGTCGACCATACTCACCGTCATGCTGGGCAGCTGGGGCCTGGGAGGGGTCTTCCTCGGCCGCCGCGCCGATCGGGCATCCTCGCCTCTCGGGCTCTACACAGCGCTGGCATTGGGCTTGGCCGCAGCCGCCGCTGCCTCACCCCTGTTGGCGACCGCGGCACGCGCCATCTCGGCCTCCCTGGGCAGTGTGGTTGAGCTCGGCCCGCTTGTCGGACGGGTGCTGCAGCTGGCGCTGTCAACCTTGGTGGTCGGACTTCCGAGCTTTCTGATCGGCGGCACGCTGCCGGTCATGGCGCGCGCAGCCCAACCCTTCGCTGCCCCGCACCGTAGCCCGATCGTCTCCCTCGCTGCCTTTCAGCTCTTCGGCGCCGCCATCGGCGCTGGGATGACTGTCTTCTTCGCCTTTGAGCAGCTCGGCATCCGCGCCACCCTATTACTCACCGTCGTGCTGCAGGGCTGCCTGGCCCTGGTTGCTCGGCGCTTCGCCCACAGCATGCCGAGCCGCACCACGCCATGGCCAGCACTCCGGCTTCAGGACCGTCAGGAGCCTCTGGATGGGGTCGCATCCCCAACCGGGCGTCCACTTCCTGCGTGGACCACCTGCACAGCCGCCACGGCGACCGGATTCGTCTTCCTCCTTCTGGAACGGGTCTGGCACCGTCTTCTGGCACCCCTGCTCGGGGCCACGTCCTCTGTCCAAGGGCTGATCCTGATCGTCACCTTGATCGGCCTCAGCCTCGGCGCATGGTTCTACGCGCTCGGCAGTCCGACGCGACGCCAAACCAGTGGCCTGGCGACGCCATTCGCCCTGGCGGCTGGGCTCGTCCTGTTGCCCTGGGCGCTGGGCGACCGCATCGCCATTCTCGCCATGGTCCTTCGACCGGTAGGCGATGCCGGCTTTGCAGCCCTGGCGACAACATGGCTGTTGCTCACGAGCCTCGTCGTACTGCCCGCGACCACGGTGTTCGGCTACGTCATGGCGAGACTGATCGAGCTTCGAACCGGCGGCGACCGGGCTGCTGGCCACGAGACGGGCTCGGTCTATGCCTGGTGGACCGCCGGTGGCATTGCCGGCTCGATGGCTGCCAGCTTCGCCTTGCTACCCCTGCTGTCTGCGCCTCGCACATGGCAGATCGCCGGCGCACTCCTTGTGGCGCTCGCGCTTGGCGCGTCGTGGGTCGACCGACGTTGCGCAGAACGGTCGCTGGCCGGGAGCACTGCGATCGCCGTAATCGCGGCGGTTTTCATCGTCGGCCTGTTCGGCAACCTTCCGTGGTTCAAGGGTGGGCCGGGCGCCTTGTGGCGCCACAGCCCGATCGGCGCCGGGAACATGCCGGCGCGGTTCGACGGCCCCAACAGGCTGCGCCAGGTCCTTCGCGAACGACAGCGATCGATCGTCTGGCAGAGGGAAGGCGTCGAGTCGGGGGTCAGCCTGATCGCCACCTCGCATCAACGTCTCATGATCGATGGCCAACCTGGTGAGATTGCCCTTCGTGATGCTCCGAGCACGGTGATGAGCGCGCTGATCGGCGCGGCGCTCCACCCCTTCCCACGCCACGCCCTGGTCCTCGGCCTCGAAAGTGGTCAGGCCGCGGGCTGGCTGGCAAGGGTACCGACCCTCGAACAGGTCGACGTGGTCGAGCGCGAGCCTGCCATCCGCGACGCCGCGGCCGAATTCGCGCCGGCCAACTTGGACGTCTTGGAGCAACCCAAGGTCAACATCCTCATCCGAGACGGGCGCGAGCTGCTGCGCCATACCGATGCGCACTACGACCTGATCGTGAGCCAAGCCGCCAGCCCACACCGCGCCGATGTAGCTCGCACCTTCAGCCGCGAGCTCTACCAGGCAGCGGAGGCGCGCTTGCGTCCGGGAGGCTTGTTCCTGCAGTGGCTGCATGGGAAACACTTCAACGCCACCCTGCTGGCCAGCGTATACGCCACGATGGGCGCGGTCTTTCCATCCGTCGAGACCTGGCAGGTCCACGAGAACGACCTGCTGTTGGTGGCGAGCCGTGAGCCGATCGCGCACGACTTGCCTCGCCTCGACGCGCTGCTTGCGACCGACCCATTCGATCGCGCGCTCGACCAGCTCTGGGGGCTCGAAGGCGCCACCGGTCTCTACGCCGGCTATCTTGCCGGCCCGACGGTCGCCGCCGAGCTCGCTGACGTCCACCGTCATCGCGTCGAGACGGACGATCGGCCCCGGATGGCCTTTGCGTTCGCGCGCGCCCTGGGACGTGCGCGAACGCTGGACATCGCGCCGCTCGCCCAGCTCGCTCGAGCTCATGGCGCATCACGCCCCCCCAACCTCGGCACAGAGGTGTTCTGGCAACGCACCGAGGAGGGGCGAACCGCTCGCCAGATCGCCTGGGGGGACTCCCGCGCATCAGCGTCGAGCTCATCCCCGGAGCAGATCGCACGCAATCGCGCCCGCCGCGCCTACCGCGAAGGGGATCTCCAACAAGCCTTGCTAGCCTGGAGCAGCCAACCGCATCCAGCCGAAAGCCCGCGCGACCGTTTGCTGCTCGCCGAAGCGTCCGCCGAGCTGTCGAATGTGCAGACCCCCGCGATGCTCGAAGGCCTCGGTCCACACCGCACCCTCGAAGGCCTTGCCCTGCGAGCCCGCTGGCGCTGGCGGCTCGGGGACGCGGCCGCTGCCACCGACGCGCTCGGGCAGCTGTTCACCCGCGTACGCGAGGATCCTTGGATCGATCCGGCCGTGCTCACCCGTGTCCTGTCGTTGGTCGAGGAGATCGCCGCCGAGCAGCCGGCACACGGTATCGCTCTCTTCGAACAGCTCGACCAGCCCTTTGCCGTCCGCTTGCTCGAGGATCGCCGTCTGCGCACCCGTCTCGACCTGGCGAGTGCCCTGAACGAGACGCAGCCGGACGCGACCCGCTGCGTCCGAGCCTTCGAGCCCTTCGAGCCTCATGTCCCCTGGGAAGACGGGTTTCTGCACGATCGTTCCCGCTGCTATGTCGAGGCTGACCATCGCCACACCGACCGCGCTCGAGCTGAGCTCGAGCGATACCTCGCCGAGGCACCGCCACGTCTGGAACGCGGCTTGGTATCGACCGATCCTGACGCCAGGGTCGTCGAGCCATGAGCCCGCGTCGCGGCGCGACCGCTATGCGCCTCGGGCGACTGGGAGTCGCCGGCTTGCTGTTCGTCTCGGGCATGTGCGCCTTGACGTACCAGGTCGCCTGGCTTCGACTCCTACGCTTGATCTTCGGCGCGTCGACAGCATCGTCCGCCGCAGTGTTGGCGATCTTCATGGGTGGCCTCGGGCTCGGCGGGATTTTCTTCGGCCGGCGAGCCGACCGCACGCCCCGGCCGATGCTGCTCTATGCCAAGCTCGAAGCGGGTGCGGCGGTCGCCGCTGCGCTGTCTCCGCTGCTGATCCTGGTCGTGCACCGCTTGTACATCTCACTCGGCGGCTCCACGGATCTCGGCCTCGTCGCGGGCACCGGCGTCCGGATGGTGCTGGCGATCGTGGCGCTCGGCGGCGCGACCTTCTTGATGGGCGGTACGCTGCCGGCCGCGGCCCGTGCGATCACCTCCCGAGCGGATGTTCATCGGCGAGGCGTTGCCTGGCTTTACGGTGCCAATACGCTGGGCGCAGTCGTCGGCGCGCTCGCCACCACGTTCTTCGCCGTCGAGCTCCTCGGCGTTCGCGCGACCGTGCTCGCCGCCGCCGGGCTCAACGCGTTGATTGCGGGCTTGGCAGCCTGGGCAGCGCGCCACGAACAGCAGGCCCCAGAACGGCCATCTGCGGCGTCACCGACCCAAGCCGACCGCGCGACTCCCACGGCATTCGTGGCCGTGGCGGCAGCCATGGTCGGCTTCGTGTTCCTGGTCATGGAGCTGGTCTGGTACCGCATGCTGGCCCCGCTCCTGGGTGGCTCTTCCTATTCCTTCGGGCTGATTCTCGCCGTCGGCCTCGCCGGCATCGGCCTCGGCGGACTGGCCTACGCAGTCTTGGCGACGAACCGCCAACCCACGCTGCTGATCTTCGCAGCCACTTGCGGGCTCGAAGCGCTGCTGATTGCCGTGCCCTTCGCGCTTGGCGATCGGTTGGCGATTCTCGCCATGTTGTTGCGTCCGGTCGGCGACGCCTCGTTCTGGCTCTTGGTGGCGGCCTGGGCCGCGATCACTGCCCTGGTCGTGCTGCCCGCCTCGGTGGTCGCCGGCTTCCAGTTCCCCGTCTTGGTGGCACTCCTCGGCAAGGGCCGGCGCGACCTGGGGAACGACCTCGGGACTGCATATGCCTGGAATACGGTCGGCGCCATCATCGGCTCTCTGGCGGGCGGGTTCGTGCTGATTCCACGCCTCGGTGCGCTCGGCGCCTGGCGCATGATGGTCGTTCTGCTCGTGCTGCTTGCCGGCGTCGCCGCGGTTCTCGCCCTGCGCGATTGGATCGGCGGACCGAGGCTGCTGCTGCCTGCAGCGTTACCAGCTGTCGCAGCGGTCTGGCTGCTCTTTGCCACCGGCCCGACCGCCGTCTGGCGCCATACGCCGATCGGCGCCGGCGCCATGCCAGCGTCGTTCGAAGGCGCCAACGATATTCGCAACATGATGCAGGCAGTTCGGCGCTCGATCGACTGGCAAGCTGATGGGCGCGAATCCAGTGTCGCCATTCATGCGCTCGATGATCTGTCCTTCCTGATCAACGGAAAGGCCGACGGCAGCGCGGTCAAAGATGCGCCGACGCAGATCATGAGCGGCTTGATCGGCGCCGCCTTGCATCCCAACCCGAAGCGCGCGCTGGTAATCGGCCTGGGAACCGGCTCGAGTGCCGGCTGGCTTGCCGATGTCGCCTCCATCGAACAGGTCGATGTCTACGAGCTCGAGCCCGCCGTGCTCGAGATGGCGCGACGCTGCGCTGCGGTAAACCGCAACGTGTTGGAGAATCCGAAGGTCAATCTGGAGATCGGCGACGGGCGCGAGCTCCTGCTCACGACCGACACCCGCTACGACGTGGTGTTCTCCGAACCATCCAACCCCTATCGCGCGGGGGTTACGAGCCTGTTCACCCGTGAGTTCTACCGGGCGGCCCGGCAGCGTCTGGCAAACGATGGCATCTTCCTGCAATGGCTGCAGGGCTATGGGGTGGACTCACAGGTCGTACGGACCGTGCTCGCGACCTTGCGCGCCGAGTTCGGCGCGGTCGAGAGCTGGCAGGTCCACCACAATGATCTCCTGCTGATCGCAAGCGCCCGACGCATCACCCACGACCTCGGCCGCCTGCACGCTCGGCTCGAGCAGGAGCCCTTCCGCAGCGCGCTCGAGCACACCGTCGGCGTCGATGGCATCGAAGGCTTCTACGCCGGCTTCGTCGCGGGCCCTGGTTTGGCGACGGCCGTGCTGGCGGCGGAAGGAGAGCGTCTCAATACCGACGATCATCCGATTATCGAATTCGGCTTCGCGCGCGGACTCGGGCGCGATCTCGGATTCAGCATCAGCCGGCTGGCACGCCTGGCCGCCTCACGCGGCGACGCCACGCCACGGGTCCACGGCGGGTCGATCGCCCCCTTGGCGCTGGCCGACGCGATCAGCGCGCGCAATACCCGATGGGAGGCGCCAACTCCCTTCGCGCCCACCGGCGACCCAGGATTCGACTTTCGGGCCGAGGCACGAAACACCTACCTGCGCGGCGAGCTCGTGGCTGCGGCCCGGCTCTGGCAGCGGCAGGAACAGCCTCCGCACCATCCGATCGACCGGATCTGGCTGGCGGAAGCGCTGGCAGCCGATGGCACGGACGCGCCGTTCGAGCCCGACAGGTTCACGATTCATGCGGCGAACGCCCGAAGGTCCCTGGTTACTGGCGATCACGAATCGGCTTCTCGGTCCCTGGCGGCAGCTTTTGCCGTCGCGCGCACAGACCCCTGGGTCTTTCGACCCGTTCTCGAGCGGGCACTCTTGCTTGCCGCGCGAATCGGCCGCGACATGCCGTCGACCAGTGAACGCCTCTTCCAGGCCCTTGGCGAGCCCTTCGCCGTTTCGCAGTTCGACGACTTGCGCCTCCGAATCCGGCTGGAGCTGGCCGAAGTGACCGACTTCGCCGGCCGCTGCGGCATCGCCCTCGAGCCCCTCGAGCCGCACGTACCGTGGGAGGAGAGCTTGCTGACCCTCCGACTCCGCTGCTACCAAACCATCGACGATCCGCGGCTGCCAGCCGCGCAGCGAGACTTCGAGTCTTTCCTCACCCACAGCCCGCCCAAGCTGGCGCCCTGATCACGGGGGCGTGCGCCGGTTGGATCGGCTACCGGCCGTTTGCAATCCACGGCCCCTGGGCTCGAAGCGAGGCCACGAGCTCCTCGACACGGTTCGCAGCTTGTTCGCGCGCAGGGTGACCTATGCTCTCGTAGTACGAGGCGAGCTGGCGAGCGAGCTCGATCGCCGCGGCCAGGTCGCCCTCCTGGGCGCGCATCTCGGAGAGGCGCGCGCTCGCGAACGCCTGCCCGCGCCGGTTGCCGACGGCCTGCGCTAGCTCGCAGGCACGCTCCCAGCATTCGGACGCCTTCTGATAATCCGTACGCGCCGCGTAGATCACACCCAACCCGTACATGGCGCTGGCCCGGTGGCGCCGGTCGCCCATCTCCCGCGCGATGGTGAGGGCCTGCTCGCCGAGGTCGAGAGCCTCGGCGAGGTTGCCGCGTTGGACATGAAGGCCCGCCAGGTAGCGTAGGGCGGTCCCCTGACAGCCTCGATGATCGATCTCGAGGGCGATCGCCTGTGATTGCTGGTAGCAGTCGAGCGCTTCCATGAGCTCGCCTCGCTCCTCGTAGCCCCGCCCCAGGACGAGCAAGGTCGAGTGTTCACACGGCCGGTTGTTCACTGCCCGCGCGATGTCCAGGGCGCGCTCGCAATACGCCATCGATTGGCTCACATTGCCCAAGTCGGCGTTGCCACGCCCGAGCGCGCACAGCGCGTCACTCAGGCTGCGGCGCGCATCCATCTCGTCGGCGATGGCAAAAGCCTGCTCACTACACGCGACAGCCTTCGGTGCGTCGCCTTGATCCGCGTAGGTGTCACCGAGCTGACGCAAGGCAAGTCCCTCGCCATGCCGATCCCCGATCTCACGTGCGATCTCGAGGGCGTGCGCGTAGCGCTCGACCGCTCGCTCCAGCTCACCGCAGACCTGGTAGTCGTAGCCGAGCAGCCGAAGCGAATGACCTTCCGTTCGCCGATCACCGAGCTCTCGTGAAATGGCCAGCGACTGCTCCAGGCTGCGTCGCCCTTCGCGGCCCCCGGAACGGAAAAACTGAACGGGCCCGAGATTGGCCAGCGTCCGACTCTCTCCCTTCCGATCGCCCATCGCCCGAAAGATCGCCAACGCTTCGGCATAGTGCTCGAGAGCCTTCTGTGCGTCTCCGGTGCGACAGCATGCATCGCCGAGACCACGCACGAGCTCACCTTCGAGCTCGCGAGAGCCGGCCTTGCGCGCCGCCTGGAGCGAATCATTACGCCAGGCGAGATCCTGGGCGGGGAACAACCGCATGGCCAGTAGGCGATCGCCGACGATCGGGAATCGAGCGAGGAGATCCTGCGCCGAATCGCCATGGTCACCACCCGAGATCCAGTTGCGGGCAGCCTCGATGTTGCGCCGCTCGCTATCGAACCGCCCAAGGGCTCGCCGAACACCCTCTCCACCGGCCAGGTAGGCCGCTTCGAGTGCTTGCAACGCGTCCAGGAAGTGAGCGGCATGGCGCATGCTTGGCGCCGCCGGATCCACCAGTAGGGCGGCCGCGAATGCCCTCGCCAGATCGTGGAGGCGGTAGCGCCCACCCGACCATTCGACCATGCTGGCAACGAAGAAATCGGACAGTTCGTTGTGCGCCGTTTCCGGGTCGAGCTGCCAGACCGCTGCCGCCGATGCCGGCGTGAACGAACCTGTGAAGACGGCGAGCTCCGCCCAACGTGCCTGCTGTTCCGGAGCGAGCAAGTCCAGGCTGACCGATAGGGTCGCGGCGACCGCGTCATGCAAGTCCCCGGCCCCGATGAGCCGGCGCACCAAAACCGCGGGCGGTAGGTCCTCGTGTGTCGCGAGCGCGCTTCCAGCCAGACGCAAGGCGAGTGGTAGCCGGCCAGTGAGGCGAAGCAAGTCGTCGGCAATGACCACGGAACGAGGAGCCAGCCTGGCAAGAAAAGCACGGCCCTCGTCTTCTGACATGGGACCGAGATCCAGGGATTCGAGCCCGGGAAGTGCGAATCGAAAGCGCGACGTGACCAGCGTCAACCAACCTTCCGGGGGCAGCAATGGCGCGACCTGGGCCGCCGATGCCGCATTGTCGAGCAGCAAGATGCCCCGGCGATCGGCCAACAGACTCCGGTACGCCCGGCGCAAGCCTGCGGGGTCGCTCGGGAGCTCGGCCTGCGGGCTCAGGTCTCGCAGGAGCTGAGCCGCCGCGTCGGCCACCGATCGCGGCTCCGGGCTCGCTCCGGCCAGATCGATCTCGAGGTGCGCATCCGGGAAACGATCCCAGCAGGCCTGGGCCACGCATCGTGCGAGCTCGCTCTTGCCAATGCCGCCCATGCCGCGCACACACGCAACCAGCTCTTCAGCGCCCTGGTCGATCGCCGCCACGAGCTTTGCCAGCTCCGAATCTCGGCCGGTGAAATCTCGTGCCGCGGAAGGGATGTTGTGCGGACCGGCGCCGAGGGGTTCGATACGTGCCTGCTGCCCCGCAGATGGCTCGTCACCGGTGGCCGCATCGGCGGGATCCGCTTCAACCACAGCGCAGAATCGGTAGCCGCGACCGTGCAGCGTCTCGATGTACCGAGGCTGTCGCGCGCGGTCACCGAGCACGCGCCGGAGCTTGGTGATGGTCCGCGTGAGCGCCCCGTCGGTGACCCATGCACCATCCCAGATGGCGTCCAAGATCTCTTGCTTGGCGACCACTCGCTCACGCTTCTCGATCAAGTAGAGCAGGAGATCGAAGGACTTGGGCTCGAGCCGCAGGAGCTGTCCTTTTCGGCGTGCCTGGCGGATGGCTGGCTCGACCTCGAAGCCATCGAATCGATAGACGCTCCTCGAATCGGACATTTGGGCTCCCCCCGGCCACAGCACTCCCCGGCACCACGCAGTGGCTAGACGGGGACAATCGGCCCTAAGGACATCCTCGATGGTAGCAGAACCGCGCGAAATGGTCCGAAGGTGGTCATGACTGCTCGCGGCGCGCCGGCCAACAATTCCCATCGACTTGCTGGCCGGCCCAGGCCAGGCGCCGACGAACTGACCCCCCAAGAGGCGACACTCCATGCTTGCTTACATTGTCTACGCACTCATCAAGATCACGATCGGGGACGTCTGGGCCGTGTTGCCTGCCCTCTCGGCAATCCTCCCCGCCTGGCCTCCGCGGTCTCCGCGGGCCAGCGGCGGGCCGGCGAAGCGCCTCTTTCAACTCGTGATCTTTCTTCTGATGCTCGCCTGGACGCAGCCTGCGCGCGCCGATCTCTGGCCCTCGCCCGGCCTCGCGCTATTCGCGCATCGCCCCATCGTCGCCACAGGTCGCCTCGACGCAACCACCCATGACTGCGGAACCGCCGACGCACGGGAGCTCATAACGGCCGGCGGAATCGAATCCGAGACCCCTTGCAAAGACCGATTCGCAAGCACGACTTCACTCGGTAGCGCAGGTGTTTCTCGGGCCAAGTCACCGTGGCCCACCGTGCTGGTCGTTCCTGCCGGTACGTGACGTTCACCACCGCGAGCTCCGACGCCCACCCGGAATGCCTCGCGCCCCCCCGCACTTCGTGACACATCCTTTCCTCACAGCACGCGTCATAAGGATCGAAGGGATCCGCCCCTAGAGACGCTTCGCGCGGCTGAAGGTCACGAAGTGGGTTCGGTTGAGCGCACCTCCACCTCGGAAACCTCGATGAGGCAAGAGGTCGACGGTCCCCGCAAGGAAGAACATTTCTGCCGGGCTGCTTGCTGTCGGACTGCTTGTTCCCGGATAGCTCACACGGCCTAAGGCAGGTACGTACGGCTCCAAGGAGCCGATGCCGTACGGTGGCAGTCCATGCCCGGGCCCTCGCAATGCGTCACTGAACCGTACGTCCGCAGATTCAAGATTGGCATCACGCCGAAACGGGTCGAGCGATTTCGCCAGCCGCAGTCTCACTGCTTGGCGAAGCGCGAGCTCGAATATCCGAGACAGCTTCAGCGTATCTTTCGAGAGCCGAGTCAGTGGCGTCTAGACATCATCACTGACCAATACTCTCTACGTTTTCGAGACCTGTCGGCTCGTTTCGAAAAGATCAAAGAAAGGATAAATCCTATGCGCAACAAAGGCAACAACAAAGTCGCTACACTTTGCCTCCTGCTTTCGTTGATCATCTTGGGCGCCTCGAGCGCCTGGGCCGCCCAGAGCCGCCCACCGTCCATTGAGTGTGCCCCGGGGGAAGAAGCCAAGATCACCTTTTTCCGCACAACAGCACAGCTCGAACCCGTTGGAGGCATGACCGCCTCGGCTTGCACGGGCGGCTCAGCCAGCGACAGCTGGGGCGTGCAGAGCCAGTTCTATCGCGTTTCGTGCCGACCGGAAACGACCTGCGACTAGAGCCTGAGGCGTTGTTGTCGCGCCGCCTCGGCGGCGTGACAACAACGCGTTCTGAAAACTCACACCCGCGAACTGTCGTGGATTCATCTCCAGTGTTGGACAGAACGCGCGCGATCAGGGACCAGTGGCCGCGCCTGAGCCAGCGACTCCGAATAAGCTCCGCTTTCCATGTTGGATCAAGCACCTCACGAGTCCATGCCGGGCGAGCCGCGCGTTGCGACCAGCCAGCCGACGCTTCCGCCGGCCACGACGTGGCATCCGCTTCATCGCTTCGGATTTCGTTTTCTGGCCGCGTACTTCCTCTTGTACGCCCTACCGTTCCCACTCGACCAATTGCCATGGCTCGGATCGAAGCTGTCTGAATGGGTCGATGCCTTCTGGAAGATGCTGGGGCCGTGGGTGGGATCCCATGTGCTACGCCTGGACGGCGAGATGTTCGTGGGCCCTACAGGCAGCGGCGACACCACGCTGGACTATGTGAAGCTACTCGTAATGGTAGTTGTCGCGCTGACCGCGGCAGTCGCCTGGAGCGTCGCCGACCGAAAGCGTCGCCACTACGACCGTGCGGCCCGATGGCTTGCAGTAGGTTGCCGCTACTACCTTGCGTTGGTCCTGCTCAGCTATGGGCTGGTCAAGGTCATCCCCACACAGTTTTCGCTGCCGACCCTACAACGTCTCGTGCAGTCCTTCGGGGACGCCTCGCCAATGGGCATGGTGTGGACGTTCATGGGTTTATCGCCTGCGTATACGATCTTCTCTGGCTTGGCCGAGACCCTCGGCGGCCTGCTGCTAGCGTTTCGGCCGACGCGAACGCTGGGAGCGCTGGTCGCGGCAGGTGTCATGACCAACGTCGTGGCCCTTAATTTCTTCTACGACGTTCCGGTGAAGCTCTTCTCCAGCCATCTGCTGGCGATGGCGATCGCGCTCAGCTTGCTCGAGGCTCGTCGCCTGGTTGCATTCTTTCTGCTCAACCGCGCCGTCGAACCCGCGGCGCCACGCCATCTCTTCGCGTCCCGCCAGGCCCGCCTGTTGGGCCGTGCAGTCGGTGCCTGGTTGGTGGGCAGCCTGATGTACAGCACGATTCCCCAGGCATGGAAGAACTATCATTCCTTCGGCAACGGACGCGAGAGGCCGGCGATCTGGGGCATTCACGACGTGGAGACGTTCGTGATTGATGGCGAGCCCATTCCTCCGCTGCTCACCGATGAGACTCGGTGGCGCGCACTATTGATCGATCGGGTTCTACCGATGACCTTTGGCAGCTTCGAGCGGCCCGGAAGCATCAGCACGCAGCAGATGGACGGTACGATCACCCATCATGCCGTCGTTCTCGACGAAGCGGCCCGAACCTTGACGATTCTGCCGAGGGGTCAGATGAGCCTCGAAGCGGCGGAAGAGGCGGGGAGCGAGGCCACGGACATCCTGCGATATGTGCAACCGCAGCCTGGACGTTTCGAGGTTCGCGGTACCTGGCAGGGTCATGAAATCGAGGTCACCATGACCACCCGCGACCTATCGAGCCTGGAGCTCACCGGCCGCGGATTTCATTGGATCAGCGAGTATCCACACAACCGCTAGCCGGAATGCTAACCGGCGGACGGTTCGTCCGTACCCGGCCGCCGCAGGCCGAGCCGCTTGAGCTTGCGGGTGAGCCCCACGCGGCTGATGCCAAGCTCGCGCGCCGTGGCGCTGACGTTCCACTGGTGGCGTTGCAGACTCTTGGCGATGATCTTCCGCTCGGCAGCGTGGCGCGACTCCCGCAGCACGGACGTACCTTCGGGTTGCATCTCGTCACGGACGATCGGTTCCGGCTCGACCGAAAGAGTGTCCGAGAGGATTTTCCGCTCGTCGGGCGTCAGCACGACAGCACGTTCGATCTCATTTTCGAGCTCGCGGACGTTGCCTTCCCATCGGTGCCCCAAGAGCACCGCCATGGCCCCATCGGAGAGCCCGGCCACGGACTTGCCATAGTGGCGATTGAACCGATGGATGAAGTAGTCCGAAAGGATCGGTAGGTCTTCGAGCCGCTCGCGCAGACTCGGTACCCGGACGGCGATGACTCGAAGTCGATAGTAGAGATCGCGCCGAAACTCACCCTTTCGAACGGATTCCCGCAGATCTCGATTCGTTGCGCAGATGACACGCACGTTGACCCGTGCGGTTCGCAGACCGCCAACCGGGCGCACCTCTTGCTGATCGAGAAAGCACAGCAGCTTGGCCTGCGTGCCGAGATTCATCTCACCGATTTCATCGATGAACAGCGTGCCATTGTCGGCGACACGAGCCAGCCCTTTGTGGTCGCCGTATGCACCGGTGAAGGCACCGCGCACGTGGCCGAAGAGCTCACTCTCGAAAAGCTGGTCGGTAAGGTTGGCCGCGCTCAGGGAAACGAATGGCTGATTCGACCGAGGCCCCAGGTGGTGAAGAGCCCGCGCGACCAGGTTCTTTCCGACCCCGGTCTCACCTTCCACCAAGACAGCAGCATCACTCCGGCCAACGGTTTCCAGATCGCGAAACAACGCCTGCATGCTCGGCGAGCTGCCGATGATCTCGAGTCGGCCTCCCCCTGGCAGCTGCGCAGAAAACAACCGTCCTCCAGGTGAACCTGCCTTCTGTGGCACCATGATCGTGACCCCCAGTCAAAGCTCTCTCCCGCTATCAAGCAAAGCTGGAGGCTGCGAAGCGCGCATGCTTCACAACCTCCTCGTATGGAACCATCTCGCGCAACCTGACAATGCAAGGCACATCCTGCGGACTGGGGCGAACGGCTCTCCGAACGGGGCTGTTTAACCAAGCCTTCCGCGCGAAGCAAGCGGGGCCCAGCGCTGCATAAACCGACACACGACGTCAAATCCCCGCGTCGATTATACAAAAAGCGCCTTACGGGCGCTTGTTCTCGGGCCGAAACGTCAGGAATGTACTTACATCGAAGGCGGGCGAAAGCCCTACCGCGCAGCGAATCACTGCCAAAAAGAGAAAGGTCGACTCAAGGCCAACTCCTGGTCGAGATCTCGCGTCTTCAGTGATCCGAAGCGTTGTCTGAGCGCCGGATGGCAGCAAAGGCAAAACCCGTCAGAACGGAGGGCTGACGGGCCCGTGCGCCGAACCGGCCTAGAAATCGA
>CALFAM010000295.1 GCA_937948815.1 uncultured bacterium
CGCGGGCAACTACCAGGCGCGTCGCACGTTCTTCACGGGGCGCGCCAATACGATCTTCGTGCGGCGCTATGGTGGCCCGTTCCAGTGGCTGACCTTCGTGCTGTTCACCGCCGTCGCATTGCCCCTTGCCTTCCTGCGCGAGCTGCCCAAGCGCAACCACGGTGCCGCGGTCGCCAAGCTCAAGGGAGTCTTGGCGGGCCTGCGTGTACCCATGACCGCGCCTCCTGCCGCACCTGACGCTGGCAAGCGGTAGCGTCAGGCGATCCGATCAGGCTGAGCGGTCGAGAATCTCTTCGGCCGCTGTCTCGCCGCTGGTGAAGGCTTCGTCGGTCCAGTGGTAGCCCCAGCGGCCGTAGCGGCCACAGGTCGCGATGCCGAGCTCCGAGAGATAGCCGAACACGGTTTCGAGCGCCGCGGGGCGGTCGTGATCGAAGATGATGTTGGCGTAGGGGACCACGCTCGCGTCGCGGTGCAGGATGGTGTCGTCTTCGCGCAACAGCCCGCAGCGCCTGAGGTCGCGGATCACCGGTTCGATCAAGGTCTCAGGGTCCTGATCGAGGGGGCGATACTTCTTCGAGTAGTAGACCTCGGCCTGGATCGCGCTGGCGCCCGGTGGCACGGTGTGCGGCGACAGCATGTGCGGGAAGCTGAGGCGGGTGAAGACGTAGTCGTCGTCGTAGAAATAGGTCCAGTGGGCATCCGAGACATCTTCGCGATCGATGCCGATATTGACCACCACGGAGGTGGTGCAGGCCAAGCGTGCCGCGGCCTGGCGCACATCCTCGGGCGCGCCGTCGATCCGCGCGACGAGCTCGGGCAAGGGCAGCGATGAGATCAAACGGTCGTAGGCTGCTTCGCGCCCATCGGTGAAGCGTAGCGTCCGCGTCGCGGGGTCGATGCCCGCGATCTCGCGTTCGAGCGCGATCGTCGCAGCCTCGGCGAATCCCTTCAGGAAGCTGGCGAAGCCACCATGGCTCGGGTACCGGAAGTGGGTGACGTAGTGGACGTCCGGCGTCTGCGGCGACAGCGCCCCACGCAGGACCTCGGCGAGATCGGGACGGTAGAGCCGCGGCCCCAGCCAGTCGGTGGTCATGTCCCGCGCTTCGGCCGTGTGGTACTTCCGGCCGTATTGCATCGGAAAGGTCTCGGCGAAGGTTCGGCCATAGGAGGCGACTAGCCAGTCCTCGTAGCTCGCAATGGTGCCGGCTTGGTCTTCGGCGGATTCCTTCGCGGCCACGAAGTCGCGGATGATGTCGACCACCAGGTCGGTGGGGAGGCCATAGAGATTGCACTGGGCTGGATGCTTGATCCAATGCCCTTGCCACAGGTTGTTGACCCGGGTCTGGATGATCTCGAACTGGCCATCGAGACTCTCGGCGAACAGCTTCTGCAGCCGTTCGTCCTTGGTGAAGGAGATGTGCGGACCATCGTCGAACGTGAAGTCGCCGTGCACGAATGACGCGGCATGGCCGCCCACGTAGGCGTTGCGTTCGAAGATCTGCGCGTGAATCCCTTCGGCGCGGAGACGATGGGCGGCGCCGAGGCCGGCCATGCCGGCGCCGAGAATGACGATCTCAGTCATGGTTCTTCCTTCAGTCGGCTTCGGGGCGAGGCTGCTTCCGCCACCAGTCGATGGTCTGTTCCAGGGCCTCGGCGTGTGACCAGCGGGGCTTCCACCCCAGCTCGTCGCGCAACCGGCGGATGTCGGCAGCCACGAGCGGCGGATCGTCGGCCGGTACGGGGATCGCCCCGAGGTCGATCCGGTCGCGTCCGTCCAGGAGATCGGCCACTTGATGGATCAAGTCGCCGACGGCGACAGCGTTGCCAGAAGCCACGTTGATGGCGCCGCTCACCTGGCTGTCGAGCAAGGTGACCAAGGCGTCAGCGGCGTCGCGCACGAAGAGGAAATCGCGTCGCTGGCGGCCGTGTGAGCATGGCGCGACCTGGCCGGAGAGGAGCTGGGTGATCACCCAGGCGATCAGCCGCGTCGAGTACTCGCGCGGTCCGTAGAGAAAGAAGAGGCGAGCCCAAGCACCGGTGAGCGCCTGATCGTCCCGGGAGACGAAGTCGACGAACATCTCGGACATGGCGCGCTTGCACAGCCCGTAGGTATTCGTGGGGCGAAGGGGGGTCTCGAGCTCGGTGCAGATGCCGCCCGACCAGTCGTACTCCATACAGCTGCCCGTGGCGACCAAGCGCTCGCCGCCGGATTCGGCAAACGCGCGCATCAGCGCCAAGCTTGCAGCGACCCAGCGGAAATTGTCCGTGCTCTTGTAGATGGTATGCCGGTCGGTGATCCAAGCCAGGTGGAGGAGATGAGACGGTTGAACCTGCTCGACGAGCTTGCGGCTGGCGCGAGGGTCGAGAAGATCGGCCTGCCACCATCGGATCCCGTCGTCCGGCGCTGTGGGCTCCGAGGACACGTCATGCGACGACACACCGTGGATCTCCCACCCGCGCTGCTTCAACAGATCGAGACATGGCTGGCCGACGAATCCGCGCGCCCCGGTCACCAGCACACGGCGCTTGCCCTCGCCGGCAGCGTCCTGAGCCGAGGCATTCGATGGTGTACGGGTTCCTGGTGTCATGGCGGGGAGACGTTCGTCGTCTTCGTGTGTGGCGCTGCGCTAGGCAACCGGTGCCTCGTCCGCCGGGGGCGGCGTTGGGGGTGATGTCTTCGGTGGACGGATCTCGGCGAGAATTGGCAATGCCTTGCCGCCCGCGGGAACGTCACGAACCACCACAGTGTTGGGGCCAATGATGGCACGGTCGCCAATGCTGACGCCGCCAATGATTTTGGCACCTGCGCCGAGCATGACGTCGTCGCCCAGGCGCGGCATTTCTTCGATGCGACCGCGATCCTTGGCGCCGAGCGTGACCTGGTGGTGCATCAGGCAGCCCTTGCCGATTTGCGCCCACTGGCCGACCACGATTCCTTGGCCGTGGCTGATCAACAATCCCGGGCCGATGCGGGCGCCCGCTGCGATCTCGACGCCGGTCAGCCACAGCGCCAGGCGGCTGAGCAAGGGGCCGAACAGAGGAATGCCCTTGCGCTTGAACCAGTGGGCCAGGCGGTAGAGCACCACGGCCTGGAAGCCGTTTTCGAACAGGAGCGATTCGAGGACGAACCACGGGAAGGGCTTCGTCTTGATCTCCTTGAGGCGTTCGATGTCCTGGCTCAGATTGGGGAACATAGGTGTACTCGCTCCGCGAGGTTACTGGGCTCGGGCGGAGTCGGCAAGCCATGAAGATTCGTTTTCAGACAGAGAGCACCCGGCCCGAGCCGCCCACGAACGGATGGCGCGGGATGCCGCGCGTCCGCCGTGGACGACCCGGGTGGGGCTGGAGTCCCCTCGCGGACCCCGAAAGGAATGGTCAGACGGCGCTGACGAGTGCTGGGATCGCGGCGGCGACGGGCCGGAGGTCGAGCTCGGCTTCGAGCTGCTGTGCCCATCTGTCGAGGCGCTGATCGGTCAGCTCGTATTGGTTGTGCTCATCGATCGCGAGACCGACGAAATGGTTGCCATCGGGCGCCAGAGCCTGGGACTCGTCGAAGTCGTATCCCGTGGTGGGCCACTTGCCGATCAAGGTCGCGCCGCGGGCCTCGAGCTGGCGCCACAGAATGCCCATCGCATCCTGGAAATAGCCCGGATAGCCTTTCGCGTCACCACAGCCGAACAGAGCGACCTTCTTGTCGCGTAGATCAAGGGTGGCCCATTCGTCGAAGCAGTATTCCCAGTCGTCTTGGAACTCGCCGATATTCCAAGTCGGGACACCGAGGATGAGGACATCGAACGCGAGAAGGTCGCGAACCTCGGTCTCCCCGATGTCGACGATGGTCGACGTGGCATCGGCAAGGCGTTGGTGGAGCTTCAGGGCAACCTCTTCGGTGTACCCCGTGCTGCTTCCCCAGACGATGGCGATGGAAGGTGCATGGTCCGAGCGGGCGGGCAGTGTCCTGGTATGCGACATGGTGTGCATTAGCGTGAGTAGAACTCGATGGCCTTGGAGACGTTCCAGATCACGGGGATCTCGTCACGCAGCGGAATGGCCCGGGTCTGCAGCGCCAACTGTTCCGGGCTGCCGCGCGCTTCGAAAAAGCGAGGCTCAGGAGCGAGGAGTGATTGCCTGCGACCCGGCCTGACCGCGGGGGAATTCATCGACAGGCAGGTCGTGGTCACAGGAATCGACAGGCTCCTGAGCCTCTTTGGTGCACTATTGAGACGCCGTCTCAATAGTCGCATGGGGATTGTGGACTGACTTGGTACGGTTTGTCAATCACCGATTGCGAACAAGCGCGTCAATCCGGACACGTGGCGTCGATGACGCATCGAGCGCCCCGGGAACTGTTCCGGGGCGCATGAGGTCGTGGCAGTGCCGGCCGCAGGCCGGGGCGACCAAGGCCGGGCGGTTTACGAACCTGCCGTGCAGACGTCGACGCCGGGCGCGAACCCGAACTGTGCGCCGATGTTGTCGACACAGGAGAGTCCTGCTGCGCACTCGCCGTCGTTGTCGCAGTCTCCTTGTCCTTCGGTACAAGGGCCGCATGCCGTGCAAAAGCGTCCGTTGCCAAGGGTTTCGGTGCATCCCCCGCCGCCCCCGCCACCGGAGGCGGTGCAGACATCGACGCCGGGTGCGAATCCGAATTGAGCTCCGATGTTGTCGACGCAGGAGAGTCCTGCTGCGCACTCGCCGTCGTTGTCGCAGTCTCCCTGTCCTTCGGTACAAGGGCCGCATGCCGTGCAGAAGCGTCCGTTGCCGAGGGTTTCGGTGCATCCCCCGCCTCCGCCTCCGTCGTCACCGCCATTCAGGCGAGCGCGGACGATGAACAGACCGCGGTTGATGTCGCTGATCAAGACGATGCCACCGGAGAAGAATGGGTAGACGCTCCAGGCACCGTCGAAGCCATTGCCATTGGCCTCGGGGAAGGTGTCGAAAAAGGCGACTTCCCGAACGTTGCCGGCCGCGGTGCTCGGAATGCGCAAGATGCGCAGGCCGCGGCGGTAGTTGGCCTGGTAGGCGAAGTCTCCGCGCACGTATTGGTTGTGATCGATCGACGACTCGGGCGCCGTGTAGGTGATGGCGACCCGCGGCTGGTCGAGGTCGCTGACGTCCCAGACATAGGTGCGCGTGTTGTGGCCGAAGCGCGTTTCGTCGAGCTCGTCGTCTTGCACGAAGAAGCGGTGATCCTGTGTCAACCAACCCTGGTGCACGTAGCCGAGGTTGTCGTAGGCCACGCGGGCGATCATGAACGGCGCACTCTTGTCGTTGACATTGACGATCGTCACGCTGTCTTCGTTGGACGCGAAGCAAATCTCCTGGCCGCGGTAGTCGGCATCCGCACCGTTGTAGATGACGCACTGGGCATCATGGGTGTAGCCGTCCTCGCCGTAGCAGCCCACGAACGACGGGGAGGTCGGGTTGCGGATGTTCATGATGTAGAGACCGCCCTGGCAGTTGGACGAGTCCAGGCCGACGGCATAGGCGAAGCCCGTCGCCTCGTTGATGACGATGTTGTGAGCGCGCGGGAATCCGTCGTGGTGTGCGGTGGCCTGGAACGTCACCGGCGGGTTGGTGACCTGGCGAAGCTGGCGCAGATCGAAGACCTGCATGCCGTGGTTGCCGGCGAAATCTGCGACCACGAACGCGTGATCGCGGTAAACCTTGATGTCGCGCCATGCCGCGACCCCAGCGTGTGTGGGCAGGTTGCCGAGGTAGAGCGGCGCTTCTGGATTGGTCACGTCGACGAAGGCTGTGCCGTTGGAGCGGCCGACCAGCGCATACTCGCGTCCGGTCTGAGGATCGACCCAGCCCCACAGGTCGTTGCCGTTGCCGCCGCCGATGGCTTCGAGCGGAAGGTGGCCCAGCAGGTCGACGTTGCGACAGGGGAAGATGTCCGCCATGCCCCCCGCACACCGCTCCACGGCCTTCAGGTCGTAGGCGATCTTGGTCATGGCCGCGGCATGTCCCGCGGAGAGCACTGCCCGCTGCTTGGCGGTCAACCCCTCTGCGTGGCGCAGGGTGTCCGGCACATGACAGGGGTAGGCGCTGAGAGCGGTGAGCGCGAGCGCGAGGAGGGTCAGGCGGAGTGAGATTCGTAGCATGGTGCGGTCCTCGGCAAGATTGATGCTCAGTCCAGTGCTGCTCGGCCCAGAGGCGGTCAGTACCGTATCGCTCGGGGCAGTGTTCCGATCATCGTCGGACCGTGGGTCGCCAATGATCGGTCGCCAACAAACTGGCGTTGGGTGATCCGTTGCCCTTTGGAGGGTTCGCAGTGTCGCGATCCTTCACCAGGCGGTGCTTGGTTGGGACCAATGTTTGCACGTTGGTGACGGACCGTCATTCCCTGCTTGGTACGATGCCCGCCCAACTCGAAGGAGATCTCCATGCGTCGAAGCGGAATACTCGTCGCCCTGCTGAGCGTTGCCCTCGCATTCTCGGCCTATGGCCAGAAGGGAAAGAAGGCTGAGCAGAAGGCGGCCACGGAGCCTCAAGAGGCTTCCAAGATGGTGAGCACCACGTTCTCCGGGCTGGCGTTTCGCGCCATTGGCCCGGCCCTGATGTCCGGGCGCATCGCCGACGTCGCGGTGGACCCACACGATCAGAGCACGTGGTACGTCGGTGTCGGCTCGGGTGGCGTGTGGAAGACGACCAACGCAGGCACCACCTGGGCGTCGCTCTTCGATGAGCAATCGTCCTACTCGATCGGCTGCTTGACGATCGACCCGAGCGACTCGAGCACCATCTGGGTGGGCACGGGCGAGAACGTCGGCGGCCGCCACGTCGGTTACGGCGATGGCGTCTACCGCAGCCGCGACGGCGGCGCGAGCTGGGAGCACCTCGGGCTCAGCGAGTCCGAGCACATTGGAAACATCGTGGTGCACCCGGAGGACTCGAACGTGGTCTACGTGGCGTCGCAAGGACCCCTGTGGTCCGGCGGCGGCGAGCGCGGCCTGTTCAAGACCACGGATGGCGGCGCCACCTGGGAGAAGATCCTCGGCGATGGTGAGTACACCGGTGTCAACGAAGTCAAGATGGACCCTCGCGATCCGGACGTTCTCTACGCGGCCACGCACCAGCGCATCCGCACCGTAGCCGCGTTGGTCAACGGTGGCCCCGAGTCCGGCATTCACAAGTCCACAGACGGCGGCGCCACCTGGCGCGAGTTGACGAACGGCTTGCCCAAGGGAGACATGGGCAAGATCGGCCTGGCCATCTCACCTCAGAAGCCCGATGTGGTGTACGCCACCATCGAGCTGGGCAGTGGCGAGGGCGGCTTCTACCGCTCGGAGAACGGCGGCGGTTCCTGGGAAAAGCGTAACGACTACCACTCGGGTGGTACCGGCCCGCACTACTACCAAGAGCTCTTCGCCAGCCCGCATGCCTTCGACCGGGTCTACCAGATGGATCCTCGGATGCAATGGACCGAGGATGGCGGCAAGACGTTCAAGCCCGTGGGGGAAGAGCACAAGCACGTCGACAACCATGCCTTGGCCTTCAATCCCCACGACCCGAGCTACTTGCTGGCCGGCACCGACGGTGGCCTCTACGAAAGCTGGGACCTCGGCAAGAACTGGAAGTTCGTCACCAATCTGCCGCTCACCCAGTTCTACAAAATCGCCGTCGACAATGACGAGCCGTTCTACAACATCTACGGCGGTACCCAGGACAACAGCACCCAGGGCGGTCCGTCGCGCACGGTAAACGACACGGGCATCCGCAACAGCGACTGGTTCATCACGCTGTTCGCGGACGGCCATCAGCCGGCCACGGACCCAAGCAATCCGGACATTGTCTATTCGGAGTGGCAGCAGGGCAATCTGGTGCGCTACGACCGTACGACCGGGGAGATCGTCTACATCCAACCCCAGCCTGACGCGGGGGAGCCCGCCGAGCGCTGGAATTGGGATTCGCCGATCTTGGTCAGCCCGCACGACCCGGCACGTCTCTACTTCGCGAGCCAGCGGGTCTGGCGCAGCGACGATCGGGGTGACAGCTGGCGGGCGATTTCGAAAGATCTCTCCCGTGGCCAAGACCGCCTCGCCATGTCGATGATGGATCGGGTGTGGGGATTCGAGGCGATCTGGGACCTCGGTGCGATGTCGTACTTCGGCAACGTAACCTCGCTGAGCGAGTCGCCCTTGGTCGAAGGGTTGATCTACGCCGGGACCGACGACGGCCTGGTGCACGTGACGGATGATGGCGGCGCGACCTGGCAGCAATCCGGGGCGCTTCCGGATGTGCCCGAGAACAGCTTCGTCAACGACATCAAGGCTGATCTCCACGACGCCGATACCGTCTACCTGGCCCTCGACAATCACAAAGAGGGCGACTTCAGGCCGTTCCTGCTCAAGTCCACAGATCGTGGGCAGACCTGGACCTCGATCGCCGGAGATCCCGAGGACGGCGGTCTTCCGGACCGTCACCTGGTGTGGCGCCTGGTCCAGGACCACGAGAACGCTGGCTTGCTCTTCGTCGGCACGGAGTTCGGCATCTTCTTCAGTGTCGAAGGTGGCAACAACTGGATCGAGCTGACCGGCGGTGTGCCGCAGATCTCGTTCCGTGATCTGGCCATCCAGCAGCGCGAGAACGATCTCGTCGGCGCCAGCTTCGGGCGCAGCCTGTTCGTGCTCGATGACTATTCGCCCCTGCGCCATGTCTCGACCGAGATGCTCGATCAAGAAGCCAAGCTGTTTCCGGTCAAGGACGCCTGGTGGTACATCGAGCAACGGCCGCTCGGTGGCGGCGAGAAAGGCTCACAGGGAGGAGACTTCTTCACGGCCCCCAACCCGCCATTCGGCGCGATCTTCACCTACTACCTGAGCGAGAGCCTGACCACGGCCAAGGCAAAGCGTCAGAAGGCCGAGAAGGAGACCGTGAAGGAGGGGGGCGACACGCCCTATCCCGGCTGGGAAGCCCTTCATGCCGAGGCCAAGGAGGAAGCGCCGGCCATGGTGCTGACCGTGACCGATGCCAATGGCGACGTGGTGCGGCGCATCGAGGCGCCGGCGACCGCTGGGTTCCATCGTGTTGCCTGGGATCTGCGCTACCCCACGGTTTCGGCTTGGCGTCCGGAATCAGGCCGGCGTTTCTTCGGCGGCTCGGGGATCCTGGCAGCGCCGGGGACCTACCGCGTGTCGCTCGCCAAGCGCGAAGATGGCGTGATGACGCCCTTGGGCGACAGCGAGCCCTTCGTGGTCAAGCCCCTCAAGGACACGGTGCTGCCACGAGCCGACCCGAACGAGACGCTCGCCTTCATGCGCAAAGTCGAAGACCTTCAGCGGGCGGTCAGTGCGGCGCAGGCGGTCATGAACGAGGCGGATACCCGCTTCGGGGCGATCAAGTCCGTGCTCGCACGCTCGGTGGCGGATTCCGCGTTGCATACCGAGCTGCGCGGCCTGGCCAACCGCCTCTACGACCTCGAGTTGCGAATGAACGGCGACGCCATCCAGCAGGAGATCGGTGAGCCGACGGCGCCAGCGATCACGGGTCGTCTGAGCACGATCCAGATCGGTACGGGCTTCTCGACCTACGGGCCGACGCCGCATCACCGCTGGAACTTCGAGCTTGCCGAGCAGGGCTTCAGCTCCCTGCGCACGGATCTCGATGCCTTGATGCGGGATGTCGCGGAGCTGGAGAAGAAGCTCGATCTTGCTGGCGTGCCCTGGACACCGGGGCGCTCGGTTCCGCGCTTCTAGCGCAGCCGGCACCACACGTTCCGCGAAACGGCGGCAGGCGCACGAAGCGCTTGTCGCCGTTTTGTGTTCCGCCGGTGCTCACGCTCGTCGAATAGGATGGCAGGGTGATGAGATTCGACCGATTTGACCGCGCCATCGCGGAGACCATGCGCGCCTGGGGTGGCCCGGCGCTCCGCCTGTCCTTCGCCGTCATCTTCTTCTGGTTCGGCATCTTGAAGCCGCTGGGCGTCTCGGCCGCGGCCCCGCTGGTCCTGTCGACCGTGAGCTGGATGCCGCTGTTCTCGGCCGAGCAGTGGTTGTCGATCATCGGCTGGTGGGAAGTGATCATTGGCCTTTCGTTTCTTTTCGAACGCACGACACGTCTGGCCATTGGTCTGCTCTTTCTCCAGATGGGCGGTACTTTCCTTCCACTGGTCCTGCTTCCCGAGGTGACCTTCCAGCCGAACGGCATCCCCTTCCTTCCGACCATGGAGGGGCAATACATCATCAAGAATCTGATGATCATCTCGGCCGCGTTGGTCGTCGGCGGCACGGTGACCACGCGAAGCCAGGTCGATGAGGATCGGAGGGCGCGCAGGAGGTGAGATGAGCGACTCGCAGTCTGCAGAGCTCACGGCCCTCCTCGTCGCCTGGCAAGCCGGCAGTGCCGAGGCCTCTGATGCGCTCATGCGTGCGGTCTACGGCGAGCTTCGGAAAATGGCCCGCCGGCAGCTTGCCAACGAAGGGCGTCCAGACCCCGTCTTGCAAACGACGGTCCTCGTTCACGAGGCCTTTCTTCGCTTTGATGTCGCGCGCATCGATTGGCGAAGCCGGCGACAGTTCTTCGCGTTGGCCAGCCGCGCGATGCGGCAGTTTCTCGTCGATTCCGCACGTCGGCTGAACGCCGAGAAGCGTGGTGGCGGCGCACTGCATGTCGGGCTCGACGGCGTCGCTGCCAATGGCGCCAAGGCCGTGGAGCTGCTTGCCTTCGACGAAGCCCTTCGGCAGCTCGAAGCGCACGGCGAACGCAAGGTGCGGGTGGTCGAGTTGCGGCTCATCGCGGGCCTGACCATCGACGAAACAGCGGCTGCGCTCGACATCTCGGCGGCGACTGTGGAGCGTGACCTGGCCTTTGGCAAGGCATGGATCCGGCGCGCGCTCGATCGGCGCGCGTCTGACCGGAGCACACGGTCCCCATGACCAGCCGCCGGCAGCGCCTCGAGTCGGTGTTTCACCGTGCTCGGGCGCTCGAAGGCGAAGCACGGCAAGCGCTTCTGGGCTCCGAGGTTGCGGACGATCCTGAGCTCTTCCGCGAGCTCGAAAGCCTCTTGTCCGCTTGCCGCGGTGCCACCGAGCGTGTCGAAGTTGCGCTCGGCAGCGCGGTCGCCGATGTGAGAGCAGATTCGAGAGCAGATCTTGTACCGCTGACCGTCCCGGACCGCATCGGCCCGTACCGTGTCGAACGGGAGGTTGGTCGAGGCGGCCTTGCGACCGTCTACCTGGCACACCGTGTCGAGCCCGAGCTTCTGCAGCGCGTCGCGATCAAGATCGCCTTCCTTGCGGCGGACGAGACGATTGCCGCACGGGCGGCGCAAGAGCGGTGGATCCTGGCCCGGCTCGAGCATCCGAACATCGCCCGATTCCTCGACGCTGGCAGCCTGGACGATGGACGCTTCTATCTGGTGATGGAGTACGTCGAAGGGCAGCCGATCGATGCCTACAGCCGGCAGCACCGCCTCTCCGTCGCCGATCGCCTCACGCTCATGGTCACGGTGTGTGAAGCGGTCCAGCTCGCCCATCAAAACCTGGTGCTGCACCGCGACCTCAAGCCCGACAACGTCTTCGTGGACCATCATGGGTTGGTCAAGTTGCTCGACTTCGGCATCGCGAAACTGCTCGGCAATGCCCAAGGTGCGCACGATAGTCCGGTTACCCAGCGTGGGGAGCGATGGCTGACGCCGGGCTACGCCAGCCCCGAACAGCGCGCCGGCGACGAGCTGACCACCGCCAGTGACGTCTACTCCCTCGGCATGCTGCTGCACCGGCTGCTGACCGGCAAGCTCGTAGCCACGGACGCTGATGCCCAGGGTCCGGAAGCGTCGCCGAGTGCGCTGCTTCGGGATCCCGGGGTCCGCCAGGCTGTCGGAGTGGGCAGCCTCGGAGGCCTGGTCGGGCGTGATCTCGACGTGGTGCTGGCCAAGGCACTGCACCCGGATGTCAAGCAGCGCTACGCCTCGCCGCAGGCATTTGCTGACGACCTCCAGCGTCTGCGTGACATGCGGCCCATCCGCGCACGGCCGGACCGCGTTGGGTATCGGCTGCGTCGGTTCCTGGCGCGCCATCGGGGCGCGGTCGTCCTGACGGTCATGGTTGCGGCAATGCTCGCGGTGAGTCTGGCGATCGCATTCCAGCAGGCAAGGAGCGCCCGCAAGGCAGTAGACGAATCCATGCGATTCAGCGACTTTCTGGTCCAGACCCTCGGCCTGGCCGACCCCCGCTCGCTGCCCGGGAACGATATTTCGGTCGACGACCTGTTGATCTCAGTCGTCGAACGCTTGCTGAGCGATCCGGCCGAAGACGAGGCTCCAGGCGCCGCCGCAAGGCTCGAGCTCGTCGGCGCAGTGCTTCTCTCCCGCGGCCAAGCGGAGAGGGCGCTCGAGGTACTGAATCGTGGTGCCCGTCTCGTGACGCAAGACGGTGACGACCAGCGTCTCCACGCGACGATTCTGAATCGAATCGGCGAAGCCCACGAAGCACTCGGCAACCTCGGTGAAGCCGAAGCACATCTCCGCTGGGCGATGGCCATGCGGGCGACACGACTGGGCGGAGACGACCTCGCGTTTTCCGAGTCAGCCAACGACCTGGCGATGGTCCTGGCTCAGCGTGGCAGTTACGGTGAGGCCAAGGCCCTGCTCGACAGGGTGCTCGCAACGCGACAGCGGATTCTCGGCCCCGAGCACCCGCAGGTGGCGACGGTCCACAGCAATTTGGGCTTCCTCTTCCAAAGCCAGGGCGATGCCGCCTCGGCCGCAACGGCCTTCAGGCGTGCGCTTGCGATCTCGAGGCAGGCACTCGGCAGCGAGCATCCGAGTGTCGCAAAGAATCTGAACAATCTCGGCGTCACACTGTACATGCTCGGAGATGCCGAGAATGCGGTCCAGACACTCGCGCGGGCCCTCGATATCCGTCGTCGATCCTTGCCCGCGGGGCACCCCGACATCGAGGAAAGCGAGCACAACCTCTCTGCCGCCGAGAAGCTGGTCCGACCAGCGCCCTGAAGAGTCGGTCTAGCCACCGATGCGAAGCGACTTGTGAATCTCGACGTCGCAGCGATCGGCCCTCGAGAACGTCGGTGCGATCAGAATACTGGCTTCGAGGGGCGCAACGCCGTCGCAACCTTCTGATCTCGCGTGCATGCTCAGCCTCGAGCCAAACGTGACCCACGCGTCCCATGCGAATGGATCGGCATCGATCGCGATGGTTGTTTCACCCTCGAAGCGAGAGATTGCATGGTCTCCGATTCGCACTCGTGCTTGGGCCAGGTCCGTGGTCGCCGTGACGGTACTGCTGTCGGCGATGGTCCAAACCGGAGGCGGTCCGTCGTCGTCGCCGGAATCAAAGATCCACGACGCGTGATTCTCGACCGAGGTAGCAATGCCAACAGGAAATTGTGCGGTGCTCGCGGCCGCTTGGTAGTGAAACCCATGCTCGATACGCGGGTCGCAGGGGCGTGGGCAGGCCATTGCGTCGAAGACGCGTACCGAAAGCTCGAGAATGCTGCCGACGTCGACGGCGACCTCGTGATCCTGCGGTTCTGTGGTGCGGAAACACCAGAGCCGGCTGCCGAGCCTGGTCGTGCCGCCTCTGTGGGCCGGTTCGCCCGCCCATATCAGGTGGGCGCCACCGGTCAGGCTGGTGGCATCGGTTGCGACAAGCCACTGGCAATGACAGCTCGTGAGATTCGATGGGTGCATGCCCTTCTCTGATGGGTGCATGTTCTGTTGCCAGAAGAGGTCGAGCAATGCGCCCTGAAGATCGGGGCGTGCGGTGCTGATCGCGTCGAAGCCGATCGGTTGATCCGAGTCGATTCGGTTGCCGATCTCCGTGAGTAGCTGCGGTGATGCGTGGAGCGCGTCTCCAGGAGAGACTCCCAAAACGGGCTCGAGCGTGCAAAGAGGTGCTTCGGGGCAGTCCAACTTGATCATGAACGGGTGCTCGGGCCCGGTGGATCTGCGTTCCGCGTCCAGAATCGAGAGAACGAAGGCCGGACCTCGTTCGAGGGCTGCACGCACGCCGTCGGGAATCGAGACGTTTGCTTCGGTTTCGAACCCTGCCTCGTGAAACACCTCGCCGACGATGTCACCCGCAGCGTCACGTTGAATCACCCAGATGCCGGGCTCCGGATCGTCGCTCACCGGCAGGGCGATCGTGACGACGAGATCGCCACCATCGCGCGTGAGATCCGCAAGTGCGGGAGCCCGTGTGCAACCACGCTCATCGAAATGGATCAAGGGCTCTCCCAGCGTCGGCGTGGCCGCTCCGCTGAGGGCGAGAACGAAGAGCCCCGCGGCAAGACTACGATGGCGCTTCGGCAGACTCGCTTTCGGCTCTTTGGGATGGATGCTGAACAAACGTGGTTTCGGTCTCATGTCGCCCCCTTTGATTCAGAGTAGGGCTGCGTTGCAGCCAGTCATCGGATCTTTTCGCCTTCGTTGTGTCCATCCATGCGGATTGCGGACGTCCTTTCCCTCAGAAAAATGAGTTCAACCTTGCGAGCGATGAGGGAGTGTGCCCGAAGAATACGCATGGTCGTTCAAGAAGCATGCGCTCGAGCGGGCAATGTAGCCCGGACTTGGCATGCTGACATCATCGAGAATGTAGGAGAAACGACCGTGAATCGTACAGAGTGCTTCATTGCCTGGACCCGAGCCACGCTTCTGGCCATCGCCATTGCTTCCCTCTTTGTTGTCGCACCCGCAGGCGCAACCGTTCGTCTGGTGGCGAATCAGAACGACTTCGATGATCTGAATAACAATCCGTTGGTCGACGGGGAAAAGGTCATTTTTGCCTATCAAGGGACGCTGAACGGAACCATCAACATTGTTGGGCTGCAGGATGTTTCGTTGGTTGTGGCCAACCATGCGCCGCCAGTCATCGGATCGGGACTCGTGGGGATCGGCGGCTCGAACTTCGTCCCAGCAGCAGCAACCGTGATCGAGGAAGTTGGGTCGACCTGTATCAATGTATTCAGCAGCCATCGCATTCGGATCGTTGGATTCAGGCTGAATTGCGAGACCGGGATTCACATTCAGGACTCGGAGGACGTTCAGGTCTTGGGCAACAAGCTCTTTGTCCGGGGCGGGATTCGCATCGAGGACTCGACTCGGAGCGTTGTTGCATCGAATCGATTCAAGAAGCCGTTGGGCGCCGGTTCACCCGAGCTCTCGTACGGGTTGGCCGTGGCCGGAGGCGTCGACAACCTCTTGTTCGACAATATCGTCGAGAATCCGGAAGACTTGGGTCTGGTGGTCGATAGTCAAGCGCAGCGGACTGCGACGATCAACAATCGCATCCATGCACCGAACGTCGCACCATCGTTCGGTATCTGGGATGAAGGCGATCGGAGCTGCCTCCTGCGCAACACGTCGGCGGCGAGTGACAATGCCTTCGTCATCGGCTGTGGCTCCTCGGTCGAACCGGAGTTGATCGGGAATGTCGGAACGCCGCCGAACACGTCGACCTTCTGCGGCTCCGGACCAGGCGTGAACAACCAAAACGATCTGTAGAGGGCGCGTAGGGACGCCGCTGGTCTGGCTGGGGTGCCGCCTGGCATCAACGTCGGCTGGTATCAATGCCGGAATGGCTGCAGCCTGCCGTCCGGGTAGGCGGCGGCCGCTTCCGGCGGTAGGATGCGCCGGCGATGCGAGATGCTGCCCATGCCTGACCACCGTGACCCACCGGCAGGACTGGGTTGGATCGACCTGTTGCTGATTTCCACCGCGGCGCTCTGGGGAATGAATTTCTCCGTCGTGAAGTACGCGCTCGCCTCGCTGCCACCGCTGACGTTCAATGCGGTTCGTTTCCTGGTCGCGGCGCTCGTCCTGATGACGATGATGCCGCTCTTGGGCTATCGGCTTCGGTTCGAACGGCGCGACCTGCCCCTCTTGCTCGGCCTGGGCTTGCTCGGCCACGGCTTCTACCAGATTCTCTTCGTCTACGGTGCTGCGTGGACCACCGCGGACAATGCTGCCCTGATGCTGGCGACGGTGCCGGCGTGGGTCGCGCTGATGGGCACGCTGGCGGGAACCGAGCGCATTTTGCCACGGGGGTGGCTGGGCATCGCCGGGGCCCTGGTCGGCGTCGCGGTCATCATTCTCGCCAGCGACCATCAGGCCACGTTCCGCTTCGGGGGTGCGTCCCTGCGGGGTGATCTGATGGTGTTTGTCGCCACGCTTTGCTGGTCTGGATACACCCTTCTCAGTCGGCGTGCGCTGGTGCGTTACCCCGCGCTCCCGGTGGCGGCATTCACGACCGCGATCGGCTCGATTCCGCTGGTGCTCGCGGGCATTCCCGACTTTCTACGGCTGGACCTGCCGTCGGTGCCGCTCGCCGTATGGGTCGCGTCGGCCTTGTCTGGCCTGCTGGCCATCGCCGTCGCCTCGGTGCTCTGGAACATGGGCGTGGCACGCCTGGGTAGTGCACGAACGGCCCTCTACAACAATCTGGTCCTGCCGATCGCTGTGGTCACTGCCTGGCTCGCCTTGGGCGAAACGCTGACGACGATCCAGATCGCGGGGGCCGTCCTGGCGGTTTCCGGGGTGATGATGGCCCGTCGGCACACAAGCCCCGTACACCGGTAGCGCGACCCGCCGTGCCGTCCTCGGCGCGGGACAGCGGCGCCGCGAAGACGGAGCAGGTGGCACCGCCGATCGGCCGTGTTAGCCTGCGTCGAAGCGAAGGAAATCGAACCGAGAACGATCCGGGAGCGTGCGCGAAGCGATGATCCAAGCGAAGAGCCTTACCGTCGGAGTCTTGACGCCGATCCACAACCTGGCCCCGCAATTGGCCCAGGATGCGGAGAGCACGCTCGCCGTTCGCCAGATCTTCCAGTCGCCCTTCAACGTCGATCCGGGCACGACCAACGTCGAGCCTGTTCTCTTCACCGGCCCGCTCGAGCCCGAAGAATTCGACGGCATGCCTGGCTATCGAGCCCGTGTCCGTACCGACGCGACCTTCTCGGATGGCACCCGGATGACGACCGACGACGTCGTGACCAGCCTGCGAAGTGCTGCCCTCGTCAGTGAGCAGGCGGCCGTCGATCAAGAAGACGGCTGGGTCATCTTTCGTCTCAAACGCAGCAATCCGCAATTCCACGTCAGCTTGAGCCACCCCAAGTGCAGCGTCGTTCGCCGGGTCGGTGACCAAGTGATCGGAACCGGGCCGTATCAGGTGGATTCCGCAAGCGAGCCTTCCAACCTTCGCCTGGTTCCGAACCCGCATTGGGCAGGCGAGCTCGCCCTGTCCGAAGTGGTCTTCAAGGCCTATCCGCTCGATGAGCGCGGGCGTCCGCAAGCGCTCCTCGATGCGATCCGCGCCGGGGAGGTGGACCTGTGCATGGGGCTGGCGCGGGACGACATCAAGGACCTCAGCGGCGTGCGCAAGTCGATTCTTCCGGCAGTCTCGGCTTCCTACCTCTATCTCAATGTCGAGCGTCCCAAGCTTTCCGACCTGCGGGTCCGGAAGGCAATTGCACACAGCATTGACCGCCTGGCGCTGGCGAAGGTCTGCTATGAGAATCCGCTTGCCTTCGCGGCGTCGAGTCTCCTGCCGCGGCCGCTCGGGCTGGCGGACGATGGCCTGGTGCACGACCCGCATCGCGTCCGCACCATTCTTGCCGAGCCGGGTGTGAAGCTCCCCGAAAAGCTCTCGCTGCTGACGACTTGGGGGCCGCGGCCCTACTTGTCCCGGCCGGTCGAGGTGTCAGAAGCCATCGCCGACCAACTCGGGAAGCTGGGAATCGAGATCGAAGTGGTGCGCGCGCGCGACATCACGGACTTCTGTGAGCGCGTGATCCAGAGCCGACATGACCTGGTGGTCGCGGGCTGGCTCGCCGATACCCTAGACCCGTGTGATTTTCTCGATGCCGTGCTGGCTTCCGAGCGTGTGCCTACGTCGGAAAACATTGCCTTCACGGCCAACCACGCGAGACTCGCCAGCGCCGATGTCGATGAGGCTCTGCATGCCTACCGTGCGCAACCCACGCAGGTACGTCTGGCTGCACTGGCGGAAACGGTGTCCGCTCAGGCAGCGATCGTTCCCGTCCTGTACGGCGCTGCTGTGACCGTGTGGTCGTATCGCGTGCAAAATCTGCTGCCCTCTGCAACAGAAGAAATTCCGATCGATACCCTCGATCTCATCTGAGCGAATGCGCGCGTGGCGGCACGTGAGCGAGCACCTAGGAACGAATTTCGAAGCCCACTCCGCGATCGGTGAGATCGTCGAGGACGGCCTGGTAGCACGCTTCGTCCCGACCGAGATACTCGGGCGGCGAGATGCCAGGGTGCTGGTAGCCCTTGTTGGCGACCAATCGAGCGGCCGCAGCGCACGGGTAGCCCGTCGTGCGCGCCATGGAAGAGATACCTTTCGACCGATCGAAGCGGTCGCACAAGTCGTAGATCAGCTCCGTGGTCTGGCCCTCGAGTTGCCCGGCGGCGATGAGACGCATGACCGTCATGTCGTAGTCGCGGGGTCCCTGGTGCCATTGCTCGAACAGCAGATCTGAGGCGAGGTCGATCGGGCGCACGGCGCTCTCGCCGACCTGCCGGACTTCGCGCTCGAAGAATCCACTGGTCGCCAACAGCTCGATCTGCTCGCGGTGCCCCGGATAGCGGAGCGTGCGTTCGGCTAGATCCGGTACGTCGCAGGTGTCGAGCAGCGTCCGCAGCCCATCGGTGTTGAATGATTCCAGCTCGCCGACCCCTGGGAAGTCGAGCATCTCGGGCTCGGTGAGGGCCGGAAGGGTCACGGCCACGCCGTCTCTGCGGATGCGCGCGGGGCGGGTGTACATCTCGATCACGTCAGCCGGGGAGTACGGCGCCTTGTAGCGCCAGGGTGGCTGCGGGTCTTCGGGCAGGCCGCCGACCAGGCACACGAAGCGGTCGAGGCGATCGAAGCGCGCATTCAGGTGGCCGAGCACCAGGTTGCTCAGGCCGGGTGCGACACCACAATCGACCACCGCCGTGACGCCTTTCGCGCGGGCCAGCTCATCGAGCTCGAAGGGGTCTTCTTCGAAGAACGAAATGTCGACGATGTCCCGCTCGGCCTCGATGACGGCGCGCAAGGTCTGGAATCCCAGCCAGCCGGGAACGGCGCCGATGGCGAGGTCGTGCCCTGCGACGATGCGGCTCACTTCGGCGGGATCGCGAAGATCGGCTTGCTGGAAGGCAATCGCCGCCACCAGCCGATCTTGCGCCTGGGCATCGTGGTCGACCACGGTCACCTCGAAGGCCGAATCCACCAGGTCTCGAGCGATCGCGGAGCCGACACGGCCTCCGCCCAGAACGACAATTCGATGGGTCTCGGGCACGGTCAACCTCCGAAGTATGTGCTGTCGTGGTGCGCGCGGCGCGATGCGCAAGATAGAGGTTCACCCGCGTGAAGTCAATGCGGGCGGAGGCCGTCGCTTCCGGGCGCGCCTTGCCCGCGGGCGGTACCAGGCAGGGATGTGGTAGTCATGGATGCGTCGGCAGATCTGGCGCCGTTGTCTCTGGCGCTGTTGGAGCCGGTAGGCTGCCCGAGAGACCCGAAGAAGCGACCCGGTAGAAGCAAAGCTATGAGGAGAGATGATGGTCGAGGATGCACATGCCCGCCCACGTAGCGCCAGAGAAGAGCCGCTCTACGACGTCGATGTCCCGACCCCTTCTCATGGTGAGCGGGCGAGGACACTGGTCGAAGGCATCGGAACCGGCACCTTGTGCACCATCGGCAAGGAACCGGCGGGCTATCCCTACGGATCGTTCGTCACGGTCGCGTTCGATGGGCCCAGCCCGGTGTTTCTGATCAGTGAGCTGGCCGAGCACACCAAGAACTTGCACGGCGATGAACGCGCTTCGCTGCTGGTGGCCGAAGGTGGTGAGGAGGATCCGCTGGCCAACGGGCGAGTCACGCTGCTCGGGCGCTGCACGCCGGCGTCGGATGGCGACCTCGGGGCGCGCACGGCCTATCTCGCCAGGCACCCGAATGCCTCCTACTACGCCGACTTCAAGGACTTTCGATTTTGGCGTCTGGAGGTGGAGTCCGCGCGCTACATCGGTGGTTACGGGCGGATGTCCTGGGTGACCGGCTCGGACTGGTCGGTCGCGCGAGCGGATCCTCTGGGGAGAGATGTTCACGCCATCGTCGAGCATATGAACGCCGATCATGCCGACGCGTTGCTCGCGTATACGCACGCCTTCTCCCGGGCGACGGACGCCACTGAGGCCACGATGACCGGGGTCGATCGCTATGGTTTCGAGATGTCGGTGCTCACCGCGGCAGGCCATCGGCCGGTGCGACTCGCGTTCGAGCAACCTGTGACCACGCCGACGGAAGCGCGGCACGCTTTGATCGAGCTGGTCAAAAAGGCGCGATCAGTGCTCGGCTAGTGCGCGAGAACGCGTGTTATCGTAGTTGAACACCTCCCATGGCGGCGTGTACTTCCAGAGGTTCTTGACCGGTCTGGAACCCCGCCGACTGGGTCGGTGTGTCTATTTTGAAGCCTGCGCGTGTGCGCGGCCGTTGTCATCGGGCACGAGCGTTTCCGTGCTCGGCCATTCAAGGATGAGAGAAGAAAGCCCATGCGGCAAGTTGCGGCGCATGCCTTCGGTGAGGAGACTGCGCATCTCGCGCTCCTCCAGCCCCCGAACTTTCGAGCACAACCAGTAGGCCACGAAACCCGGCACCCGCCGAAGAACGTGCGCGTTTGACCGATGGCCGACAGTGGTCTGTCGCGCTGCGGATAATGCACCACGGGCGCCGTACTCGAGGTGGTTCTAGCGGCTCCGGCGAAGCGGCACGACACGGATTCGCTCGCCGAGCCCGATCGGCCAGGTCGCGATGACCGCTCCGACGACCTTGGCCGCCTGCTCGAGCCCGAGACGGCATCGCAGCGTTTGCATCAGCGTGCTGGCGATCATGGGGCTTTGGGCTTCCACGGCTCCGCCGAGTGCCGCGCAGTCGTCGACGGCCTCCCCCGCCGTGCAAGCTGGCCTTCTGCTGGCTGCCTTGCGCCAGGCAGGGGTGGGCGACGCATCGCCGGCGCGCTTGCGCCTCGTGGTCCTGGTGGACGAGCGCACCCCGAAGCTTTCTGCGGATGAGCTGGTCATGGCTTTTCGTCAATGGGGCGTTGACTCGGACGTGGCGATTTCGGTGCAGCGACTGACCTTTCGCGGCGTAGGTGGCTTGCTCCAGCAAATCGATCAGAAACCCGTCGATGCCATGTACGTGCATACGGATCTCATGCGGGCGCTGCCCGTGATTCAACAGGTCACCCGAGCCCGCAAGATCATCTCGATGGGCGCAGCCGAGGCGCTTGCCGGCAGCATCAGCCTGACGGTCGTCAAACCGGAAGGCAGCGCCGCACGGCTCGTGGTCAGCACACGGGCTGCGCAGCTCGAAGGGTTCGTCGTGGCCCACCGAAGCCCGTTCGTGGATCATGACGGCAGCACCGCTGAAGCGGAGCCGGGCGACGACGCAGGCGGTGTGAGCGACGATCCCGAGACCCAGGCCGCGATCGCAAACAAGGTCGCGTTCCTTCTGCGTCTGCCGCAGTTTGTCCGGTGGCCGTCCGACATCGAGGGTCATGACCAGCGCCCGATCGTGTTTGGGTTGCTCGGCGTAGACCCGCTCGGCCAGGCACTGGAGTCAGCCATTCGTCGCCGCGCGGAGACGCTCAGGCCATTCGAGTTGAAGCGCTTCGACACGGCGCGCGCCGGCATCCGATGCGACATTCTGTTGATCGCATCGTCAGAGCAGGAGCGCCTCGACTCGATTCTCGATGGCTTGGGTACGGCAGCGGTGCTGACCGTGGGCGACACAGCTGGGTTTGCCGAACGGGGCGTGATCGTCAATCTGGGAATCCGTGATGGGCGCCTACGATTCGTCGCCAATCGATCGGCAGCGCGGCGCGCCAATCTGACGATCAGCTCGAAGCTGCTCAAGCTTGCGGCAGCGGTGCAATGAGTCTCGCTGTGTGAGCTGCGGGCAAGTGTGGGAGGAGGAGAGGGTGATGAGAGAGCCGAGAAGACACCGAAGTCGATCGATCCGTCAGCGGTTGAAGGTGACGACAATGCTGGTCGCGGGCCTGGCGCTGCTGCTGGCCGGAGCTGCATTGATCACCCTGGACTGGTTCAGCTTTCGGCGCGCATTGGGCGCGTCCCTGCTGACCGAGGCCGAGGTGCTCGCGGTGGGCTCGGAAGCTGCACTGGCCTTTGACGATCCGGAAGCTGCAGCCGAAGCGCTCGCCGCCCTACGTCAGCAGAGAGACATCGTTCATGCGCGGATTCTGCTGCCCACTGGAGAGCTTTTCGCGCGCTACGAGCGGGACGCGACCCACGAGATCGTCGTTCGCCCGGAGGGCCTCACGAGTGGCTATCGGTTCGATGGGGGACGGCTGCACGGAATGCAGTCGGTCGTGCTCGACGGAGAGATCCTGGGGAGCGTCTACCTACAAAGCGACTTGCAGGCACTGCGGTCGCGGCTACGCCAGTTCAGCGCCACCATTCTGATGACCGTATTGGCCTGCGGGCTGGTGGCTGGCGTGGTGTCCTTGCGTTTGCAGGGTGCCATCGTCCAGCCGATCGAGGATCTGGCTGAAACGGTCCGTACCATTGCCCTCGAGAGCGACTACAGCAAGCGGGCCACCAAGCAGTCGGACGACGAGATGGGTGTGTTGGTGGATGCCATCAACGAAATGCTGGAGGAGATCCAGAACCGAGACCGGGCGCTTCTGGAGTCCCGCGATCTGCTCGAGGAGCGCGTTGCGAAGCGGACCGAGGAATTGCGCTCGGAGATCGAAGAGCGGCGTCGTGCCCAGCAAGGGCTCGAGGAGGCACGTGATGCGGCCGAAAGAGCGGCGCGGGCCAAGAGTGAATTCTTGGCCAACATGAGCCATGAGCTTCGGACCCCGATGAACGCAGTCATCGGCATGACGAGCTTGCTGCTCGACACGACGCTCAACCGTCAGCAGAATGACTATGCCGAGACGATTCGGATCAGCGGGGAGAGCTTGCTGGCGCTGATCAGCGACATCCTGGACTTCTCGAAGATCGAGTCGGGCAAGTTGGATCTGGAGGCTCATCCATTCGACCTGCTCGAATGTGTCGAGGATGCGATGGACCTACTCTCCGGTCAGAGTGCCGAGAAGGGGCTCGAGCTTGCCTACTACGTCGATCCCGACATTCCCGAGATGCTGCTCGGTGACGTCACGCGCCTGCGTCAGATCTTGCTCAATCTGTTGAGCAACGCGGTCAAGTTCACCGAAAAAGGTGAGGTCGTGGTTTCCGTTCGCGGTTCAGAAAAGAAGCCCTTGCCGGGAAAATCCGAGACCGGCGGCAAGCGTGCGCGCTGTATCCAGCTCCACTTCGAAGTTCGCGATACGGGTATCGGGATCCCCGCCGATCGGATCGACCACCTGTTCTCGTCGTTTACCCAGGTCGACGCGTCGACGACGCGAAAATTCGGCGGTACCGGCCTCGGCCTGGCGATCAGCCACCAGCTTGCCGAGCTGATGGGGGGCGAGATGTGGGTCGAAAGTGTGGTCGGCGTCGGGACGACGTTTCACTTCCGCATCACGGCACCGGAAGCGATTGGCCGTCGTCGCGGCGAGAAGGCCAAGTTTGATGGCAAGCATCTGCTGATCGTCGATGACAATGCCACGAATCTGCTGATCCTGCGCCGACAGGCCGCGGCATGGGGCCTGACCTCCGAAGCCCACGAAGATCCACAGACGGCCCTCGAGCGGATGCGCAACGGCCCCGCGTTCCATGCTGCCGTGCTGGACTTTCAGATGCCCGAAATGGACGGTGCCCAGCTCGCGCGTGCCATTCGCCATTTACCCGGCTGCGAAGATCTCCCTTTGATCATCCTCAGCTCGATCGGCCAGCGGCCCGAGGTGAGCGATCTGAAGTTGTCGGGCTTCTTGCACAAGCCGGCCAAGGTTTCGTTGCTCTACGAAGTGTTGGCCGAAGCGTTTGCCGGCGAGCCGGTGACGCTCAGCGAGGCCAAGCACGACGAGCGGTACGTGCTCGATCACCAGCTCGGGCAGCGCCTTCCGTTGCGGATCCTGCTTGCCGAGGACAATCGCATCAATCAGAAAGTCGCCGCCAGGTTGCTCGAACGGCTCGGTTTCCGGGTCGACATCGCGGGCAACGGTCTGGAAGCCGTCGAAGCGGTCCAGCGACAGATCTACGACGTCGTGCTGATGGATGTGCACATGCCCGAGCTCGACGGCCTGGCTGCAACCAGTCGGATTCGCGAGCTGATGCCGCCCGAACGACAGCCACGAATCATTGCCTTGACAGCCTGTGCGTTGGGGGAGGACCGCCAGCGTTGCCTGGATGCCGGTATGGACGATTACCTGGCCAAGCCGATCCGGGATGCCGAGCTTCAAGAAGCACTCGAACGCAGCCAGCGGCTGGCGGCGAGCGACGCCGTGAGCACGAGCCCGAAACTCGCCTGGCGGATCGTTGGCCCGGGCGAGATCGAAGCCAGCTGATGACTCAGTTGATGTAACCGAGGCTGCGCAGCCGTTCGAGCTCTTCGGCGTCGAGCTCCTCGAGGGCTTGATCACCGGCGATGCGGGCTGCTTCGGTCCTACGCCGCCAGGCCTCGAGGTCCGCGGCCATCTTGTTGACGATCTCCGGGTGCTGATCAGCCACGTTGCGATGGTTGAGCGGGTCAGCTCCGGGCTCGTAGAGCTCGTACGCGAAGCCTTGGTCCAGCGCATGAGCAACCAGCTTGAAGTCCTGCGTCATGATGCTCGATGACTCCGTGGTGAGCGGCGGTGGCCCTGCTGTGCCGGTGAGGGATGCCTTGAAGGTGAACGCCGGGTAGGCGCGGCGCTCGCCCACCGGTTCGGTGAGCAGCGGCGTGAGGCTGTGTCCTTGTAGGCTCGTCGGCACCTCGAGGCCCGAAAGCGTGAGCAGGGTAGGGGCGAGGTCGATGGTCTGCACGGTGTCGCTGCGCAGGCGACCTGCGGCAATGCCGGGCCCACGCAGGATCAGCGGCACACGGTTGAGCTCACCGTAGACGGAGTGCCCGTGCCAATGTCGTCCGTGGTCGAGGAACTCGGTGCCGTGATCGGCAACGAAGGCCACCACGATCTCGTCCTCCAGATCGAGCTCTCGGATGCGTTCGAAAAGGCGTCCGAGCTCGGCGTCCATGGCGCGAATCGAGCCGTCGTACCAATCGTGCTCGTGCGCGACGTACGGCTCCGGGTCGACGCCGGCCCGCACCAGCTCTTCGCGGGTAGGCATCTCGAATCGACGCAAGAGCGGGTGCTCGATTTCAGGCACCACGGCGGCGACCTCTTGCTCGAACGCCTGTGCCCGGTCGGGACTCGCCCACAGGCTGTCGTACGGCGCTTCGGGGCGGTAGGGAGCATGGGGATCGAAGACGTGGAGCAAGGCGAAGAAGGGGATGTCGCGGTTGGCTTCGAGCCAGGGGAGAAGCCGGTCGACGTAGTGACGCGCCGTCTTCGATCGCGCCCCGTCGGGAATCGATCGGGCTTCGTGCAGGACTTCGAAGCCCTGGTGGAGGTTGGTGAACGCGCCGGCGAAGCGCACCGACGTCATCGAGAGCGTCGTATAGCCGGCGTCACGGTAGGTCTCGGCCAGGGTGGTCGCTCCAGGTGCCAGCCGATCCTGAAACTCGAGCACGCCATGGGTCGGTGGGTAGAGCCCGGTCAAGATCGACGGCACCGACACCTTGGTCCACGTTGCCTGGGCGACGCAGCGATCGAAAACCGTTCCACCGCGGGCAAATTGGCTCAACATGGGCGCCGTCGGGCGTGGGTAGCCATAGAGATCGAGGTGGTCCGGGCGCAGCGTGTCGGCGATGATCAGCAGCACGCTCGGCGGCCGATCCGCCTTGGTGTGCTCGCGGTCGACAATGCGAGGGCTGCCCCAGAAGCCGAGTGAGCCAGCGTCCTCGGCGCGCAGCGAAAGGCTGAGCTCGACCGTCTTGCCGGCGAAGTCTGCCAGGTCGATCGCCACGTCTTGCCAGCGATCGGGGCGCGTCAGGGTTCGCTCGAAAAGGGACTCGCGGCGCTCGCCAACGGCGACTTCGGCCACGAAGGTGACCGGCATCGCCTCGACCGTGCCGAGCGCCAGATCCAGCCGGGGACGGGAGGGGAGCTCCAGCTGGTAGGTGATGCGCTCGGGGCTGCGGGAGACCACCGATTCGCGATAGATCTCGGCCATGCCGTGCCAGCCGATCCCAGCGGGAATGGACGCCAGGTGCTCTTTTCGGAAGATCAGTCGTACGCTTTCGATCTCGAACGTGGCGCCCGCTTCGTCGGTCGGCCGCAGAAAGAGGTGGCGCGTCTCGGGTGCGGCCACCGGTACCCCCGGTTTGATGCGATACGTCTGTACCGTGTCGCCTGGCAGGAGTGGGGCTCGGTGGTCACTCGGCAGCGCGCGGCCCCGCCCTTCGACCGCCTGCCACGGCATCGGTTCGCCGCTGAAGCTCAGCTCCATGTTACGGCCCGCGCTGATCCGCGCTCGAACCTCGATAGCGTGCAACAAGTCTCGACCGACAATTTCCCCCGAACGTTGCAGCCGGATGAGCGGAAAGTCGGTGGCTGCATGGCCTCTCAATCGGCCTTCCCGAACCGTAACGTCTTTCGTGCTCGGGCTCGCCGCGAAGGTGGCATCGTCCGCGAACGACCAGGTCGCTCCGGCTTCGATGGCAGGATGCTCGAGCCTGCCGCTCACCTGAGCGTTCGGGAAGCGGTCGACGAGTCGAATGATCTCAGCCTTGGGCTTCGGCCCTGCATCGGTTCCCCGTTGACTGCCATGATCCGCGCCCGGGCTGCAGGCCAGCATGCCGCACAATGAGCCAGCCGCTGCCAGCAGGCAGAGAGCTCGGTTGGTCGATCGCATGGTTTCTTCCTCGTGTTTGAAGCGAAATCAAGCGCCCCTCGAAACAGGGTGCTCCGTGCAACATTCCGTTCTACCGCGGCCTGGCGGGAGGGCCTCATGAGGCTACCGGATGAGGTGCATTGACGCGTCGCGATTGAATAATTCGCAAGTTGTTATATAATCACCTCAGTCTGTCGTAAGCAGGGCATCTTCACGCCCACTTCGTCCCGAGCTTCCGCTGCAGCGCATCGGTAGGCCGTTGCATGGCAGTAGTGCTCGGCGACGTGTCCTTTCTAGCATGAGTTCGTACCTGCTCGCCCGCGAGCCGGTTGTGGCTGCGCGCGCGCTCTTGCGTGGCGGTCACGGCCGCCTGCGGCGAGCCAACCAGGAGTGCCGTCATGCGTTGCCGTGTTCTTTCGGGATCGTCGCTCATTCTTCTTCTCGTGTTGACCGTCGGGCTGAGTGCCGTCAAGCCGGCCCTTGCCTGTCTTCTTGCCAATCGGTTGCGGGTGGTCGCGCCGCACCTCACGGAGGAAGAGATTGCGCTCTATGCGCACGGAAATATGGTTCATCAGAAGATTCACTACCGCCTCGCCGCGGCGACAGCCTGCGTCAACGGTCGTGCCGACATCTTCACCTGTGACCGTGTCGACTTGCTGGGACACCTCAACCTGAGTGAGATCGGCGGTGGTGGTGGAAACGACTTGTGGGGTTGGACAGATCCGGTAACCGGGACGGAATACGCCATCATCGGCCGCACCAACGGGACGTCGTTCGTCGATATCTCGGATCCTGAGAATCCACGTTTCGTGGGCAATCTGCCTTCCCACAGCGGCAGCTCTTCTTGGCGCGATATCAAAACGTTCGCCGATCACGCCTTCGTGGTCGCAGACGGTCAGCCCCACGGCATCCAGGTATTTGACCTGACGCAACTCCGCACGGTGACGGGCTCTTCAGTCACGTTTTCGGAGACCGCGCATTTCGATCAGATCGGTAACGCGCACAATATTGTGATCAATGAAGATACCGGGATGGCCTACGCCGTGGGCTCGAACGCGTGCGCCGGTGGCCTGTACATGGTCGACGTCAGCACACCGACCAACCCCACCTTCGCCGGATGTTTCTCCGGCGATGGTTATACCCACGATGCTCAATGTATCGTCTACGACGGACCGGATCCGGATCATGCTGGTCAGGAGATCTGCTTCGCCTCCAACGAGGACACGCTTACCATCGTCGACGTGACCAACAGGTCCAATCCGGTTCAGCTCTCCCGAACCGGCTACCTGCCGCCCGGCGCGCAGCAGTACGCCCACCAGGGGTGGCTGACGGAAGATCGGCGCTACTTCATTTTCGATGATGAGTTCGATGAGCTGGGCGGCGGACACAACACACGTACCTATGTTTGGGACGTCGCGGATCTCGACGCGCCGAGCGTGGCCGGGTTCTGGGACGCGCCGGGTAGCTCGGTCGATCACAATCAGTACGTTCGCGGCAACTTCACCTATCAAGCCAATTACGCACGCGGTCTGCGAATTCTCGAGCTTACGGATCCAGCCAACGCCCAGCTCACGGAGGTGGGATTCTTCGATACCCACCCCGAGCAGGATGGCAATAGCTTCAACGGCGCGTGGAGCACGTATCCCTTCTTTGCGAGTGGAGTCGTATTGGTCAGTGACATCAACCGCGGCCTGTTCATCGTTCGCCGCCAGGGCGCGACGACGAATCAGCCGCCGTCGGTGAGCATCGGCACGCCCGCCGATGGCGCGACGTTCGATGTCTCGGAATCGATCACGTTCTCGGGGACGGCGACCGATGCCGAGGATGGCGACCTCTCCGGGAGCCTCTCTTGGACTTCCTCGCGGGACGGCGTCATCGGCAACGGTGCCTCGTTCGCGGCATCGCTGTCGGTGGGCGCGCACGTGGTGACTGCGTCGGCGACGGACTCCGGAGGCTTGTCAGCAAGTGCCCAGCTCGCACTCACCGTGACGTCGACGCCCACGGGGGGATGCCTACACGCTGCAGACTTCGAATCCGGCGCCGCGGGCTGGACCAGCGGCGGGAACTGCACCACCGGGACGTTCGTCGTCGGTGCACCGGATGCAACAACGTGGCAGGTGGGAGGCGGCAATCCTGGTAGCGCCTTCTTCACAGCGCCCAACCCGGGAGGAATTGGTTCCAACGATGTCGATGGCGGCACCTGCGAGGCGCTGTCTCCGATCGTCGATGCCGGTGGCGAGTCGGCCGTCGAGGTTTCCCTCGACTACTTCCATGGTCAGCGCGACGCGGGTGACGATTCCGGCGATGGATTCACCATCGAAATCCTGAACGACGGTGTCGTCGTCGACACGCCCGTGACGATTGGTGATGTTACGAACAATCCAAGCTGGACTCGCATCTCGGCGGTGGTGAACAATCCGGGGCAGGTGCAGATCCGCGTTCGCGCCACTGACCAGGCGGGGCCGGGAGACATCGTCGAGGGAGGCGTCGATAACGTCGAGATCTGCCCGGTGGCGCCACCACCGAGTTGCTCGGTGATCGAGACCTTTGACGCCGGCGCCCCTGGTTGGGCCGATGCTGCGTCGAGCACCTGTACGACGGGAAGTTTTGTGGTCGCGACGCCGTCCGAGCAGTCAAACGGCGGGGTGACGACGCAAGTAGGCGGTGATCACACCAGCGGCACCGGAAATGCACTGTTTACCGCCACCAACACGTCGGCAGGTGCCAACGACGTCGATGGTGGAACGTGTGTGCTGCTGTCACCGGTTTTCGACGTCGCCACGGCCTCGGACCTTTCCTTGTGGTACTTCCATGGTCAACGGGATGCTGGCGACGATGCCAATGACTTCTTCCGTCTCGAGCTCTCCACCGATGGTGGTAGCTCGTGGAACCCGCTGGTCGATCTCGGCGATGTCCGAACCGACGCGGTCTGGGAAGAGGTGACCGCGTCCGTGGCGGCCGGTAGCCAGGTCCGGATTCGTGTCCAAGTGGCCGATGGCGCCGGGCCTGGAGATCTGGTCGAAGGCGGGG
>CALFAM010000296.1 GCA_937948815.1 uncultured bacterium
CCGCACGCTGCACCGGGTCCGGCGGGCCTTCAGGACGAAAGGGGTCGAACCGACAAAGGCGCCAAGGAAGTCACCAGAGCGCCACCACAGAAGCGCGGACATTCGAAGAGACGCGGACACAAAAAAGGCGGGCACCCCATGGTTCCCGCCTTTCTTGGCTTGGTCAGCGGTGATTCCCGCCGCGCAAGCTCTTGTCTGAAGTCCGTGTACCTACTTCAGGAAGCTCGACAGCGGGAAGTCGTTGTTGACCGTGAAGGTGGTCTCTCCGATGATGGTCTCAGAGCCCACATCGTCGATCACGCGCACCTGCACCTGGTGCAGGCCGTCGACAAAGAGATTGCTATCGACGAAGGTCCGGAACACGGGTCGAGAGCTATCTGGGAAACCTGGGTAGGTCGCGGTGACGCTCGAGCGAATCAGGTTGGGATCGAGGGTCGTGCTGGTTACGAACAGGCCGTCGACGTAGATGTCGACTCGGGCGACGCCCTGGGCGTCCAAGGTCCAGCCCTCGAAGCGCATCAGCCCCGTGAAGGTGCGACCTGGTCCCGGTGTCTCGATCAGGCCGAAGGATGGCTCGTTGCCCAGGTTCTCGCTGCAAGCGAAGAAGACGGGGAACTCATCGATGTTCTCGAACTGGTTCGAGACGTCACCCGCCCGAATCGTCACGATGTGCTGACCTTCTGCACGGTCGCCGAGGGTGATCAGCGCACCGACGTCCATGACGAAACGGAACCCGGCGTTGGGCGCGTCGAGGGCAAAGGGGAACCGGTTCTCGATGTCGAGCCTGGGCAGGCCGTAGCAGTTGGCGAAGCCACCGGCATCGACGCTGAACCGGCAATCACGGCGAGAGTTGGCCAGAATGACGCCATCGAGCATCAGCTCGACGAATCCGATTCCGGTATCGCCGGTCTCGACGCCGAGATCGACCGCCCAACCCTCAATGACGGAAAGCCGTCGATTGGGCTCCGACACGTCGCAGTTGCCGGCGAGCGTCGCGTTGCGGTTGGGCCGGTTGATCCGGCCGAATGGCCTGAGAATGCTGGTGTTGTTGTTGAACTGGAACGTCCGCGTCGGCCCGACTGAGCGACGGCTACCGTCCATCAACTCGACGTCTACAGAGACGTGATGCAGCCCATTGGTGAAGTCCGTGGTGTTCAGCACGAACGTGAAGCCAGGCGCTGCCGAGTCAGGAAACCCCGGGAATTGCGCCGTCACATCCGGCCTTACGCCACCGTAACGTGCCTGGAGCACGTCGTAGCCGTCGACCATGACGATGACGCGCCGAACGCCGCCATCGGCCACGACCCAGCCTGTGAAGCCGGGCGCACCCGTCAGGCTGTTCTGCGGCAAACCAGCGCCGATCGGCGGCACACCCTCGAAAAATCCGTGCACCGTTTGTGCAGCAACAGGCGACGCAGCGAGCGCCCAAACCAACAGGCCGCAGAGAGCTGACCCACGTCGTGTCATGGTAGGAACCTCCGTCCTCGGAAGACTGTCGATGGTGACGGAGCCTCCGGGCGAACATACAGCGTCCGCGCGTTTGCAGCTCCCTCTTATCGACGACGATCTATTCGCGAAAGTCTATCGATGTAACTGTCGATCCGTCAATCCATTGCCGCAACAAAGTGCCCATTGGGCTGTGCACAAGGCTGCCCAACTGGCTGTGCAAGGGAGCCTCAGGCCTCGGTCGCTTGACGTCCGGCAGCGCCGTCAACATAGGCCCGGGCCAGATCCGCCAGACGCCCAATGTCATAGCCTCCCTCGAGCGCGGACACCAGCCGACCATCGCAGAGGCGATCCGCGGCGTCTGCGAGCACGGTTCCCCAATGCCAGAACCCAGCTTCGGTCACGGCCATGCCGCCGAGCGGATCGTGCTGCCAAGCATCGAAGCCTGCCGACACGAGAATGGCCTGGGGCCGATGGCGCTCGAGCGCCGGCACGACCTCGTCCGCAAAGGCACGGGCATAGCCTTCGTCGCCCGTTCCGGCGGGCAAAGGCACATTGCACGTAGCGCCTTCGCCGTCCCCAATGCCGCGTTCTTCGCGGGCGCCAAAGCCCGGATAGAAGGGCCACTGGTGCAAGCTGACGAAGAGAATGTCGCCCCGCTTCTCCAGCAGGTGCTGGGTGCCATTGCCATGGTGGACGTCGTAGTCGACGATCGCGACCCGCTCCATGCCGTGTTCGCGCACCAGATGCTCGGCGGCAATGGCGATATTGCCAAAGAAGCAGAACCCCATGGCCGTGTCGTATTCGGCGTGATGGCCAGGCGGTCGGACCGCCGCAAAAGCATGGCGCCCGGTGCCTTCGGCGACCCAGTCCGCCGCCCGAACCACGGTCTCGGCCGCACCCCAGGCCGCATCCCAGGTGGCTGCGGACAGCGGATTGTCGGCCGAGTCGAGCACCCCATCGCCGCGCGCAACAGCTTTGCGAAAGCGCTCGACATAGGCGGGATCGTGCAGTGCTTCGACGGGTGCAACCACCTCACGAGCTTCATCGCCCGTGCCATCGTCGACCACAAAGCCCTGCTCGGCAGCCATGGCGAGAAGATTGCCGAGGCGCTCTGGCCGCTCCGGATAGCCGGGCGGTGACTGATGCGCGATGCATCGGGGGTCGGTAAACCAGCGTTCGTCCATTCTGCCGAGCATACCGCTCCCTGCCGAGCGCCGGAACCCCATCTTCTGCGCCGAGCGTGGGCTCGGGCGGAAGACCTCAACATAGGTGCGTAGCGCGCGAGAGACCGCTCAAGCGGCGAGGGCGGGTGCCCTGCTGGCCGACGCCTCTTCCCTCCGATCGGCCGGCTCGCCACAGCGCCGCGGCAGCGCGATGCCCTTCCCTGCCAGGTGCTGGCGAACCCTACAAACCAAGACGTCGATGTTGCTGGCGCTGACACGCCCCCCGCACACGCGCGCGGCTTCCCGGCTCTGCATGCCCGCAAAGAGCACGAGGCACAGTGCCCGCAACTTGGCCTGCCGTTCGACCCGCCCAACGACCCGGCGACAGCTCGCCGAGATCAGCTCGATGTGCTCGCCGACCAAGACACGGTCCTCCGGCGTTTCGTTCGGCGACGGGTAGCTGTCCAATCCCAAGGAGCCGAGTCCCCGGAGCCCCGCACAACGCCTCTTTCCAGCGCTGCGCCAACGCCCACGGTCGACGACCACCGAGACCGCGACGCGAATCACGTAGGCCCGAACCTGCGCTTCCTCCATGGGCACCTGCTCCGCACGCGATGCCGCTCGGCTGGCCGGCGCGGCCAACGTCAGCAAGCGGAGATAGACGTCCTGTGTCAGATCCTCCAGATCTTCCGCCGCGAACGGGCAGCCGATATCGCGAAGGTATCGACCCAAACAGCGATGGACATAGGGCCCCGCCGAGTCGACGAAGCACTGCCAAACGCGTTCGTCGCGGGTGGCACGAGCGTGCTCGAAAAGCGAAGGAAAAGTCGTCATCGTAGCTCCTCACAAGGAGGAGGAACGACGCGGTCAGCAGCTGAATCGCTGCCCGATTCAGCTGCTGAGGAGCGACTTGCCGCGCACGAAGGTCGGACGCCCGCTGATGTCGCGCTGCACCACGGAAGACACACCCACCGCGAACTCGGAAACCAACCGGCTCACGAGAAAAAGCAGCGGCTCACAGGGCGGTGCTGGGCGCGAAGCAAGGGCTCGAAGGCAGAACAGGTGAAACGAGCCTAGCACACCGGGAACGACACGCTGGGGGCTGCGTGACGGCGGCCTGGCAGGTTGCTGGCAGCAGACGGAGCAGTCGAAAGGGAGCGGTGGGGCGAGGTGAGCGGGAAGCTCTGCGCTGCATCATCACGGGCTATGGGCAGCGGCTCTTCGTCACGGCCGACGCTCGCGGCCGTGACGAAGAAAGACGGATCAGGCGTCGAAACGGGCCGCGACAGCCGACCAATCGACCACGTTCCACCACGCGTCGATGTAGTCCGGGCGCCGATTCTGGTAGTTCAAGTAGTAGGCATGCTCCCAGACATCGATCCCCAGAAGCGGCGTCTTGCCAGCCGAAAGGGGATTGTCCTGGTTCGGCGTACCCATGAGCTCGAGCCCACTGTCGCCCTTGACGAGCCACGCCCAGCCAGAGCCGAACTGCCCGATGCCAGTCGCTTTGAATGCCGCCTGGAACTCGCTGAAGCTTCCGAACGCCGCGTCGATGGCAGCCGCGAGCGCACCGCTCGGTGCACCCCCGCCATTCGGTCCCATGATGCTCCAGAACAGCGAGTGGTTGGCGTGACCGCCACCGTTGTTCCGCACCGCGCCACGAATCGCTTCGGGCACGCGCCCGAGATCAGTGACCAATTCGTCGATCGGCAGGGCCGCGAGGTCCGGATGGCCGTCGAGTGCCTTGTTGAGGTTTGCCACGTACGCAGCATGGTGCTTGCCGTGGTGGATTTCCATGGTCCGCGCATCGATATGGGGCTCGAGCGCATCGAGCGCATAGGCCAAGTCAGGTACCCTGTGCATGCTGTTCCTCGTTGCTTCGATGGTTGTCGATGGTCTCGCCTGGGCGGTCGTCAGAACGCCAAAGCGTGCCCGTATGTTGTCATGGCGGCGATGCCTTTGCCTGCCGAGCTCGGCCTCGCTTCGATGCCAAAGACAATTGGCAGCAAAAGGGTGTTGACTTCGCTCCGCCTTCTCCGTAACATCCCCGCCCCGGCGCAGGGAGGTTAGCTCAGTGGTTAGAGCACCTGCCTTACACGCAGGGGGTCGCGGGTTCGAGTCCCACACCTCCCACCAGGATGGAGGGCCCCAGCTTCGCAAGGGGGGCTAACTCGTAGATCCGCGCCGAGGCGACCTAGCGTTGCCGCATGCACAGTTCAGCGGGGCCGTAGTTCAGCTGGTTAGAATGCCGGCCTGTCACGCCGGAGGTCGCGGGTTCGAGTCCCGTCGGCCCCGCCACGTTCCTTCACCCGCCCAGGCGGGCAGCTTCAGGAGATCATCAAGTCATGCGCGACAAAGTCAAGCTGGTCTCGTCCGCCGGAACCGGATACTTCTACACCACGTCCAAGAACAAGAAGCTCTCGACCGAGAAGCTACGGTTCAAGAAGTACGATCCGAAAGTTCGACGTCACGACGAGTTCGTCGAAGAGAAGATGCGCTAGCTTCGATTCCTTGCTACCGGCCCGGAACGTCCGATTCCGGGCCCGCCTTGCTACATCCCCACTGCCTCACGCTACCTCTCGCATCCCGTTACCCGCGCTGACGCGTACCGAATACGCGGTCGCCTGCTGAGCCACGTCCGTCCTATCCGAGGGACGACCCGGGTCTGCGGACCACAAGCCGCTTCCTGCCCAGTGGGCCAGCCATGCCCAGAGGTTTGCCTGCCCTGCTCCTCGCCTCCGAAACCTCCACCGATCCGCTTTCTGGCCGGATGCATCACGCCGACATGCAGCCGGATTGACTGCGCCAAGGCACTCTGAGCAGAAAGATCCAGGCAAGTAACGTACGAATATAGAGAAGTTTACACATGAGTGCTAACTACATGAGCAATAGGAAGGCACACGCAACTGCTCACTTCAAGAATTTTTCAACATACAGCCCATAGAGTTCAATCTGCGTGGAGCCCAGGTCGAACAATGGGCAAGCGCAACACCATCCAAACCGGATCGGAGGTGTTGTGTTTCGACCGGGTTGGCGAGAGAGGACAAACGTGTGGTCCACGCACGCGCTAACCGACTCAGGAGGACGGACGGATGGACCTCATTCATGTCGAGCGTGACAACCCGCGCAAGATGACCAAAGTTTTCAAGGCACTCGGAGACGGTACTCGTCAGCAGATCCTGCGTCTGCTCGAGGACCAGCCCTACACGGTGGGCGAGATCGTCGCCAAGTTCAATCTTTCTCAGCCGACCATCTCTCGGCATCTCTCCGTGCTGAAAGAGGCCGATCTGGTGCTCGACCAACGGCGCGGTCAGAACGTCATCTACCGTCTGAACGATGGCGCGCTGGCGAGTTCGATGCGCCAGTTCTTCGGCCAGTTCCGTAGCTGCCAGGAAGTGCTTCGCTAGGGATGCGACAGGGGGCTCCCACGCCCCCTGTTCCCCGCCTGTCCGCGAGGTTGGCGTCGATACGCCCCCGGAGAGATTCCAACCTGGCCTCGGCACAAGCAGCGGGCGACGGGCTACCCGTCGTCACGTCTAGCCTCCCCGCCTGCGATCGCGTTCAGTCTTCTTCTTCGCTGAAGAAGAAGATTTCTGCGCAGGGCCGACTGCAGAACCGCTTGCCGTTCCAGCGGTAGGCGCACGACATGCAAAAGAGCGCCCGGCACGACACGCAACGCTCGATCAGCCGCTCGCTGCCGTCGTCACCGCACTTCTTGCAGCCCGTTTCGATCCGTCCGTGCGTCCAGCCGCGGCGCTGGTGGCCGTCTTCTCGATTCCCGTTCATCTTGCAGCGAGTATAGCGACGCCGCGCGTCTTTTCCGTGCCAGATCTGCAGAACAGAGCAGCTTCAGCGTCAGAAACTTTGACACGCACGACCGCTTCGGGTAGTTTCCGCGGTCCGTGGCGGTGTAGCTCAGCTGGTTAGAGCGAACGGCTCATAACCGTTAGGTCATGGGTTCAAGTCCCTTCACCGCCACCAACGCTCAGCGAGCGGCCTGGCAGTTGCGCTCCCCTTCCCTCCCGGACGCAGCGCGGCCATGATCGGAATCGTGCTCGAGCCTCTTCTCGAATCTGTCCGCCAAGCATTGCTTCGAGCGCAGTGCGCCAGCGAGCCTGTGCTCGTCGCGTTCTCAGGAGGTGGCGATTCCACGGCATTGCTGTGGGCCCTGCACTCCGTGGCGCCCCCGCTTGGTATCTCCTGGCTCGCAGCCCACGCTGATCACGGTCTCGACGCAGCCTCGGAACAGCGAATGCAGCATGCCGAGACACTTGCTGCCGCGCTCGAAACACGCATGCTTCGGGGGCGCCTCGACACAGACGCGATCCGCAGCCATCCGGATGGCATCGAAGCGGGCGCCCGCAGGGCCCGGTATGCATGGCTACTCGCACGCGCCCAAGCCATCGGAGCACGATTCGTCCTCACCGGCCACCACGCCGACGACCAGGCCGAGACCGTACTTCTGAGGCTGAAGAACGGCAGCGGATGGATGGGCCTGGGAGCCATGCCTTGCCTCGGCCCGCACGGTGACCCGGTACGCGTGCTGCGCCCGTTCCTCGGGCTACGGCGCACGGAGCTTGCCGCTGCCGTCGCCGAGATCGGCCTGCCAGCCAACCGCGATCCAGCCAACCGTGACCCACATTTCGCCCGCACATCCGTGCGCTACGGCCTGCTGCCACACTTCCAAGCGTCAGACCCGGCCATCGTGAGGCGGCTCACACGCCTCGCCGCGCGCGCTCGGGCTGCGAGGAGCGCGGTACACGCGCAGCTCGTCGCGCAGCTCTCGCTCCGGTGGGATGCTGGCGCCTGGTCCGTCGACCGCGACGCCCTGGCCAACCTGCCAGCCGCAGCCTTGGCGCCAGCCCTCGACTTGCTCGCCAAACGCGCAGGACTGGACTACCCGCCGTCTCGCGGTGCACGGCGAGAGCTGAGCCATCAGTTGCTCGGCAACGGACCGATCGGCTGCGATATCGTCCGTGGCTGGCGTCTCGAAGGCGATGGTCGTCGCATTCGATTGCTTCAGCCACGAATCCCTGGGCCACCATTCGCGTATACTCTAAGGGTTCCGGGCTCGACGAGCATGGCTACTACCCAGCTCTGTATTCGGACCCGCCAAGTGGCGGTTGCGGAATGGATGTTTCGGCATGCTCCCAACCGGGTTGCTCTCGGGACTGCTTTCGGCCAGGCGAGTCACGTCGAGATTCGCAATCGGCGCGCCGGGGATCGGATTCGACCGCTCGGATGTTCGGGTCACCGAAAGCTCAAAGACCTGCTCATCGACCGACGGGTTCCGCGTCACCAGCGCGACCGCTTACCCCTACTCGTCGCCGATGGTCACATCGCCTGGGTTCCCGGGGTCACCCTTGGCCATCGATTTCGTATTCGAGAGGGAGAGCGGCGAGCGTGGCAAGTCGAGATGATCGAAACGAACGATGTGGCCGAACGAGACGAGAGCAACACGCCCGAGATCGACGCCAACGGGAGCAACGTCGCCTCACCACGGAATCTTTATCTCCCGTGAACGGTTTCATCTAGAGAACCGGCCGTGCCACGGCCGAAGATGCTGAGCCTTAGCGTACGAAAAGAGGAAATCGACCCTTGAATTCGACAATCCGGACTCTGGTCCTTTGGATCGTGCTCTTCGTAGTGGTCATCCTGCTTTGGAATACCTTCCAGAGCGGCAATGACCAAGTCGACGAGCTCAATTTCAGTCAGTTCCTCGCCGAGGTGAACGCCGGCTCGGTCTCCGAAGTCACCCTACGGGACGGCGAGCTCGAAGGCTCCTTCAAGGACACTGGCGGCCGGGCAGAGGGGGGGAAGTTCACCAGCAACTTCCCGGACTACCCCGACCTGGTCCAGCGGCTACTCGATGCCGAGGTCACCGTGACCTCCGAGAAGCCGAAGGACAACCCGCTGCTCGCCATTCTCCTCACCTGGGCGCCGCTGCTGCTCTTCATTGGCCTGTGGTTCTTCTTCATGCGCCAGTTCCAGAGCGGCGGCAACAAAGCGCTGTCGTTCGGCAAGAGCAAGGCCAAGTTGCTGAACACGGCCGGCCGCAAAGTGACGTTCGAAGACGTTGCTGGCGTGGAAGAGGCCAAGGCCGAGCTCGCAGAGGTGGTCGAGTTCCTCAAAGAGCCACAGAAGTTCCAGAAGCTGGGTGGCAAGATTCCCAAGGGCCTCCTGCTCATGGGCCCGCCGGGAACCGGTAAGACTCTCCTGGCGAGGGCAATCGCCGGCGAGGCAAACGTTCCCTTCTTCTCGATCTCGGGTTCCGACTTCGTCGAAATGTTCGTCGGTGTCGGCGCCAGCCGCGTGCGCGACCTTTTCGAGCAGGGCAAGAAGAACGCGCCGTGCATTGTCTTCATCGACGAAATCGATGCCGTCGGCCGGCACCGTGGCGCGGGCCTCGGCGGTGGCCACGACGAGCGAGAGCAGACCCTCAACCAACTCCTGGTCGAGATGGACGGCTTCGAGACCAACGAAGGCGTCATCCTGATCGCGGCCACCAACCGCCCGGACGTGCTCGACCCCGCCTTGCTTCGTCCCGGACGCTTCGATCGGCGCGTGGTTGTCGACCGCCCAGACATTCGCGGGCGCCTCGGCATCCTGCGCGTTCACACCAAGAACATCCCGCTCTCCAAGAATGTCGATCTCGAAGTGGTCGCACGTGGGACGCCAGGCTTCGCCGGTGCGGATCTCGCCAATCTGGTCAACGAGTCCGCCCTCATCGCCGCACGCCGCAACAAGAAGGTGGTGGAGATGGAAGACTTCGAGCACGCCAAGGACAAGGTCCTCATGGGTGTCGAGCGGCGGTCGATGATGCTCACAGACGAGGAGAAGGAAGTCACGGCCTACCACGAGGCTGGCCACGCGCTGGTCGCCGCCTTCATGCCCGCCACCGATCCGCTGCACAAGGTGACGATCATTCCGCGTGGACGCGCCCTTGGTGTGACCATGCAGCTTCCGACCGAAGACAAGCACACCTACCGCCAGCAGTACGTCGAGAGCCAGATCGCCGTGTTGATGGGGGGCCGGATCGCGGAGGAGCTGACCCAGGGCGACATCACCACTGGCGCCGGCAACGACATCGAGCGTGCCACCGACCTGGCGCGTCAGATGGTGTGCGACTGGGGCATGTCCGAGCTCGGCCCACTGTCCTTCGGCAACAACGACGAGCCCGTCTTCCTCGGACGCGAGATCTCCAAGTCGTCGGACCACAGCGACGAGACCGCACGCAAGATCGATGGCGAGATCTCGCGCCTGGTTAGCGAGGCCTACGAGAAGGCGACCCAGGTCTTGAAAGAGCACAACGACCTGCTCGAGCAACTCGCGCGCGAGCTGCTCGAGCACGAGTCACTCGAAGGCTGGCAGATCTACAAGATGATCGAGGATGCGACCGGCAAGGACGTCTCACCGCCGGGATTCCGCCCGCCCGTCGTGGACGAGACGCCGAAGCCGGACGCGCAGGAAGCCAGTGGCCCGGTGGACCACGACGGCGAGGAGGAAGAGACCGAGGAGCCGCTCAGCGGTCAGTCACTGCCCTCCCCGGCGCCCAGCTAGCAGGCCACGCCTGGCTGGTCAGCAGCATTGAGCACCGTGTCGTTGCCCACGAGCTGGCGGCTGTCCCTTCCCCGGGGGCGGTCGCTGGACCTTGACGCGGGATCGCCTCGCATCATGGGCGTGATCAACGTCACCCCTGACTCGTTCTCCGATGGCGGCCATTTTCTGGCCCCGAAGCGCGCGGTCGAGCACGGCCTGCAGTTGCTCGAGGAAGGCGCCGACCTACTGGATGTCGGCGCCGAGTCGACACGGCCAGGCGGTGGCGTCTACGGCGACGGTGCGCGCGATGTCTCGGTCGATGAAGAGATCGATCGCCTGCTGCCCGTGGTCGAGGCACTGCGCGGCCAAACCGACGCCCCGATCTCGGTCGATACGCGCAAAGGGCCCGTCGCCCGCGCAGCCCTGGATGCCGGCGCAGACCTGATCAACGACATCGGCACCCTGGGTGATCCCGAGCTGGCAGCAGCCGTGGCCGCCCACGGTTGTCCGGTGGTGATCATGCACAGCCGTGGCGAGCTCGCCACGATGCAGAAGACCATCAACTTCGACGATGTTGCCGTCGAGGTCGCGGACGATCTCGACGGCGCTTGCAGCCGTGCACGCAGCGCAGGAATCGCGGACGACCAGATCATTCTCGACCCCGGCATCGGTTTCGGAAAGACGCCAGCGCAGAACCTCACCCTGATTTGCCGAACGGAGCCACTACGCGCGCTCGCACGTCCGCTCCTCATCGGCGCCAGCCGCAAGAGCTTCATCACCGCCACCACACGCCCTGCTCCCCCCAACCAACGACTAGGCGGCAGCCTGGCAGCGGCCGCGTGGGCCGCACGTCGCGGCGCCGCCGTGCTTCGCGTTCATGACGTAGCCGAGACGATCCAATTCCTGATGCTGTCGAGCGCCATAGAAGCCGTCGATTCTCCTACTCATTGATGCTGCAATGTCCTGATTCTGCGATACACTCGCGCTTCGAGATGCAATGTGAAGACTACGCTGCATCCGCCTTCCGCTTGATCCTGCCTCGTCGATGGATTTCCTACCCAGCTTCGATCAGCTGCTCCAGTACCTGACCTGGCGAAACATCCTTGACGTTTCCCTGGTCACAGCGCTGTTTTTCAATCTCCTGCTGCTGATCCAGGGCACACGTGCTGTCCAGATCCTCTTCGGCGTTTTCGTCCTCGCCGCCAGCTACTACCTCGCGGTTGCCCTCGAGCTCGCTGCCCTCGAGACAGCGCTAGCGCAGACCTTTGCCTTCTTGCCGTTCTTGATCATCGTGCTCTTCCAGCAGGAGATACGGCGAGCCCTGGCCAGCTTTTGGCGAACGCCGCTGCTCTCCGGTCTGAGCTCGAACTCGCTCTACACCGTGGTCGACGACATCGTGGCTGCCACGTCTGCCTTGGCGGATCGGCGAATTGGCGCATTGATCGTCTTCGAACGCAACGAGGGGTTACGGGACTACATCGAGACCGGCATCGTGCTCGACTCCCGTCTCTCCCTCGACCTATTGATCAACCTGTTCACCCCGGACACGCCGACCCACGACGGGGCGGTGATCATCCAGGGCGACCGCATTGCCGCGGCAACCTGCTTCTTACCGCTGACCCAGAACCCCGAGCTATCGAAGTCTTTCGGCACTCGCCACCGCGCGGCACTCGGCATCACGGAAGAAACCGACGCTCTCGCGGTCGTGGTCTCCGAAGAAACAGGTGCCGTGTCGATGACCCAGCGCGGGCTACTCGAGCGTGGCCTCGATCCGACGCAGCTGCGCAACCTGCTGTTCGCACGCCTGGCGATGCCGCGTGGAGAGTTCGACCGATGAAGTCGTCTCGCCTGCTGGTCTTCCTCCTCGCGCTGGCGCTTGGAATCGCGCTCAAAGTCGCGGTGCACGAGGGCGAGCAGACCAGCGTTCAGACCATCTCCAACGTCAGCGTCCAGACGACCATCCCTGGCGGCTTCCTGGTGCTCAACCCGGTCACGGAAGCGCAGATTCAGCTACGCGGCAAGATTAGCGACATGAGTGAGCTCAATCCGTTGAGCGTACGCATCGTGGCCAGTGTGCCAGCCGAAAACCCCGGCGTGGTCGAAGTACCGCTCGGCCCCAGAAATGTCCAGAACACCAACGGGCTCGAGGTTTTGTCGATCAATCCCAATGTCCTCGTATTGGAAGTCGATCGCGAAATCACCAAGACCTTGCCCGTTCGCGCGGAGATCATCGGCGAGCCCGCCGCTGGCGCGCGAGCAGGTCGCCCCGTGGTTCGGCCAGCTCGCGTCGAGGTGGTGGGCCCCGAGTCCCTGCTGCGCAACCTCTCCGAGCTGACCGTGAATGTCTCGGTCGAGCGGCGCGCCATCAACTTCGAGGAACGTGTGACGCCGACCATGCCGCAACCCGTTCGCCTCGCCCGTCCGACGCCGATCGTCGTGTTCGTCGAGATGCAAGAGCCCGAGCTGAGCATCGACGAAAAGACCCGTGAAGCCCTGGGACTCGAATCCGAAATCGACCCCGGCCCGGGCGCAGGCGGCACAGCCCCTGGCGGAGGTTCTTCGGGCGCTCCGCCGTCGGGCGACAATTCATCCGGAAATGACCGCAGGGCCCCTCATCCATGAGCACATCGCGACGCTGGTTCGGAACCGACGGCATTCGTGCACCCTTTGGGCAGGCACCGCTCGACGAGCCGACGGTTCGCGCGCTCGGCCTTGCCCTCGGCGCGCGCCTGGTCAAGGCCAATGGTCATGCCCCCAAGGCCGTGATCGGCGGCGACACGCGGGCTTCGACACCCACGCTCAGCCGCTGGCTGGCAGACGGACTGCGGCACCATGGCGTCGAAATCGACTTCGTCGGCACGCTGCCGACCCCGGGCATCGCCTGGCTGGTTCGGAGGCGGGATGCGCAGGTCGGCATCGCCGTCTCGGCCAGCCACAACCCGTCCGAAGACAATGGCATCAAGCTGATCGACGGCCGTGGCTTCAAATGGGATCCCACCCACGAGGCGACGCTCGAAGACGCCATGGCGCAGCTTCTCGCTGCCGAAGCAGCCGCGCGCGAAGCGCCGTCGAGCGAGAGCCTGCCGCCGGCTGACGAGGCAGGAATCAGCGCCTACCTGGACGCCCTCGCAGACAGCGTGACGTCTCCTCGCGAGCCGCATCCCTTGGCCGGCCTGCACGTGGCCATCGACGCCGCGCACGGCGCAGCCTCCGCCTTTGCCGAGCCGTTGTTCAGACGCCTTGGTGCCGACGTGTCCATCACCTGTGCCAGCCCCGACGGCAACAACATCAATCGGGGCTGTGGCTCGACCCACCCCGAAGTCATGGCCGCGCTGACGCGATCGGCTGGTGCCGACCTCGGCATCGCATTCGATGGCGATGCCGACCGCGTGATCGTGGCTGACGAGCATGGGGTCGTTCGCGACGGTGACGCGCTGCTCTATCTGTGGAGCCGCGACATGCGGCAGCGAGGTGCGCTACGTGGCGATGCGATCGTCGCCACGTCGATGTCCAACCTCGGCCTCGAGGTCGCCCTCGGTGAACACGGCATCACCCTCGCCCGCTGCGATGTCGGCGATCGTGCAGTCGTCCAGACGCTGGTCGATCGTGGCCTCGTGCTCGGTGGCGAACAGTCCGGCCACATCGTCAACCTCGATCTATCGACCACCGGCGATGGCATGCTCACCGCCCTTCACATCGCGGCCCTACGCGCCCGCGCCGCCCAACCGCTCAGCGAGCTGCTCAGCGACTTCGAGCGCTTCCCGCAGCTCATCGAGAACGTGCCTGTGACCGCGAAGCCGGATTTTGCCAGCCTACCCACCGTGGTGGCAGCGCAGCGGGAGGTCGACGACCTGCTCGGCAACAACGGCCGCCTGGTGCTCCGCTACTCCGGCACCGAGCCACTCGCCCGCATCATGCTCGAAGGCCCCGAGCTGGCCACGATCCAAGCCCTCGCCGACAAGCTCGCCGACGCCATTCGCGCCGATCTCGGCTGATTCCATTCCAACCATGGCCTTGGGGAGCTGCTGCGCAGCCTGAACGCAACAGCACGATCCTCCTAGCCCGGCCGAAAACGGGCCCACGACTCCGCACGTTCAGTGCTCTTTGGCGCTGCAGCGCGGAGACGAAGATCAGCCACGCTGCCGCCACCTCAGCCAATCGGGGCGACGGAGGGCTCATGAAGAGACGGCATCGCCTCTCGGTGTGAGGTGATGCCGTCTGCCGGACTTACCCTGGTCCCTGTTCGATCTCGATTCCGCATGAGGGTGTGAAGGCAATCGATCGAGCTCGATTGCGAAGCACGGAAGCTCTCCCCATGAGCGTCTCGTGCTCCTCCCCAAACGATCATCGAGGTCCAACATGATTCACCCGCCCCCGCGGCCGCCTTATGAACCCGCAATACTGCTCCTCTTGCTACTGACCCTGACCGCAAGCGTCGGGCAAGCAGCACCGATCACCCTCGCCAGCTACACACAGCCCTATCCGAACTTTGCGGTCGGCGATACCGTCACGCTCGCCGTCCACACGCTACCCACTCGGCCCAGCCAGACGGTCTACCGCTCGCGCACTCGCAATGGCGTGCCGCAAACCGCACCAGAGCCGATTGGCGAGACCAACAGTCTGGGCCGGTACTACCGGACGATCGAATTCGCCGCGGAGTCGGTCGGCAGCTATACCGAAGAGGTGTATTGGGTCGGCAGCCTCCAGGCCGTGCCGTCGAGCCCGCTCGCCTATGACGTCCACGCCACCAGCCCGCCCGTCGCGACGCGTGCCACCCCGTTCCCGGTGTACCAAGCGGGTGATACCGCATCCATCGAGATCATCACCAGTCCAGCGCAACCCGATCAGCCTGTGTACCGACACCGCATGAAGAATGGCCTGCTCGAAAGCACCGGGCCTGTTGCCACCACCGGCGCTGATGGCCGCCTGCTGATCGAAGCCACGTTGGGGACCGGTGAAATCGGCGTCTACACTGACGAGCAGTTCAGCATCGGTACGGCGGGCGGACCGCGCTCACCGGCCCAGAGCTTCGTCGTACACGCCAGCGCCGCGCCGACCGCGACCCGCGCGCTGCCCTACCCGGCCTACCGGGTCGGCGATCTCGCCAGCCTCCACATCACGACCGATCCACCGCAACCAAACCAAGCCATCTGGCGCTTCCGGCAGCGCGATGGCCAACCCGACGGTGACCAGCCCGCACAGATCGGCCAGACGGACGAGCTCGGCCAGCTCAGCATCACGGCAGAAGTACCGGCTGACGCTGAGGGAAGTTTCACCGGCGAGCGCTTCGCAGTCGGCACACCCGGCGGGCCCCAATCGAGCTCCATGACATTCACCATCGGCGACTCCGGCGGCGGCCCCACGGCCCCAACAGCCGTTCGCGCCGCGCCCTACCCCGACTATCTAGTCGGCGATACGGCGTCCGTGACAATCGTCACCAGCCCTGCACAGCCCCACGCGGACGTGTGGCGGTATCGGTTGCGCAACGGCGGCCCCGATGGCGCTCAGCCATCCCACGTCGGCCAGACCGGCGCCGACGGAAGCTTCACGCTCACTGAGGTGCTGGAGTCAGACGATATCGGGATCTACACCGAAGAGCGCTTCGCGGTGGGCAGCGCGGGTGGCCTGCAGTCCGAGCCTCTCGCCTTCGAAGTAGCTCAAGGGATTCAGGCACCGATGGTCAGCCGCTTCGAGCCCTATCCGCACTACCGCGTCGACGATCTGGACCGCGTCCGCCTCACCACCCAGCCGATCCAAGCCAACGAGCCGGTCTATCGCTACCGCTTGCGAGACGGCGGAGCGGATGGCGAGCAACCAACGTTGGTGGGCTACACCGACCAAAACGGCGTCTTTGAAGACGAGCAGCCTTGGGACAGTCTCGATCTCGCCATCTACACCGAAGAGCAGTACGCCGTCGGGGAACCAGATGGCCCACCCTCCGACCCTCTCAACTTCCGCGTACGCTCGGCCAACGCACCGATCATCGCGCGGTTGGAGCCACGGACGGTCGCACTCGGCGAGGTCACCACCGTCACAGTTCACGGCAGTGACCTGGCGGGCAACGACGTCTTCGCGGTCGCCCCGAGCAGCAACCCGCCTCCTGTGACCGTCGTGAGCGCAGCCCTCGATGGCAGTAGTCTCGAGATCGAAATCGACGCCACGAGTGTGCCCGACGGTAACTACACCCTGGCCGTCGCGAGCCTGGAAGAAGGTGCAACCACCGCGTTTCGCGTGCTCGACGCCGTGCCGGTGATCGACATCATGACACCCGAGGAACCTGAGCGCGGCAAGCTCTACAGCTTGGTCTTGCTCGGCGAGAACCTGGGCGGTGCGCGGGTGACGGGCAGTGCCGGGCTCAGCATCTTCTCCTGGGACTCGAACGAGAACCAATGGAACGGGTTTCTACGCGTGGCCGACTCGGCTCCTGGCGGTTCCGCCAGCCTGACGGTCACCGGCCCCGGCGGCACCACGACGGTCCCGCTGACGATCGTCGCCGGTGCAAGCAGCGGTGAGCCTCCGACGCGCAATCAGATTCTGGTGACCGAAGAAGCCGCGCGCAAGGCCGCTACGCTCGGTGAGAAGGTCCCCGAGATCTACTTTCAGGATTTCGCGTTCCGCGAGGATCTGGCCGCGCCGCCTGTCCCGACCAAGGGCGGTCTCCAGCTCAGCTGCAGCGTGCAAGCCTGGGCGCGCTATGCCTACTCCTACACCCTCGCCATTCCGTTTGATCCACTCACCGGCGACATCGACTTCGGCGTGTTGAACCAGTTGCCACTCGGCGTCAAGGTCCCCGCCGGCATCCGACTGTTTTCTGCCTTCGGGAACTTCGCCGTCCGCCTCTCCTGGCAATGTTGGCCTCCCCGGCCGCCGCAGATCTGTCTGTTTGGGGACATCGGCTTCGAGATTCCCGGTCTCGGCGGACAGATCCTGAGCGGCAGCGCATGCCTTGGCGGTATCGATGGAGGATTCCAAACCTCACTAACAACAACCGGCATTCTCGGCAGTTTCAGCTTCGGCACCGCCCCGTCAGGTGGCAGCTCTACCTCTGACTGCTCTGAGGTCGAGCAGCTCACATTT